>URQD01000021.1:0-30319 GCA_900549905.1 uncultured Collinsella sp. | reverse complement strand
CCCGAGACGGGCCCGGGCTGACAATTTCGACTGTAATGGACGTTCTTGTTTGACTAGTCGTTTAAGAACGCCCCCGATGACTATTCGGATTGCTAATTTGTGCGGGTTGTGGTTTTGTGACCTGCTGAAATTAAAGATACTGTACAACTGTACGTTAACTAATCTTCGTAGTATATTGCTACCCGCAAAACTCAATACCATTGTGCTTCGAGACGCTAAAGCGCCTACGTACAATGGTTGTTGATAGTACGATTTGATTCAACGACAGGATGGATGGTCTAAGCGTGAGTCTCGGCAGCAAACTATCCGATGCAAAGGTCTCCTTTGCGATATTCAAGCGCGACATTAAGCGACTGCTTGTGAACCCCGTCGCCTTGGTGGTTACCCTGGGCGTGTGCGTTATCCCCTCGCTGTACGCTTGGTACAACATCGTGGCTAACTGGGATCCATATGGAAACACCCAGGGCATTAAAATCGCTATCGCCAACAACGATCAGGGCACCCAGAACGACCTAGTGGGCGAGCTCAATGCGGGCGATAAGGTGGTCGACCAGCTCAAGGAAAACGATCAGCTGGGCTGGACCTTCGTCGACTCGGCTGCCGATGCTAAAGAGGGTGTCGAGAGCGGGGAATACTACGCTGCGATCGTAATCCCCAAGAACTTCTCCGACAATCTTGTCTCGATGCTCGATGGCAATTACCATCAGCCGAAGCTCACCTATTACGTCAATGAGAAGAAGAGCGCCATTGCGCCCAAGGTCACCGATACCGGTGCCAACACCATCGAGGAGCAGATCAACTCGGAGTTTGTCTCCACGGTGGGCGAGACCGTAGCGGGCATCGCCAAGGATGCCGGTGTCGATTTAAAGGACAAGGCAACCCAGACTCAGGACTCGCTGACAAGTTCGGTGTCCGAGGCATCCGACACCTTGGGTGAGGTGCGCGATTCGATTGGCGATATGAATGCCGCCATCGATAAGACGAGTGGCGCTATCGCCTCGGCTGATGCGGCGCTTGCCGGCTTGCAAGGTCAGGCACCGTCGCTGACGCAGGCAATCTCCCAGGGCAACGACCTGCTGGGCGAGGCTCGCGCCACGGCGGGCAACTCTATCACCTCGCTCTCCAAGGCACTCTCGGAAGGTAGCCTTGCACTCACCAAGACGTCAGCCTCCGCGAACGCTGCGATTGGCAAGCTAACGGGTACGGTCACATCTACGACCACCCGCATCGACAACTCGCTCGAGTCTCTCCAGGCGACGATCGATCACAATAAGGCCGTTATCGGGCACTTGGAGATTCTCGTTAATGACACGTCGACAGGTTCCGAGGAAATTGACGCGCGCATTGTATCGACCATCGATTCGCTTCGCGAGCAAAACCAGAAGCTGCAGAGCATCAAGGATGGCCTTTCTGCACAGTCGAGCGCCATGGCAAACGACGCTACGGCAATCTCGAACGCGAGCAACGCACTCAACGCGGCAATTCAGACCGGTACGGCTAACCTCGGTCAGGCTCAGACCGATCTGGGTCAGAACGCACTTCCGAAGGCTTCGAGCGCGCTTGACTCCTTTGCCGCCGTTTCGGGCGATTTGACCGGCATTGTGTCGGGTATGACCCCCACGATAGCGAGCGCGCGCGGCACGCTGGCGCAGCTCGACGCCACGCTCAAGCAGGCAAAGACCACGCTGTCCCAAACCGACGCCTCCCTTGCCAAGGTTCAGGACAAGCTCGCGACCGCCGCCAATGACATTGCGGCGCTGCAGACCTCTGAGTCTATGGGCGAGTTAGCCGACCTCATGGACGTCGACGTCAATGACGTGGCAGATTTCATGGCATCTCCGGTTGAGCTGACGTCCAAGTCAATCTATCCGGTCAAGAGCTTTGGCTCGGGCATCGCGCCCTTCTACACCAATCTGGCGCTGTGGGTAGGCGGCTATGTGCTCATCGCTATCTATAAACTCGAGGTCGACCGCGAGGGCATCGGTAGCTTTACGGCGCGTCAGGGCTACTTTGGCCGCTGGCTGCTGCTGGTGATCCTGGGTGCGTTGCAGGCCATCATCGTTACGGTGGGAGATCTGGTTATTGGCGTTCAGTGCGTCAATCCGCTGCTCTTTGTACTGGGCGGCATCGCTATTTCGTTCACCTACGTCAACATCATCTATGCGCTGTCCACCACGTTTAAGCATATCGGTAAAGCCATTGGCGTCATCCTCGTCATTGTGCAGATCCCCGGCTCGTCGGGCATGTATCCCATCGAGATGATGCCCGGCTTCTTCCAATGGCTGCATCCGCTGCTGCCCTTCACCTATGGCATCAACCTGCTGCGCGAGACCGTCGGTGGCATGTATTCGTTCAACTACCTGTTCAACCTGTGCATCCTGGGCGTGTTCCTTGCCATCGCACTCTTTATTGGCTTGCAGCTGCGTCCGCTGCTGCTCAACCTCAATCTGCTCTTTGATAAGCAGCTTTCCACGACGGGTCTGATGATCTGCGAGTCCAATGACCTGCCGCGCCAGCGCTACTCGCTGCGCACGGCCATGCGTGTCATGCTCGATTCCGATTCGTATCGTCGCGAACTGCTCGATCATGCGGTCGCCTTTGAACATCGCTACCCGTACTACATCAAGGGCGGTTTTGCCGCCGTGGTGGGCGTTCAGGTCCTGCTCTTTGTCCTGTCGACGGTTCTCGATATCGACAATAACGGCAAGATCATCCTGCTCGTTATCTGGATTATTTCGGTTATCGCCATCTGCGGCTGGCTCATCAACATCGAATACATCCGTGCGAGCCTCAATACCCAGATGCGTATCTCGGCGCTTTCGGACGAGGACCTTCGCCGCGAGATGCGCGAGCACACGGCGGCGATCCCTGCCGCCCGTCGCATGTTTGGTCTCAACGCCAGCGAGCGTGGCGCCAAGGGAGGCGAACAGCCTACGAGCCGTCTGCCGCATATCGGTGCGCATCGTAAGGCTCAAGATGCCGACGGCGCTGACAACGTAAACGGAAACGACGGGGACACCACCCCGCTTGGCAAGCACTCTAAAGGAGGTGAGGCATAAATGAAAAACATCCTGCACCTGTTTAAGCGCGATGTCCAAAACGTGTCTCGCTCCGTGATCGGCATGGTCGTCGTGATGGGCCTGATCATCGTGCCATGTCTCTATGCATGGTTTAACATCGCCGGAAGCTGGGATCCCTACGGCAATACCGGCAACCTTAAGATTGCAGTGGTCAACACCGATGAGGGTTACGAGAGCGATCTGATTCCCGTCGAGGTCAACGTGGGCGAAAACGTAACCGCCACCCTGCGCGGCAACGAGAACTTCGACTGGGTCGTCCTCAACGACCGTGATAAGGCGATTGAGGGCGTTAAGTCGGGCGCGTACTACGCTGCCGTCGTTATCCCTAAAACGTTTAGCGCCGACATGATGACGCTTTTCTCGACCGAGGTGAAGCACGCCGATATCGAGTTCTATGAGAATCAGAAGGCCAACGCCATCGCACAGATCGTGACTGAAAAGGGTTCGAGCGCCGTCCAGAGTCAGGTCAACGAGACCTTTACCAAGACCATCACGACCATCGGCCTTAAGACGGTGTCCAGCCTGCTCGACTATATGAGTACCGACCAGGTGAGCAGCTTTATCGCCAATCTGTCCTCGACGCTGGGCGATTCGGTCGAGGACCTGCAGGACGTTCAGGCGAGTGCGACGTCGCTCGCGGGCATTTTGAGCTCCACGTCCGATTCACTGACATCGGCGGGCGGCATGCTCAAGCAGACGGGCACCGTTGATGAGTCGACGAAGCAGCTGATGGAGCACGCCAAGAGTGGCATCAATGATTCCAAGGAAGCGCTCAAGGCCGCCAACGATGCCGTTGACGCGGCGATTGACGGAAGCGCGGGCTCGTTCGACAACGTGTCCGCCGAGCTTGCGAAGGCATTCGATGCCGCGAATCAGCATGTTTACCTTACGGTGTCTCAGCTCAACGAAGCCGCAGCGGCGCTCAATACGCGTGCTGACGATATCGATGCGATGACCGATCAGCTCCGTAACCTTGCCGACCAGGTAAGTGATGACAAGCTCAAAGACGGTCTCGAGTCCGCTGCGACGTCGCTGGGCAGAATTGCCGTGGAGTACCGCAACAATGCGAAGGACCTGACGGCGACCGCAAAGTCCCTTTCGGACGGCATGGCGGAGGTCAACAACTCGCGTGCCGAGGTCGACCAGGCCATCGCCGATGCCAAGGCGGGTATCTCGGGAGCCAAGTCCGACTACGATTCCACGTTCTCGGTTAAGGCCAAGGAGCTCAAGAAGACCATTTCGGGCGTTCTGGATTCCCTGAACGGTATCTCGGGTGACTTGGATAGCGCCGTGAGCGGTCTGACCGACGCCTCTGGCTCGCTCGCAAAGGGCCTCTCCAAGGCTGCGACGCTGGTCAACAAGGCTTCCGATCAGCTGGGTGAGGCATCGGACAAGATCAGCGCCTTTAAGGACGAGCTCGATGGCGCCCTGATGTCGGACGACCTTGCCACGATCAAGACGATGATCGGCAACGATCCCGAGGGTTTGGCCGTGTCGCTTTCCGGCCCCGTCGCGCTCGACCGCAAGCCGGTCTATCCGATCCGCAATTACGGTTCGGCCATGGCGCCGTTCTATACGATCCTGTCGCTGTGGGTCGGCTCGATCGTGCTGGCGGCCATGATGAAGGTATCGGTTGACGATGAGCTCATCAACGAGCTGATCCCCGTGCGCCTGCACGAGATCTACCTGGGCCGCTACCTGTTCTTTGGAGGTCTGGCCCTGCTGCAGGCGACACTCGTGTGCGCGGGCGACATCCTGTTCTTTGGCATCCAATGCGACAACCCGCTGCAGTTTGTGCTGGCGGGCTGGGTCGCGAGTCTCGTGTTCTCCAATATCGTCTACACGCTCACGGTTTCGTTTGGCGATATCGGCAAGGCGCTCGCTGTCGTGCTGTTGGTCATGCAGGTCGGCGGTTCAGGCGGTACGTTCCCCATCGAGATGACCGGCCCCGTGTTCCAGGCGATCTACCCGTTCCTGCCGTTTACCCACGGCATCAACGCCATGCACGCCGCCATGGCTGGCGCCTACCATATGGAGTACTGGGTTGAGCTGGGTATCTTGGCGAGCTATCTGATTCCGTCGCTGGGCCTGGGCGTCGTCTTCCGCCGCCCGGTCATCAAGGCCAACGACTGGATCATCGAAAAGCTTGAAAGCACGAAGCTTATTTAGTGCAACAGCGTGACATTGACAAAACATCGAGGTTCACTTTGCTGACGCTTTAGTGGGCTGGATTGCGGTGCAACGCTGGTTGTTGCTACAGTAGCGGGGCGTGCCGGGGGTCCGGCGCGTCCCGTTTTTATTTGACCATGAGGCGGCACGCAGCCATACGCGTGCGGACACCACGCCCAGATTGAGTGCGAGGATGTTCCATGGCCCAATACGCTGCCAACGAAATCGAAAACATGCCCGATAGCCCTGTAGCCCGTGAGGATTTGGGCGCGGGTGGTATTCCCCGGGGTGCCGGCGCACGCTCGCCGTTGTTCTGGAAAGTTCTACTGCTTTCGGTGGCGATTATCTGGGGCTACTCCTTTACCACTATGAAGGACGCACTCGACACCATTCCGGTGTTCGAGCTGGTCTATGTTCGCTTTCTCCCGGCATCACTGGTTATGTTTGCAATTTTCCATAAGCGCATCATCGCTCATTTCAATGCCCGCAACCTGATCGTCGGGCTTGGCATGGGCGCGCTCATGTGGGGTGCCTACGGTTTGCAGACGATCGGCCTGGCACAGACCACGGCGGGCAAGAGCGCTTTTTTGACCGGCACGTATTGCATCCTTGTGCCGTTTGCAAGCTATGTCCTGAGCGGTGAAAAGCTTACCCGGTATAACCTGGGTGCAGCGTTGTTGTGCCTAGCGGGTATTGGCCTGGTAGCGCTCGATAGCGTCGAGTTCAATGCCGGCGATGTTATTACCTTGGGCGGCGCGATCTTCTTCGCCATCCAGATGGCGGTGACTGCCAAGTACGGTCGCAAGATGGACATCAACGTCATCACGTTTTGGATGTTTGTGGGCAATGGCGTTTTGAGTTTAATCACGTCGCTGCTATTCGAGACTCAGGCGCCCCTCTCTGCATGGACGCCGGAGTTTATCGGTGTGGCTGTTTTCCTCTCGGTGGGCTGCACATGCGTGGCGCTGCTCGTCCAAAACGTCGGTTTGGCGCATGTCCCCGCCTCGACGGGCTCACTGCTTCTTTCGATGGAGTCGCCTTCGGGCGTGTTGTTTTCGGTGCTGCTGATGGGGGAGGCGCTCACCTCGCGCCTGCTCGCCGGCTTCGTGCTTATCTTCCTGTCGATTATCTTGAGCGAGACTCACTTCGATTTTTTGCGCAAAAAGCCGCGCCCGCAATTGTAAACAACTTGTTGCGCCGCCCTCTCGGGGCGGCATTTTTTATGCGTCGCCCTTAAAGTTGTACCTTGCACTTTACGCTATCAAAGTGCTTGCTGCAAAAACGTTACTGGAGGGCATTTATGGCACCAGCTCTGTCCGATCTTCAACCGCAATCAGCGCCCAAGGCCACCGCAGCGGCGCAGGCCGCTATCGGTGACGGTCTCGTTGCAGAAGCTCAGGCTTTTGCAGACGAGCTCGCTGTGTGGCGACACGATTTACACCAGATGCCCGAGCTGGGTAATAGCCTCCCGCAGACCTCTGCGTATATTCAAGCGCGCCTGACCGAGATGGAAATCCCATTTGCCACGCTCGTCGATGGTTCCTGTGTCGTGGGCCTTGTCGGCGCCGGTGCCGCCGCGGCCCAGGGCAATGGCGTCTGCACGGACGAACAGGCCGGTACGGTCATCATGCTCCGTGGCGACATGGATGCCCTGCCCGTTGCCGAAGAGTCAGGCGAGCCTTTCGCCTCTACGAACGGCTGCATGCACGCTTGTGGCCACGATATGCATGCGACGGCGCTGCTCGGCGCGGCCCGTTTGCTCAAGGCCCGCGAGTCCGAGCTTGTCGACGCTAACGCCACAGTTAAGTTGCTGTTCCAGCCGGGCGAGGAAACCTTTGAGGGTGCCCGCGCCGCCATCGCCGACGGTCTGCTACAGAACCCGCGTCCCCAGGCCGCCTTTGCCATGCATGTCAATAGCCAGTCGCCGCTTGGCCTGGTGCTCTATGGGAGTCCGGCGCTCTCGGGCGTGTACGGTTTCCGCATCACGCTGCAGGGCAAGGGTGGCCATGGCTCGAGCCCCGAGATCTGCATCGACCCCATCACGGCCGGCGTGCATGTGCACCTGGCGCTTCAGGAGCTTATCTCTCGCGAGGTGCCGGCGGCCAAGGAGGTCGCGCTTACCGTGGGTAAGTTCGCTGGCGGTCAGGCCGCAAATGTCATCCCTGATACTTGTGTGCTCGAGGGAACGCTGCGTGGCTTCGATGTCGAGCTCATGGAGCACCTCAAGGCTCGTATCGCGGAGGTCGTCAAAGGCGTTGCCACGACCTATCGTACGCCGGCGACTATTGAGACGCTCTCGGATGTTCCCCCACTCGTACTCGATGACGATATGACGCAGGCGTCGCTTGGCTACGTGGGCGCGGTGCTGCCCAAGTCCGCCTTCCTGCCGCTGTTCCACGCCATGGCGAGCGAGGACTTCGCGTTGATCTCGAGCGAGATCCCGAGTGCGTACTTTACCGTGGGCGCTGCCGTGACTGATACGGACGAGCATTTTGCTCAGCATCATCCCAAGGCACGTTTTAGCGATGCCGAGCTTCCCCTTGGCGCCGCGGCCTATACCGCCGTCGCTTTGGGCTATATCGCCGACCACCGGTAGCACCCAACCTTGCCTTTCAAGCCTGCGGGCATGGCCGTAAGGCCTATGCCCTTGTCTTTCAAGGCAATCTTGGGCACTACCGGCGCCCGGCGCCGGCTATTCGTTTGTTAAATAAGGAGCAGTATGTCCCAGCAGCGTAAGTTCTTCCCCGGCTGGCTCGTGGTGACCTCCGGCTTCGTGATCATGGCCACGTGCTACACGATTTTCGTCAACTGCATGAGCCTGTTCCAGCCGCTCATCGTCAGCGACCTGGGCATTTCCCTTGCGCAGTACACCATCTCCAACGCCCACGATCGCTGCGTCTAAGCAGTTTGGCATGGCCGACCTCGGTAAGGTCACGGGCACCATTACCTCGCTCGAGATGGTCGGCGGCACCGTGGGCGCCATTGTCTCGGGCGTGCTGTTCGATGTCACGGGCTCCTTTGCGAGCACCTGGATTGTGTGCCTGGCGTGCTCCGTGGTCATGCTTGTGTTCCTGCTAGCATCCGAGCCTATCGCCGCCAAGTTGCGCGCGAGCGTGGCTGGGGAGTAGACGTCCGTCGCTGTTTGCGTTTGTGCCGTATAATGACTGTTACCTATGACGCGATACAAAAGAAAGGTGTTTGCCCATGCAGGCACAGAAGGCGGAGGGAACCCGCGACCTTATCGGCGCCGAGATGCGCGCCTGGCAAAAGATGCAGCAGATTGCGGCCGGCGTGTTCGAGCCGTTTGGTTTTAAACCCATCGAGACGCCCGCGATCGAGCAGGTGGACGTGTTTGTCCACGGCATCGGCCAGTCGACCGACGTCGTGCGCAAGGAGATGTTCCGCGTGTTTAGCGGCGCCAACCTGGAGCGCGTCTTTACCGAGGGCACCGACATCAAGCTTAAGCCCAAGCAGCGCCTGGCCCTTCGTCCCGAGGGCACGGCCGGTGTGGTGCGTTCCGTCGTGGAAAACAACCTGGTGCCTCAGGGCTCCACGCCGTTTAAGGCCTATTACGCCGAGGCCATGTTCCGTGGCGAGCGTCCCCAGAAGGGTCGCCTGCGCCAGTTCCACCAGGTGGGCATCGAGTGGCTCGGCGCTCCCGATCCGGCTGCCGACGCCGAGTGCATCATCATGCTCATGGAGTTCTACAAGCGCCTGGGCTTCGACCTTTCCAAGCTCCGTCTGCTTATTAACTCGATGGGCGATGCGCAATGCCGTCCGGCCTATCGCGAGCAGGTTAAGCAGTTCATTCTCGACCACGCCGATGAGATGTGCGACGAGTGCCGCGAGCGCGCCGAGCTTAACCCGCTGCGCGCCTTCGACTGCAAGAACGACCACTGCCGCGAGATCATGGCCGACGCCCCGCTGATGGGCGACAACCTGTGCGATGAGTGCCGCGAGCACTACGAGCAGGTCAAGCGCTATCTGGACGTCGCCGGTATCGAGTACGTCGAGGATCCCACCCTGGTGCGCGGCCTGGACTACTACACCCGTACCGTCTTTGAGGTCGAGGCCCCTGGCGCCGGCGTCGGCTCCATCGGTGGCGGCGGCCGCTACGATGGCCTGGTCGAGCTCGAGGGCGGCAAGCCCACGGCCGGCGTCGGCTTCGCCGTCGGTTTTGAGCGCGCCCTGCTGGCCCTGCAGGCCTTTGGCAGCGACCTGGGCGCCGATGAGACCCCGTGTGTCTACGTCGCCAACGCCGGCAAGGAGTTGCGCCAGAACGTCTTTGCCATTACGCAGGAGCTTCGCGCCGCAGGGATCGTGACCGAGGCCGACTACCAGGGTCGTTCGCTCAAGGCCCAGTTTAAGCAGGCCGACAAGGTGGGCGCCAAGCTCATCCTGGTCCTGGGTGGAGACGAGCTTGTCGCCGGCAAGGTCAAGGTGCGCGACATGCAGAGTCACGACGAGGTTCTCGTCGATCTGGCCAACGTGGTCGAGGCGGTTCGCGAGCGCCTGTAGCGCATCTTTTTGAGCTGCGGGCCTGCTAACGTGCCCTGCTCATGGAGAGCGATTGTTACGGGGGTGTTTCGCATTTATGCGGAATGCCCCCGTTTGCATATGCCGTCCACCGAGAAATACGACCATTTGGGGCAAAAACCCTTGCAATGCAGAAAATACTTTTGTGTGGTAAAGCGCAATCAGCTCCGAAAGTTTTTGCCGAGTGCCTATAATGGATACCGCATGTTACGTGCATAGAAGGAGGAATGGGAGGAAACGTGGCTGAGAACCTAAGCAACCAGTCTGTACCCGAAGCCGCGGCGCGCGTCGCTGCCGTGGTCAACCGCCTCGTTAACCGAATCGGCTCGAATGCCGAGTCCAAGGAGCGTCTCGCCGAGATCGAGATCCCCGAGGAGCTGCGCGACAATCTGGCGCTGTTCTTGCGCCTGGAGCGCCGTGTGCTTAGCGAGTATGATCCCGAGATCGCGGACCTGTTCGACAAGATTTTGACAGCCGAGATTGTGGCCAATGCCGGCAACCCCGGTAGCCGTGCTGCCGACGAGTCCGTCGACGAGCAGGGCGTGCCCACTGCCGACGAGCCCACCGCCGTGGCGTTTCGCGAAGTCGTCGATTTGATCGACAGCCTGCCGCTCGATAAACAGCAGGTTATCGTCCGCGCCTTTACGAGCTTCTTCCATCTGGCAAACCTGTCGGAGGAGAATTACCGTGTGGCGCAGCTGCGCGAGCGCGAGGCCGGTGCGTCGACCGATACCGAGGTCGATCCCGCCAACGAACTCACCGTCGCCTATCACCAGTTGGTAAACGAGATGGGTGTCGAGGGTGCCAACGAGCTGCTCGGCAAGCTTGAGTTCCACCCTGTCTTTACCGCACATCCCACCGAAGCCCGTCGCAAGGCCGTCGAGGGCAAGATTCGCCGTATCTCCAACCTGCTGGAGGAGCGTCCGCGTCTGGGCGGCTCCGACCTGGTGGAGAACGAGCGCCATATGCTGCAGGAGATTGACGCCCTGGTGCGTACGAGCCCCATCGCGCTCAAGAAGCCCACGCCGGTCGAGGAAGCCGATACCATCATCGACATCTTCGATAACACCCTGTTCGACGTCATTCCCGTCATCTATCGTCGTTTTGACGACTGGGTGCTGGGCGACAAGGCCGGTACCGTGCCGCCGCTGTGCCCGGCGTTCTTCCATCCCGGCAGCTGGATCGGTTCCGACCGCGACGGTAACCCCAACGTCACCGCCAAGGTGAGCCGTGAGGTCGCCGCCAAGTATTTCACCCATATGGTGCTCAAGCTCGAGGACAAGTGCCGCCGCATCGGCCGCAACCTCACGCTCGAGGCCACCTACAGCAAGCCGTCTGCTGAGCTCATCAACCTGTGGAACCATCAGGTCGAGATGAGCACCCAGTACACGGCACGCGCCGAGCTGATCTCCGAGCACGAGCCGCATCGCGCCGTCATGCTCGTCATGGCAGACCGACTCAACGCCACCGTGCGTCGCATCACCGACACCATGTACCACAGCGCAGACGAGTTCTTGGATGACCTGCGTGTCGTTCAGCGCTCCCTGGCCGCCTGCGGTGCCGTCCGTGCTGCCTACGGCCCGGTCCAGACCATCATCTGGCAGGTCGAGTCCTTCGGCTTCCATATGGTCGAGATGGAGTTCCGTCAGCACTCCGTGGTGCACGCCCGCGCCCTCAAGGATATTCACGAGAACGGTATCCATGGTGATTTGCAGCCCATGACGCGCGAGGTCATCGACACCTTCCGCGCTATCGGCTCCATCCAAAAGCGCTACGGCAAGAAGATGGCGCACCGCTACATCATCTCGTTCACCAAGAGCGCTCAGCATGTGGCCGACGTCTTTGAGCTTGCCCACCTGTCCTTTGCGCACGAGGAGGACGTGCCCGAGATCGACGTGATCCCGCTGTTCGAGCAGCTCGAGGACCTCGAGGGCTGCGTCGACGTGCTCGACCAGATGCTTACACTGCCCGTGGTGCAAAAGCGCCTTGCCCAGACCAACCGCCGCATGGAGGTCATGCTGGGCTACTCCGACTCCTCCAAGGATGCCGGTCCTACCACGGCTATGCTCGCGCTGCACTCCGCACAGGAGCGTATTGCCAAGTGGGCCGAGAAGAACGATATCGACCTGGTGCTCATGCACGGTCGCGGCGGTGCCGTGGGCCGTGGCGGCGGCCCGGCCAATAAGGCCGTGCTGGCGCAGCCCAAGGGTTCGGTCAACTGCTTCTTTAAGCTCACCGAGCAGGGCGAGGTCATCTTTGCCCGTTACGGCAACCGCACGCTGGCTCAGCGCCATGTTGAGTCCGTTGCCGCCGCAACGCTTTTGCAGTCGGCCCCGAGTGTCGAGAAGACCAACACCGAGACCACGCAGAAGTTCTGGGATATGGCCGAGAAGCTCAACGCCGCAAGCCACGAGCGCTATCTGGACCTGCTGAACACCGAGGACTTTACACCGTGGTTCTCGACCGTGACGCCGCTGACCGAGGTCGGTCTGCTGCCGATCGGCTCGCGTCCCGCCAAGCGTGGCTTGGGTGCCAAGTCGCTCGACGACCTGCGTACCATTCCGTGGATCTTCAGCTGGAGCCAGGCACGCATTAACCTGGCCGCTTGGTACGGCTTGGGCACCGCCTGCGAGCAGTTTGGCGATCTGGACCAGCTTAAGGCTGCCTACCAGGAGTGGCCGTTCTTCCGCACCTTTATCGACAACATCGAGATGTCGATCGCCAAGACCGACCAGCGCATCGCCAAGATGTATCTGCACCTGGGCGATCGCCAGGATCTGTCCGAGAAGGTCTTCACCGAGATGCAGCTCACGCGTAAGTGGGTCCTTGCCATCGTCGGTGATGAATGGCCGCTGCAGCGTCGTCGCGTGCTCGGCTGCGCCGTCCGCGTGCGTAACCCCTACGTCGACGCCCTGTCCATCGCCCAGGTCCGCGCCCTTCGCGAGGTTCGTATGAACCAGGACGAGATGGCAGAGGAGAAGAAGGCCGAGTACATGAGCCTGATTCTTTCGACTGTGACCGGCGTCTCGGCAGGACTGCAGAACACGGGGTAATCGATAGCCCTGTAGTCGTCCGGGCCCGCCATCAGCTTACTTTTAGGCACGTCCTCGGACATGCAAGAAGCCCTCGCTGCGCACTTCGTGCGGCGAGGGCTTCTTGCGTCCTGCGGAGTGTGCCTAAAAGTAAGCTGATGGCGGGCCCTACGATGTCCGGTCTTCGGTGGATTACTGGCTGGGGGAATAATGGCGCGCTTCGCGCGTTTTGGATGGGGCTTGTCCCGGCGGCGCGTTTGGCGCTTCGCGCCTCGCGTCTTATCGATTGGGATTGAGATGCATGTGGCGCTTCTCGATTTACGACTGTAGCGGCCGCGGTCCCGTTTGGGATCGCGGCCGTTTTGTTGTGGGTCAAATATGAACGTTGTGTTAATGAGTCGGTAGACGGTGGTGTTTTTCGGTGAGCGGCGTATCCTTCCAACGGTTTATCTAGTGTGTCAGTTGAAAGGAAGAGGGCGCTCGTCATTGTTTGAATGTGAACTGCCGTTTGACCACAAGACGTTGCATCTGGAACTCGAGGATAAGAACTTCGCGGGTGTGATGGAAGGTCATCAAAACGAGTTTAAGACCACGAAATCGCAGGAAGAGCTGGTTGAGGAGTCGCTTGCCAACCCTTACGGCTCGCCTTCGCTCGAGGAGCTTTGTGCTGGCAAGAAGGATATTGTCATCATTAGCTCAGATCATACGCGTCCCGTTCCCTCGCGTGTGACGATGCCTATTCTGCTGCATCACATCCACTCCGCTGCGCCTGAGGCGCGCGTTCGCATTCTGGTTGCTACGGGTATGCATCGTCCGTCGACGCACGAGGAGCTCGTCAACAAGTACGGCGAGGAGATTGTTGCCAACGAAGAAATCGTTATGCACGTCGCGACTGACGACAGCATGATGAAAAAGATCGGCACCCTGCCTTCTGGTGGCGAGTGCATCATCAACAAGATCGCTGCTGATTGCGACCTGCTTCTTGCCGAGGGCTTCATTGAGCCGCACTTCTTTGCCGGCTTCTCTGGCAGCCGAAAGTCTGTCCTGCCCGGCATCGCCAGCTATAAGACCATCATGTACAACCACAACGGTCAGTTTGTGAACGACTCCCATTCGCGTGCCGGCAACCTGTGCCACAACCACGTGAGCGAGGACATGTTTGCCGCCGCCGAGATGGCTCACCTTGCCTTTGTGCTCAACGTGGTGCTCAACGGCAAGCACGAGGTCATTGGCTCCTTTGCCGGCGACATCCACAAGGCGCACGAGGCTGGCTGCGAGTTCGTGAAGAGCCTTGCCGGCGTTGAGCCCGTCGAGTGCGAGATCGCCATTACCACTAACGGCGGCTACCCCCTCGATCAGAACATCTATCAGGCTGTGAAGGGCATGTGCGCTGCCGAGGCCACGCTTCCCGAGGGCGGCGTGATCATCGACGTCGCCGGTTGTGCCGACGGTCACGGCGGCGAGGGCTTCTATCACAACATCGCCGACAACGATCCGGCAGAGTTTGAGCGCGCCTGCATCGATCGTCCTAAGGACGAGACCCTGCCCGATCAGTGGACGAGCCAGATCTTTGCCCGCATCCTGGCGCATCACCCTGTGATCATGGTCACCGACCTGTGCGATCACCAGATGCTCAAGGATATGCACATGACGCCGGTCAACACTATCGAGGAAGCGCTCAAGCTCGCCTTTGAGATGAAGGGTGCCGATGCCAAGGTCGCCGTCATCCCCGATGGCCTGGGTGTTGTTGTCGCACAGCACTAGTGCGCGGCTTAAACGAATCGTTTATAACCGACAAGAAAGATAAGGTTTTATGCTTACCAAACTCCTCTGCGAATTCGGTGCAACGGCCCTCATGATCGTCTTTGGCGTGGGTGTTCACTGCGATACCGTGCTCAAGGGCACCAAGTATCAGGGCTCCGGCCATATGTTTGCCATCACCACCTGGTCTTTTGGCATCTCGGTCTGCCTGTTTGTCTTTGGCGGCGCCGTGTGCATGAACCCCGCCATGGTGCTTGCCCAGTGCATCGTCGGCTTGGTGCCGTGGGGCAGCTGCATCCCCTTCATGATTGCCGATATGTTCGGCGGTTTTGTGGGTGCCGTAATCGCCTGGTTTATGTATGCCGATGAGTTCAAGGCTTCCGAGGGCGTCGTCGACCCCATTGCCCAGCGCAACATTTTCTCGACCAACCCCACCACCGAGGGTACGAACTATGCCCGTAACTTCTTCTGCGAGGCTATCTGCACTTTTGTGTTCATCAGCGCCATCCTTGCTGCCGCTAGCCGCGCCGGCGAGAACGTTCTGATGCTCGCCATCTGCGTCGGTCTGATTGTTTGGGCTGTTGGCATGGGCATGGGCGGCATCACCGGCTTCGCCATGAACCAGGCTCGTGACCTTGGTCCTCGCATGGCCTATCAGGTGCTGCCGATCAAGAACAAGGCTGACAACAACTGGAAGTACGGTCTGCTCGTTCCTGGCATCGCGCCGTTTGTCGGTGCTATTGTGGCCGCGCTGTTTGTGCATGGCTTCTTGGGCATGTTCTAGTCGAAGGCTACATAGTTGTCCGCTGGCCGCATGGGGTAACTTCCCAGCGCGTCCTCGGACATGCAAAAAGGCTCGCTGTGCACTTCGTGCGGCGAGCCTTTTTGCGTCCTGCGGAATGCGCTGGGAAGTTACCCCATGCGGCCAGCTGCGGGATCTTTGCTGCGCTCGAGCAAGCAACCCAACATATATCTGTATTTGGATGGGAGGGGCTTGTTGCTGATAGGGGCGTTGAGCTGTTGTTGACACTTTGGGATGCGTGGCGCTCTGGGTTGGGGTGATGCTTTGGGATGAGCTTCTTACTTAGCCGAAGAGGGGCTGTATGGCTGATAGGTAGTCATTGGCTACGTCGGCTTTGTTGGCTTGGAAGTTGTGCCAGGCCCACCATTGGACGGTGGCTACGAAGCTTGAGGCTATGTGATGGAGGAGGAAGCTGCGGTCCATGGTGCCGGCGGGGCCTGTGGGATCGATGGGGACGGTTTCGGCCGCGCGCGACAGGATGGTCTTGCGGAGGCAGTCGGCGAAGACGCGTGAGCCGGCGCCGGCTACCAGTGCCCGTACACCCTGACGGCGCTCCCAGAGGTTGTTGAGGATATGCTCGACCTGTACGAGCGGATCATCGAGCGGTGCGCCATCGTCGTCGAGGGCATGGGTGCAGATATCGCACACGAGTTCGGCCAGCAGGTCATCCTTGCTCTTGAAGAGGCCGTAGAACGTGGCCCGACCCACATGGGCACGAGCGATGATGTCGCCAACGGTGATCTTGCCGTAGTCCTCCTCGCGAAGGAACTCGGAGAATGCTGCAACGATGGCGGCGCGGCTTTTTGCCTTGCGGGCATCCATGGCTATGCGTCCGCGTGAACGAGCAGACAGCGGAGCGTGCCGGAGCAGCCCTCGTAGGGGCGCTTACCGGTGCCGTAGCCAACGGCCTCGATGCGGTAGCGGGCCGGTAGGTGCTCGGACGTGCGCAGCGCGGTGACGATGGCAGCGCCCGTGGGCGTCACGAGCTCGCCGGCGACCGGTGCAGGCGTGAGGGCGATATTGCCCGCCTGGCACAGGTTGACGACAGCGGGGACGGGAATGGGCATGAGGCCGTGGGCACAGTGGATGGTGCCGTGACCCTCGGAGAGCGACTCGACCACGATGTCCTCAATACCCAGGTCATCGAGGCAGATGGCGACAGAGCAGACGTCGACGATGGAATCGACGGCGCCTACCTCGTGGAACATGACGGTCTCGGGCGTTTTGCCGTGAGCTTTGGCCTCGGCAGCGGCGAGTACGGAAAAAATGGCGAGGGCGCGACGCTTGGCGCCATCGCTTAGCTGTGAGCCATCGATGATGGCGGTGACGTCCGCCAAAGAACGGTGATGATGGTGGTGGGCGTGATGGTGACCCTCGTGGTCATGACCGTGGGTCTCATGGTCATGCTCGTGGCAGTGCTCGTGTTCATGCTCGCCATGATCATGATGGTGGTGCTCATGCTCGTGCATGTGCTCGGCAGGTGCTTCGTTGCCGTAGAGCCAGGCCATGTCGTGGTCGTGGTTCTCGAGCTCCTCCGCCAGCTGAACGTCAAAGTCGCAGGCGTCGATGCCATGCTTGTTTGCGCGTGTAACGGCAATCTCAAAGCCGTTGACCGGCAGCGTGGCGAGCTGCTCGCGCAGATGCTCCTCGCTGGCGCCCAGGTCGAGCAGGGCCGCGACGGTCATGTCGCCGCTGATGCCCGAGGTGCCGTCGATGATAAGCGTGTGCTGATGATTGGACATGGAATGCTCCTTAACGGGCACGGGGTGTGCCGGCGCTCAGATGATTGATAAGACTTGCCTGGTAGGCGGCACCAAAGCCGTTGTCGATATTGACGACCGAAACGCCGCTGGCGCAGGAGTTGAGCATGGCGAGCAGTGCGGCCATGCCGCCAAAGTTCGCGCCATAGCCCACGCTGGTGGGGACGGCGATGACCGGACAGCTCACAAGGCCTCCGATGACGCTCGCCAGGGCGCCTTCCATGCCGGCGATGGCGATGACCACCTGCGCCTGGGCAAGTTCCTCAGCATGAGCGAGCAGACGGTGCAGGCCGGCGACACCCACGTCGTAGAGGCGATCGACCTCGTTGCCGTAGAACTCGGCCGTCAACGCGGCTTCCTCGGCGACAGGTAGGTCGCTCGTACCGGCGCAGGCGACAACGATGCGTCCGTTGCCGGTGGGGGAGGGCTTGCCGCCCACGAGGGCGAGCTGTGCGTCCGGGACATATCCCAGGTCGATGTCGTTGTCGAGAAGCTCAGCGGTGCGCGCGGCTTTTTCGGCATCCAAGCGCGTGACCAGGATACGCTCCTGGCCGGCATCGCGCAGCGCTTTGATAATGGCGGCAATCTGATCGGCGGTTTTACCGGCCCCGTAGACAACCTCGCCGGCTCCCTGGCGCACCCCGCGCGAAAGATCGAGCTGCGCAAAGCCCAAATCGGCGGTCGGAGCCGTCTGGATGCGCGTGAGGGCGTCGGCAGGGGTGACTGCTCCGCCGGCAACATCGCTCAGCAATTGCTCAAGATCTCGCTTATCCATATATGTTCCCTTCGACGGCGCAAAGTCTAGCACTCAAAGGGTATGTTTCCGAACACTAAGACAAAATTGTTCGGAAACTATAGGACAGACTGATTCACTTGTTAGATGGATTGACTAGTCGCGCAGGATGATGTCCATGGCGAGCATCAGGTTGCGTTCGTCGATGGCAAACGGGGCCGCCTCGCGCGTCTTGGGCTTGGCGCAAAACGCGATGCCCGTGCCCGCGGCCTGAATCATGGGGATGTCGTTGGCGCCGTCGCCGATCGCGACCGTGTGGGCCATATCGACGCCGCACTCAACTGCCCAATCTAGCAGCTGGATGAGCTTGGACTCCTTGGTCACGATGTCGGCCGCCAGCTTGCCGGTGAGCTTGCCGTCCACGACTTCCAGGCGGTTGGCCAGGCAAAAATCGATGCCCGCGGCGGCCACGATCTTGTCGGCGACCTCGTGAAAGCCGCCGCTTACCACGCCGACCTTCCAGCCCTTGCTGTGCGCTGAGCGCACAAGCTCCAACGCGCCGGGGGTAAATGTCACGCGCTCAAAGGTGCGCTCGAACACGCTCTCGTCCAGGCCGGCGAGCAGCCCCACGCGCTCCTCGAGCGCCTGCTTAAAGTCAAGCTCGCCGCGCATGGCGCGTTCGGTGATCTGTGCCACCTGCTCGCCCACGCCGGCCTCTTCGCCCAACAGGTCGATGACCTCCTGGTTGATGAGCGTGGAGTCGATATCCATAACGATGAGGCGTGCAGTCATGGCGGGCCTTTCCGAGTGCTGTTTTATTGGGGCATATTGTCGCACGTGACGAGTGCGGGCGGGTGCCGCGGCGTGTCAATTGTTTCGTCTCCGTCAAGTCTTTGGGCAAGAGCTACTTTTTCGCGGCACATCGACACAGGTGCGATAAGATAGAACGCCATGTCTGGCTGCGCGGTTTACGCAGGCTGGGCAAATCTGTACGACGCCGCCCGGAACGACACGGGGCGGCACAGATCCATAAAGGAGGATCACTGGTATGAGCCAGACCCGTCCCATTGACGAGCATTCCATGCACACCCGTACCTGCGGCGAGCTTCGCTTCGAGAACGTGGGCGAAGAGGTCACCCTCACCGGTTGGGTGAGCCGTCGCCGCGACCACGGCGGCCTTATCTTCTGCGACCTTCGCGACCGCGAGGGCATCACGCAGCTCACCTTCGACCCCGAGCACTCCGACGGCGACGCCTTTAAGATCGCCGAGACTATGCGTCCCGAGTGGCCCATCAAGATCCATGGCGTCGTGCGCGCCCGTGGCGAGGAGACCACCAACACCAAGCTCGCGACCGGCGAGATCGAGGTCCTGACCGATCATGCCGAGGTGCTCAACACTTCCGTCACCCCGCCGTTCCAGATCGAGGACGGCATCGAGACCAGCGAGGACACCCGCCTGCGCTATCGCTATCTGGACCTCCGTCGTCCCGAGATGATGGCCAACCTCAAGCTGCGCTCCGACTTTACCTTTGCCATTCGCGAGGCGCTGCACAACCGTGAGTTCATGGAGGTCGAGACGCCCTCCCTGTTCAAGTCCACGCCCGAGGGCGCCCGCGACTTCATCGTCCCCAGCCGTATCCAGCCGGGCAACTTCTACGCCCTGCCGCAGTCCCCGCAGCTCCTGAAGCAGCTGCTTATGGTCGGTGGCGTCGAGCGCTACTACCAGGTTGCCAAGTGCTTCCGCGACGAGGACCTGCGTGCCGACCGTCAGCCCGAGTTCACCCAGGTCGATATCGAGATGTCCTTCGTGGACCAGAACGACGTCATGAGCGCGCTCGAGGAGGTCCTGGCCGATGCCTTCGGCCGCATGGGCGTCGAGATGCCCACGCCGCTGCGTCGCATGAACTACTGGGAGGCCATGGACACCTATGGCTCCGATAAGCCCGATACCCGCTATGGCATGCACCTGGTCGACCTGACCGACATCTTTGCCAACTCCAAGTTCAAGGTCTTTGCGACTGCCGCAAACGAGGAGGGCTCTGTCGTCAAGGCCATCAACGCCAAGGGTGCCGGTGCCTGGGCTCGCGCCAAGATCGACAAGCTCGCCGGCGTGGCCTCCACGTTTGGCGCCAAGGGCCTTGCCTGGATCGCCTTCCGCGAGGACGGCTCCATTAACAGCCCCATCGTCAAGTTCTTCTCGGACGAGGAGATGGCTGCCCTGCGCGAGCGCATGGACGTCGAGCCCGGCGACCTTGTGATGTTCGCCGCCGGCCCGCGCCTGCTCTCCGACGAGATCCTGGGCGGCATGCGTTCCCACATGGCCAATGCGCTCGAGGTCAAGCGCGAGGGCCACGACTTCCTGTGGGTCGTCAACTTCCCGCTGTTCCACTGGGACGAGGATCGCAAGGCCTATGCTGCCGAGCACCAGCCCTTCACCCTGCCGACCGAGACCGACATCGCCAAGATCGAGGCCGACCCGCTGGCAGCCGGTTCCTGCACCTACGACTTTGTCATGGACGGCTTTGAGGCCGGCGGCGGCGGTATGCGTATCCACAACGCCGAAATGCAGATGTCCATGCTCAAGCTCCTAGGCTTTACCGAGGAGCGCGCCGAGTCGCAGTTCGGCTTCCTCATGGAGGCTCTCAAGTTTGGTGCGCCCCCGATGGGCGGCTTTGCCCTGGGCCTGGACCGCGTGTGCATGCTGCTCACCGGCTCCGACTCCATCCGCGACGTCATGGCGTTCCCCAAGACGGCCAGCGGCTCCGACCTCATGTCGGGTGCTCCGAGTGCCGTTTCCGGCGCCCAGCTCAAGGACGTCAGCCTGCGCCTGATGTAGGCGAGCGGCTACATATTGCCCGCAACGAGGGAAGGACGCGTGCCTTCCCTCGTTTTTTATGCGCCGAGGTTGTGAGGGCATGGGATGACCGGGCGTCGCGGAAAGTGCGTCCCGGAATCTGCGTCCAGAACGGGTCGCGCTTTCCCAAAGGGGGTCCTCTGGGAAAGCGCGACCCAGAATTCGGCAAAAAAATGGGACACAGTTTCCGGTTGAGCGGTCTAACGGAAACTGTGCCCCAGAATGAGCACTCAAAACGGGGCAGGCTTTCCGCAACAACTGTCTGGCGGAAAGCCTGTCCCAGTTTCTTATAGCGAGTCTCTCTGGATTAGCTGCATGTGCATCACGGAGGTGGTGGGCTCGGCGCCCTTGATCATGTCGAGCGCAATGTTGGCGGCCATGTGGCCTTCTTCGCGCAGGGGCTGGCGGACGGTCGTGAGCGCGGGGACACAGCGCGCCGCAATCTCGTGATCGTCGAAGCCGACGACGGAAACGTCCGCCGGAACAGATAGGCCTGCCTCGTTGAGTGCGGTGATGACGCCAGCCGCGATACGGTCCGATCCGCAGAGCACGCCATCGAAAGCAATCTCGCGCGCGAGGATCTGGTGCATGGCCTGATAGCCGTCTCCGCTGTTCCAGCCGGTATAGATAACGTTTGCGCCTGGGAGCTCTTCGCCCAGGACGGTGCGGTAGCCGCGCAGGCGGTCGACAACAGCGGGGTTGTCTTGCGGTCCCAACACGGCGACGATATCTTTGCGCCCGCGCTCTTTCATAGCGAGTGCCGCAAAGCGTCCACCCTCTTCGTCGTCAGAGTAGACTGTCGAGAACACATCGCGATAGGGGTGGCCCTCGAGCTGGCCGCACAACACGGTGGGTACGCCCAGCTCGCGCAGCACCTCGAGCAGCTCGCTGCCCTTGTAGGGGGAGACGTCGATCACGGCGTCGAACGAGCGGCGCTCAAAGTGCTCGCGTGCGCGGTTGCGCTCATGCGTAGAAGACGCCTGCAAGATAACGGGCAGATAGGACGACTCCGACAGTTCCTCGGTAATGCCGCTCAAAAATTCGCTATAGGTGGGGTCGCTGAAGAGCTCACTCAGGGGCTCGGTCACGAGCACGGCGATGATTTCCGTGCGCCCGACAGCGAGCGCTCGGCCGCGAGCGTTGGGGACAAAATTGACTTTCTTGGCCGCCGCACGGACGCGCTTTTTGGTTTCCTCGCTAATGCGGGGCGAATCGTTGAGGGCGCGCGATGCTGTGGAGCGCGACACGCCGGCAGCTGCGGCAACCTCGGCAAGCGTAGGTGCGGTGCGAACTGGTTGGGTCATGGCGTCTCCTGGAAAATGCGGTCGATGTTGTCACTGATACGGGCTAATGCGGATACAGCTTACTATAGTGCACCTGAACAGCGTTCATGATATCCGGTGACAGGTGTCGTTTTGCAACCAAGCCGCAATCGAATACGTCTCGTGTGGGTGAGATATCAGCGGGCGTGGCGGTTGCCTACGAGCTTAAGAACGATGTTTTGCGTTGGGTTTCGATATTCAGGGTGACATAAGTGTCGCGGTTGTACAACCGGTTGCACCGTTAATCCGGCAGAATCGACCGTTCAGCGGACAACCGGTTGCACAGGTTTTTGCATCGCCCGTAAGATAAGGACAACCGGTTGCACAAGAATCACTACGATGACGAAGGAGCGTCACCATGGACGCCATTAACGATTGGGAAAACCAAGCGCTCACCCACAGGAACCGCCTGGCACCCCATGCGTACTTTATGGGTTACGAGACCGCCGATCTCGCCGCTACGTACAGCCGCGAGCTGTCGCGCGGGTTTGTCCAGCTGTCCGGCTCGTGGCAGTTCCACCTCTTTGAGGGGCCTGCTGCCGTTTCCAACGAGGAGCTCTCCACGTACAAGTCCGAGTGGGATCACGTGGAGGTTCCGCACCTGTGGCAGGTAGACGGCTATGGCAACCTTGCCTACACCGACGAGGGTTTCCCGTTTCCGGTGGATCAGCCGTTCGTTCCCTCCGACGACCCCACGGGCGTCTACCAGCGCATCGTCAACCTTCCCGCCGTTCCTGCCGGCGCCCGCGAGATCATTCGCTTCGACGGCATCGAGAGCTATGGCGAGCTGTACGTCAACGGCCAGTTTATCGGCATGACCAAGGGTTCGCGCCTGTCTGCCGAGTTCGACGTGACCGACGCGCTCGTCGAGGGCGACAACCTGTTTGCGGTCAAGGTTCTGCAGTACAGCGATGGCAGCTATATCGAAGATCAGGACATGTGGTGGGCCTCGGGCATTTTCCGCGATGTGTACCTTATGCAGCGTCCCGCCGCGCACCTGGTCGACTTTAGGTTCCGCACGCACCGCGAGGGCGATGCCGCTCTGATCACGCTCGATACGGTGGCCGAGGGCGCTACCCGCGTCGTGTTTACGCTCAGCGATGGCGAGAGCGTGGTCGCTACGGGCGAGTGCGTCGACGGCCATGCCGAGTGCAGCGTTGCCGATGCCCACTTCTGGAACCCCGAGGACCCCTTCCTCTATGACCTTACGTTTGAGGTCTACGACGGTGACGAGGTCAGCGAGTACGTTCCGCATCGCCAGGGCCTTGCCGAGGTGACGGTCGAGGGCAATCATATCTACCTCAACGGCACCTACTTTAAGATGCATGGCGTCAACCGCCACGATCACGACGATCACAAGGGTCGCGCTGTGGGCCTCGATCGCATGCGCCGCGACCTGGAGCTCATGAAGCGACACAACATCAACGCGGTGCGCACCTCTCACTATGCCAATGACCCGCGCTTCTACGAGCTGTGCGATGAGTATGGCATCATGCTGGTCGCCGAGACCGATATGGAGAGCCACGGTTTCGAGAATATCGGCAACATCGCTCTGGTCACCGACGACCCGGCATGGGAGCCGGCCTACGTCGACCGCATTGAGCGTCTGGTGATGCAGGAACGCAACCATGCCTGCATCATTATGTGGTCGATGGGCAACGAGAGCGGCTATGGCTGCAACATCCGCGCGATGTACGCCAAGGCTCACGAGCTCGATGATCGTCCGGTCCATTACGAGGAGGACCGCAACGCCGATACCGTAGACGTCATTTCCACGATGTACTCCCGTGTGTCGCAGATGAACGACTTTGGTGAGCATCCGTTCCCCAAGCCGCGCATCAACTGCGAGTACGGCCACTCCATGGGCAATGGCCCCGGAGGCCTGTCCGAGTACCAGGAGGTCTTCGATCGCTGGGATTGCATCCAAGGCCAGTTTATCTGGGAATGGTGCGACCACGGTTTGGCTGCTGTGACCGAGGACGGCGTTGCTTACGATATGTATGGTGGCGACAACGGCGATTACCCCAACAACAGCAACTTCTGCATCGATGGCATGGTGTTCCCTTGGCAGCAGCCGAGCCCGGGCCTCACTGAGTATGGCCAGGTCATCTGCCCGGTTCGCATGGCTTATGACACCGAGGCGGGCGAGCTGACCGTCACGAACAAGCGCTGGTTTACTACCCTCGAGGATGTCTGCCTGTCGGCGGAGACCCTGGTAGACGGCGATGTAGTGTGCCGCAAGACGCTTATGCCCGGCGCGGTGGCTCCCGGCGAATCCGTCCAGCTGCCACTGGTGATTCGCGAGGCCGCGGTAGGCGAGACCCTGCTGACCGTGCGCGCCTACACCATGGCGGCTCACGCCTGGTGCGAGCCGATGTTCCAGCTGGGCGCAAGCCAGTTTGCCATCGCAAACCATCCGGCGCCGGCCATCGCCGCCCCCGCTCGTCCTGAGCTTACGGTCGAGGAGACCGAGCAGGAGATCCGCATTCACTCCCTCAACGGCGAGCTGACCTTCAGCAAAGTCAACGGTACCGTGAGCGAGTGGAAGGCATCCGGCCGCGACGTAATGGCCTCTGGTCCCCAGGTTGGTTTTTGGCATCCGCTCGTCGATAACCATGCCCAGGAGTATGACTCACTGTGGAAGGACAACTTCATCGATGTGATGCAGACGTCTACCCGCAAGGTTTCTTGGAAGCAGGACGGCAATGCGGTCGTCGTTACCGTGAGCCAGCGTATCGCTCCTCCCGTCCGCGCGTTCGGCATGCGCGTCGAGCTCGTCTACACCGTGCTTCCGAGCGGTCGCGTCGACCTCAAGGTTTCCGGCGAGCCCTACGGCGATTACTCGGATATCATCCCGCGCATCGGCATCTCCTTCGAGGTCCCCGGTTGCAATCGTGCCGTCGAGTGGTATGGCCACGGCCCGGGCGAGAACTATCCGGACTCGCTGCGCGCCAACCCGGTCGGTCATTACCGCACTACGGTCGACGACATGTTCACGCCCTACGTTATGCCTCAGGACTGCGCCAACCGTGAGGGTACCCGCTGGGTTGCCCTGCGCTCCAGTCACGGTGACGGCGTGTTGGTGACTCGTCCGGCTGATGCCGCCTCCAACCCGTTCTCGTTCTCGGCATGGCCCTATAGCTGCGAGGCAATCGATAACGCCAAGCACGTCTACGACCTTGTCAAGGGCGATACGGTCACGGTCAACATCAACGACCAGCTGCTCGGCCTTGGCTCGAACTCTTGGGGTTCCGAGGTACTCGATTCCTACCGCACCCGTTTTGAGAGCTTCAGCTTTGAGGTGTCCCTGCGACCGCTGACGTCTGCCGATCTGGCTCAGGCGCTGGCACCCATTAAGGAGGCATAAGTCATGCATGTCTTTAACTCGCGCGCCGATTTCGACGCTCAGATGAAGTCTGTCAAGAAGTGGATGCGCACCGGCCAGGCGCTCGATGGTGTTGCCGACCTGCAGCACGACGTGGCGTACTCCATCGGCGACTCGTTGGTGTACTGGTGGGTGAACGCCCACGAGGCAGCTACCGCCGATCTGGTCGGTCACCGTCGCTACCATGCCGTGCTCGCCCCGCTCGATGGCGACCTGACCGTCGAGGTGGCTTCCAAGACGGATCTTACCTGCACGCGCGCCTACAGCGATATCGACGATCGCGAGCGCTTTGAGGGTACGGGGGAGACCGTGACGATTCCCGCCGGCGGCGTTGCCGTCGTCGAGATCGACGAGGCCTACCGTGTCGTGGCCGATGCCGCGGATCCCCGCGTCGTGGTACTGCACGTGACGGTTGAAGGTTATTCCTTCCCCAACAAGTAGTATTCGTCCGTTTGGACGTTTGCTTCGCGCCGTTAAGGGGGATGGCTTTGTTGACTCCCTTTTCCCCATTCCCCTTAGCAGGTGCGCCGTCCACGATTGCGCTTGCAGTCCGGACGGTTTTAGATGAGATATAACGGATGATTGGGAGGGCTTATGAGCTCTGAAAAACGAGGAACGATCGGTTCGTTCGCTCTGCTGGGCATGACGGTCGCCGCCGTGTTCGGTATCAAGAACATCATCAACAACAACGCGGCCATCGGCTTGGCAGCTGCGCCGTCGTTCTTCTTCGCCACGCTTTTGTACTTTGTCCCCTATACCCTGGTTACCGCTGAGTTCGTCGGCCTCAACAGGGACTCCGAGTCTGGCGTGTACGCATGGGTTAAGACCTCGATGGGTGGTCGCTGGGCGTTCCTGACGGCATTTAGCTACTGGTTCGTTAACCTGTTCTACTTTGCGTCCGTCCTGCCCAACGTCATCATCTACGCGAGCTACGTGTTCTTTGGTGCCAATGCCGAGCTCTCGCAGCTGTGGATCACCATTATCGAGATCGTCGTCTTTGCTATCGCCACGTGGGTTTCGACCAAGGGCGCTAAGTGGATCGGCTCCATTTCCTCCTTCGGCTCGACCGCGGCTCTCGGCCTGACTGCCGTGTTCATCTTGCTGTCCCTGGCTGCTGCCTTTGGCGGCGTCGAGTTCGCTACGGCTCCTACCCCCGCTAACATGGCTCCCGACATGAGCAACTTCGCAACTATGTGGGGCTTCTTCGGTACGCTTGCCTGGATCATCCAGGGCGTTGGCGGCGCTGAGTCTGTCGGCGTGTTCCTTAACGACCTTAAGGGCGGCGTCAAGGCCTTCGTGCGCACCGTCGTTATCGCCGGCCTGACCATCGGCCTTCTGTACGCAGGTGCTTCGCTGCTGGTTAACCTGTTCATTCCCGAGGGCGGTGTTGCCATCTCCACCGGTATCTTCGACGTATTCGGCGCTGTCTTTGCCCACTTTGGCATTCCCATGGAAGTGTCCACGCGCGTCATTGGCCTGATCCTTCTCGCTGCCACGCTGGGCTCCCTCATGATGTGGACCTCTGCTCCCATCAAGGTCTTCTTCACCGAGATCCCCAAGGGCGTCTTTGGTAGCAAGATCGTCGAGCTCAACGAGCACGGCATTCCCGCCCGCGCCGCCTGGCTGCAGTTCGCCATCGTCGTCCCCATCCTGATCATCCCGGCCCTGGGCTCTGGTAACCTCGACGACCTGCTCATGATCGTCACCAACATGACGGCTGCCACCGCTCTGCTCCCGCCGCTGCTGATCCTGCTTGCCTACTTTATGCTGCGCAAGAACTTCGACGCCGCTCCCCGTGACTTCCGCATGGGCTCGCGCAGCTTTGGTCTGGTCGTTGCCGCATTCCTGCTTGTGGTCTTCTGCTTTGTGCTTGTCTGCGGCACCATCCCGCTCGATCAGCCGCTGTGGCTGACGCTGGTCTACAACGTTGGCGGTGTAGTTGTCTTCCTGGGCCTTGCCGTGATGTGGTACAACCGCTATATCAACCGCCTGCGCGAGACCGATCCCGAGGCCGCCGAGAGCGAGCTGCGCCCCTCCGTCCTCGACATGATGGAGTAGTGGCTAGGATTAATCTACGGCTGTGGAATAAATCGATTCCCTTTCCTAAGGAGGGGCCTTACGAGGCCCCTCCTTTTGTGTTTTGGGGCATGGTTTTGGACCCCGTGGTCAAAAAATGCCAAATATGAGTACTGTTGCAAAAGAGGTGTCATATTTTTCGGCCTGTTCTGAGCAAAAACGGGCTCAAAATCAATTTATATAACCCCCTTTAAAGGGCGTTTGACGGCTTTCAACCTCTTCGAATCGCTCAAAGGAGGCAATTTGCTCTCGATTTCGCTGCTACTAAATTGGTGACAGTACTCATATTTGCCACTTTTTGCCCACGAGGTGTTCAGAGGAGCTCTCGACAAGCATCTAACGCTACAATAACTACCACGTGGCTGGGTTTGCCGGCCGAATGTGTGATGTCGTGGGAGGGGACATGGTCGAGTTTACAAAGACGATTAAAGATCCGTTGGGACTACACGCCCGCCCGGTTGCGCTGCTCTATGACATCATTGCCAAGCACCGTAGCGACGTGTCGGTCAGCATCGGCGACCGTCATACCGACGGTCGCGATGTCATGGGCCTCATGGCTCTCTACGGCGAGTGCGGCGAGGACATCATCTTTCGCGTTTCGGGCGTAGACGAGGCTTCCTGCGTTACGTCGATCAGAAACCTCTCGCTCTAAGCATGACAGGGCGCGGCAAAGGACAGCTCTTTGCCGCGCCTTTTTGTTTCGTATAGGAAACTTTTTCGAAATCTGAATAGGGACCCTTTCCAAAAAGTTAATCACGTGCTAGTTTACTAAAGCGAACATAGACGTGGTTAACTTTTGCTGCGTCGATGTTGAGGACGAACTGAGGTTAGGAGCACACTCATGTCTTGCGGACCGCAGATGCCGGCCATGCCGCTTTCGATGGTGAAAGCGGGCGAAACCGTGCGCGTGTCTCGTGTAAAGGGCAATGAGGACATGAAGCACCACCTCAAGGACCTCGGCTTTGTCGAGGGCAGCGAAATCCACGTGGTGAGCTCGAGTGGCGCCAATATCATCGTCACGGTGCTGGGCGCACGCTTTGGCATCGATTCCAAGGTTGCCATGCACATCATGACCGTCGGTTAGTCCGCAGCATTTCATAAAAACCGAAAGGGGGACAAGAGGATGAAGACGTTGGGTGACGTTAAGGTGGGCGAGAGCTCTACCATCGTCAAGCTTCACGGTGAGGGTGCGCTTCGCCGTCACCTTATGGACCTGGGGCTCATCAAGGGCACTTCGTTCAAGGTCGTGAAGGTTGCACCGCTCGGTGATCCGGTCGAGATCAACGTGCGCGGCTACGAGCTTTCCATCCGCAAGGAGGAGGCTGCCGTCGTCGAGGTCCAGTAAGGGCTCGCGGCGCATATATCTGCAGATAAAGTTAGGTTTTTCTAACTTAATGCAGCATCTTTGAAGCACATTATCCAGCCTGCGCGGAGAAAGCAGCGCAGGCACACAAGGAAGAAGGATTGAATGGCGGATTCTCAGATCCATGCCGCGCTGGCGGGTAACCCCAACTGCGGCAAGACCACGCTTTTCAACCTGATCACCGGCGCCAACGGCTACGTTGGCAACTGGCCCGGCGTCACGGTTGAGAAAAAGGAAGCCAAGCTCCTGAGCGACAAGAACGTTACCATCACGGACCTCCCCGGCATCTACTCGCTTTCCCCCTATAGCCCCGAGGAGCAGTGCTCGCGCGATTACCTCATGAGCGGCGAGCCCGATGTCGTCGTCCAGGTGGTCGACGCCACCAACCTCGAGCGCAACCTGTACCTAGCGCTTCAGGTTATCGAGACCGGCCTGCCCGTGGTCGTCGCCCTCAACATGGCCGACTTGGTCGAGAAGAACGGCGACAAGATCGACACGGACAAGCTCTCCAAGAAGCTCGGCTGCCCGGTCATGATGATCTCGGCCCTTAAGAACAAGGGCATCAACGAGCTGTTCGAGCAGGTCAAGAAGTCCGCTGCTTCCAAGGGCCAGGTGCCGGAGCACAAGTTCGATTCCTCCATCGAGGACGTTCTGGACCACATCGAGAACAATCTGCCGGCGAGCGTTCCCGCCAACAAGCGTCGCTACTACGCCGTCAAGCTGTTCGAGCGCGACGCGGACGCCTGCAAGCTCATCAACCTCACTAAGGAGAAGGCCGCTCGCGTGGAGCAGCTGGTCGCCCAGTGCGAGCAGGATTGCGACGACGACGCTGAGTCCATCATCACCGGCGAGCGTTATGGCGTGATCGCCCACATCATCGACGAGTGCCTTACCAAGGCTCCGGCCAAGATGAGCACTTCCGAGAAGATCGACCGCGTGGTTACCAACCGTATCCTGGGCCTGCCGATCTTTGTGGTCATCATGTTCTGTGTGTACTACATTGCCGTCTCTACCTTGGGCGGCACGGTGACTGACTTCACCAACGACCAACTCTTCGGCACCGACGGCTGGTACGTGCTCGGTCAGGGCCGCGATGCCTACGACGCAGCTGTTGAGGCTGCGGGCGACAACGCCGACTCGGTCGACCCGGCACAGTATGGGCCCTATGTCCCGGGTATCACCACCATGGTGCACGACGCCCTTGTGGCGGGCGGCACCGAGGACGGTGGCCTGGTCGATTCGCTGGTCTGTGACGGTATCGTCGGCGGTCTGGGCGCCATCTTCGGCTTCGTGCCGCAGATGTTCCTGCTGTTCGTGATGCTGTCTTTCTTGGAGGACTGCGGCTACATGGCCCGCGTCGCCTTCATCATGGACCGCGTGTTCCGCCGCTTTGGCCTGTCCGGTAAGTCCTTCATCCCCATGCTCGTGTCCTCGGGCTGCGGCGTC
>URQD01000020.1:0-30497 GCA_900549905.1 uncultured Collinsella sp. | reverse complement strand
CGATCGCCATGGAGGAGGGCCTGCGCTTCGCTATCCGCGAGGGTGGCCACACCGTCGGTTCGGGCATCGTCTCCACGATCATTGAGTAAATAAGCTCTTTGATATAGCTGACTTAGAGAACCCGGCACTTATAGGGTGCCGGGTTCTTTTCTACGCGGGGCTTATTCCCTGCCGATTGCGCTTAGCTCGCCCATAAGCCAAGCGCGAGGGATTGATTAGATCTCGATGGCTTCATTGATGTGTTCCAAATATGAATGGATCCACCGAGAACCAATTGACTCGAGGTTTTCATTGACAGCACTTACGTGGAGCTGATAAAGTAACAACTCGTGCCCGTACGGGGCGGAAATGAAAGGTTCAGGATACATGCGTACTCTAGTTACTCTTGCGTGCACTGAGTGCAAGCGCCGCAACTATACGACCACCAAGAACAAGTCGACCATGCCTGATCGTATGGAGATCAAGAAGTATTGCCCCTGGTGCCGTCACCACACGCTGCACAAAGAGACTCGCTAGTCTCTAGTCACATACGCCAGTAGTTCAATTGGTAGAGCATCGGTCTCCAAAACCGAGTGTTGAGGGTTCGAGTCCTTCCTGGCGTGCCAGTCATTATTCCGTAAGCTCCCAATTGGGGGCTTACGGTTTACTCATGTATAAGCGCATTGCGCGGAGGTAACCCAAATGGCCAACAAGAAGAACAAGAAGAAGGCACAGCAGCAGGCGCCTGCCAACAACGCTGCCGCCAACTCCAAGGTTGAGGCCAAGAAGGCCGTTGCCAAGAAGAGCGAGAAGGCTGCGAAGTCTAAGAAGAACGAGAAGCCTGGTTTCTTCGCCCGCACCAAGAAGTATTTCGCTTCGGTCAAGTCTGAGATGAAGCGTGTCACGTGGCCTGACAAGAAGGAGCTCGTGAACTACTCGGTCGTCGTTTGCGCTTCTCTGGTCGTCGTCGGCGTCGTCATCGCTCTGCTCGATGCTGGCTTTGGCGAGGCTCTTGCTCTGTTCTCCGGATTGAGGGGCTAAACCATGTCTAAGCGTTGGTACGTCGTTCACACTTACTCTGGATACGAGAACCGCGTTAAGTCCGATCTCGAGCATCGCATCGAGACTATGGGCATGCAGGACCGTATCTTTGATATCGAGATTCCTATGGAGCGCGTCACCGAGATTAAAGAGGGTGGCAAGCGTGAGACCAAGGATTCCAAGATCTTCCCGGGTTATGTCCTGGTCCGCATGGAGATGGATGACGATGCTTGGACGTGCGTTCGTAACACGCCTGGCGTCACCGGTTTCCTGGGCGGCAACGGCAAGCCCGCTCCGCTTTCCCGCGACGAGTACAACAAGATGACTCGTCGTCTCGGTAAGGGCGATTCGCCCAAGCGCACCTCGGTTGATATTCAGGTCGGCACGTCCGTCCGCGTCACCGATGGCCCGCTTACCGACTTTGATGGCAAGGTCTCCGAGGTTAACACCGAGGCTGGCAAGCTCAAGGTCACGCTGATGATCTTTGGCCGCGAGACGCCGGTCGAGCTCGACTTTAACCAGGTCGCTGTCATCGCTTAAGTTTTCGTCCGTTCGCGCGAGCGTGCTTCTTCTGTGACTGCTCATCTCAGGAATGCTTCTAACACGTGCGTGCTTACGATATAGCAAGTACTTCACACTCGTGATTCGAAAGGAATGACCATGGCTGAGAAGAAGGTTGCCAACGTCATTAAGCTCCAGATTCCTGCTGGTGCAGCTAACCCCGCTCCTCCCGTCGGCCCCGCTCTGGGCGCTGCTGGCGTGAACATCATGCAGTTCTGCCAGGCCTTTAACGCCGAGACGCAGGACAAGAAGGGCGACATCATCCCCGTTGAGATCTCTGTCTACGAGGATAAGTCCTTCTCCTTCATCACCAAGACCCCGCCGGCGGCTCACCTCATCAAGAAGGAGCTGAACCTCAAGTCTGGTTCCGCTAAGCCCCAGGCCGACAAGGTTGGTCAGCTCTCCCAGGAGCAGCTCACCAAGATCGCCGAGATCAAGATGCCGGACCTCAATGCCAACGACATTGACGCCGCCAAGAAGATCATCGCCGGTACCGCCCGTTCCATGGGCGTCACCATCGCTGAGTAGCGATTTCTTTAGGTAACGACGGGTGCTCCGACCGGGGCACCCGTTAAATGTGTGCAATAGGGCACACGATACGATGTGGGAGGGCTCACGCCCGTTTAACCACAGGAGGTAATGCACATGGCTAAGCATGGTAAGAGCTATAACGCCGCTGCCGAGAAGATCGACCGCGCCACGCTCTACACCCCCCTTCAGGCTGCCAAGCTCATCAAGGAGCTCGACACCGCCAAGTTCGACGAGACCGTCGAGGCCCACTTCCGTCTGGGCATCGATACTCGTAAGGCTGACCAGAACATCCGTGGTTCCATCTCCCTGCCCCACGGCACCGGCAAGACCGTTCGTGTTGCCGTCTTCGCCGAGGGCGAGAAGGCCCGCGAGGCTGAGGCTGCCGGCGCCGACATCATCGGTTCCGACGAGCTTGTCGTCCAGATTCAGAAGGGCGAGATCAACTTCGACGCCGCTATCGCTACGCCGAACATGATGGCCAAGGTTGGCCGCATCGGTAAGATCCTTGGTCCCCGTGGCCTCATGCCGAACCCCAAGCTCGGCACCGTGACCATGGACGTCGCCAAGATGGTCTCCGAGCTCAAGGCTGGCCGCGTTGAGTACCGCGCCGACCGCTACGGCATCTGCCACGTGCCCCTGGGCAAGAAGTCCTTCACCGAGCAGCAGCTCGTCGAGAACTACGCTGCCCTGTACACCGAGATCCTGCGCGTCAAGCCCTCTTCTGCTAAGGGCAAGTACGTCAAGTCCATCTCCGTGTCTTCCACCATGGGCCCTGGCGTCAAGGTCGATCCCGCTATCCAGCGCGACTTCCTGGCTGAGTAACTAACAGTTACTGCCTGAGCAAAGCAAGCATTGCTAAAGAGACCCGGTTCTGCCTCGTGCAGGACCGGGTCTCTTGCTTTTGAGTCAACGAAACCACCACGAAGGGGACAGGCACCCTTGTGGTGGTTTTACTTGTGTTGTACTTTAGCGCGATGTAGTACTACCCGAGGCCGAAGGGAGCCCAACATGTTTAAGAACACGCAACAGCTCCTAGGCATAGCGCTACTAGATTGGATAGCGCGCTAGGGTTGTAATCTCGCTATAACGATTTGTTGTACCCGGGTGCGCTATCGTCTGCCGCTTTCAGGCGTGATGAGCGACACGGGTATTTTTCTATCTCTAGGCCTTCTCTCTCTCCTGAAAGCCATCTGTCATAAAACGGTCAATCAGGAGGAACATATAAGCCGCAAAATCACAATCTTTGACGCCACCCTGTGCGACGGTGAGCAGTCGCCGGGCGCCAGCATGAATACCGAGGAAAAGCTCTTCATCGCCCGCCAGCTGGTGCGCATGAACGTGGACGTTATCGAGGCGGGCTTTCCCATCTCGAGTCCTGGTGACTTTCGCTCCGTACAGGAGATTGGCAAGATTGCGGGCGACCGATGCACGGTATGCGGCCTGACGCGCGCTGTCGACAGGGATATCGAAGTGGCTGCAGAGGCGCTCAAAACGGCCCAGAGGCCCCGTATCCATACAGGGCTGGGTGTGAGCACCAGTCACCTGCGCGACAAGCTCCATATGACTGAGGAAAGGGCAATTGAGTGAGCGATCCATGCCGTCAAACATGCTCGCAAGTTCGTTGACGATGTTGAGTTTTATGCCGAGGATGCCGGCCGCTCCGATCAGGAGTTTCTGGTGCGCATTATCGAGGCGGCCGTAAAGGCCGGTGCCACGGTCGTGAACATCCCCGATACGATGGGCTACAACATGCCGTGGGACTTTGGCGCCCGCATCCGTGACCTGCGCGGGCGCTGCGGGTGCGGCCGGTCAGCGTGCGGTCGACGTGATGGAGTATCGCGAGTACGAGATTGAGCGCATTGCGCGCCAGGCATTTGAGGCGGCGCGCAAACGTCGCGGCAAGGTGACGAGCGTTGATAAGCGCAACGTGCTGGAGACGAGCCGCATGTGGCGCGAGATCGTGCATCGCGTGCAAGACGAGGAGTACTCCGACGTGGAGCTTGAGGACCTGCTCGTCGACAACGCCGCCATGCAGCTCATCAGTCGACCGGCAGACTTTGACGTCGTGGTGACGGAGAACATGTTCGGCGACATCCTGTCCGATGAGGCGGCTCAGATTACCGGATCGCTCGGTATGCTTGCCTCTGCCTCGCTGGATGATGGCGTATCGCTGTTTGGGCCGAGCGCTGGCAGCGCTCCTGACATCGCGGGGCTCGGCGTGGCCAATCCGCTGGCTCAAATCTTGTCGGTGGCGATGCTGCTGACCTACGCGCTCGACATGGGCGAGCAAGCCGCGTGGATCGAGAGCGCCGTGGCGCGCGTGCTCGACGAGGGCTGGCGCACCCGTGACATCGCCGATGTCAACACCCCGGCAGATAAGATCCTCGGCACCACGACGATGGGCGACAAGGTCGTCGCCGCGCTGTAGGCGATGCCGATTCAAGCTGTCAAATATCTCAATCTGTAACATCTAAGGGGCAAAATCGTTCCTACCTGTTACAGATTGAGATTTTCGGCTGAGCATCCGTGGTCTGTCTCGATCTGTAACAGCTAACCGATTATTTGGGCCCTACCTGTTACAGATTGAGACAAACCGTTGGGACAGGTCGGACGAGTCAGCAAAACCACCACAAAGGTGCCGGTCCCCTTCGTGGTGGTTTTTAGCGCAACGAGGTGTTCCCAGCCGACCATACGGGCGGCCTTGCGCTCACGCTGCTCGATGACAGCGCATCTTTAGACGCGAAGTGCGGAACCGGGTGCATATACGAGCCGCGTAGCGTTACGAATTCATGGGAATGACCGTATCGCCAATTTGTACGCTTGCAATCTTGTCTGTGTCACAAACTTGCGAGAACGGCCAGGTCTTGTGGACATCAGTGGTGCCGTTATCCAGTTTATTTGCGAAATAGCCGCTGTGGCTGGTTGCGTCCTCAACATGACCGTCTTTGAACGTCACGATGAGGGGTATGTTGCCAACGGCATCCATAGACTCCTCCATGTTTTGAGACATCTTGCCGCTGTTGTTGTCGTGTTCGATGGAACGATCTATGTTGTAGCGGACTGAAACGCCAACGCAGGATACGGTGGCCTCTTGAATCGTCGCCTTGGTGCCGTTAAAGTTGACCGATTTGGGCGCGGGAATCGTAACGGATGTATCTTCGTAATTCAGCTGGAACTTAAGATCCCATGGGCCCGTAAGTATTTTCTTATACTCGGGAAGCTCTTTGCCAGCACGTGGCACAACGAGAGAGTTGATATGCGTGCGGACGGTCCTGCCCATAAGGCCGGGTGATTCAACGCTGAACTGTGCAAAGTATTGAATGCTGGAGTCATTGGGGTTCTTGTCAATGAGCCATGATTGGCCTTGGCCGCCATGCTCGCCATCAACGTATACGTTTCCATCGACACTTCCGGCGATAGTTCCGTTCTCGCCCGGCTCGGAAAGCTTTTTCAGGGCAGCGGGATCGTCGAACGTAAGCGTATAGGCGATGGCAACCATATCCTTGTCGCCCATGATGGCGTCGGCGGTCACGGTGACTCCGTTGTTGGAGCAGCTAGCACCGACGGGCCGGCCAATACGGTCGATGATCTCGGTTTGAGAAGCAGGTCCGTCAAAGATGTCGGAAAGCATGTCAGAAGGAAGCGGCAGGACGCCTGTTGCCATAGCCGTGCCAGCGCCTCCAATGACGATAGCGAGAACTGCCGTTACAGCGGCAATGCGAGCGACTGTTCTTACGGGATGGCGGGCGATGCGCGGCTTGCGTCGCGTGCCATTAAAGTTGCTTTGAGCGGTCGCCGCATCGCTCGAGGCGACGGACTGAGCAATCGAGTTTGCCATGTGCTGCTTCGCATTATCGGTAAACGAAATGTGCTCCAGGGCGTGGCGATAGTCATTCGAATTCGTAGTCATTGTGGTCTCCTTTCAAGGAAAGCCGAAGTGACGCACGTCCGCGGCTAAGGTGCTGGGCGGTTGCAGCTGGCGTCGCGTGAACGGCGTCTGCGATTTCCCTGATGCTCATGCCTGCGTAGTAGTGCAAAAAGATGGCGATGCGCTGTGCTTGAGGCAGGGCCGTGACAGCGGAAAGAATGGCGCAGTCGCGTTGCGCGAATTCTTGCTCGGTATGTGTTACGGGTGCGCAGAAATCGGGGAGCGAATCGAGGTCGACAACCGGGTGATTCGCGTGCGTACGGCCGATATCGCGACATGCGTTCAGTGCGACTCGGATCACCCAAGCACGTTCGTGTTCGAGCGAGTCGAACGGTTGAGTGCGTTGGAGAATCTTGATCAGCGTGTCCTGGCAGATGTCTTGAGCGTCGTCAGCGGATCCAAGGGCCGAATAGCACAATCGAAGGATGAGGTCGGAATACGTGTCGACCAAGCGCTTTGCTTCCCGCTCGATCTGATCGGCATCGCATCGGAGCGTGCTATTGCGGTTACGGCGTGCAGGCATAGTGTCACCTCCAATTGGTCGTGGTGGATATAGGGAAGGCGTCTCGCGAGGTCCCTCTACATACAACACGGTCGAGACTGCATAAGTTGACAAAAAAAGACGGCACGTGAGCGCCGTCCTTACAAAACAATGAGTGTTCTCGTTAATTACACAAGCACCGTGATGGACAGGTCGGACGAGTCAGCAAAACCACCATAAAGGTGCCTATCCCCTTCGTGGTGGTTGTTGGCAGTTACCAGGGGGTTCTGGCGGTTGAAGACTCGATTGCTTCGTGGCGTTTGAGCTCGCGGCGCATGGTTTGCGAATTGAGCCAGGCTGCCTGCCAGCCACGGATGGGGTAGCGCGTCTGGTCGAGCTCAAACTGCGTATAGCCGCAGGCGTTGATGATCGTCGTTCCACACACATGCTGCCGCTCGCGCTGAAAATCGTAACCGTAGCTTTGGTGTACATGCCCATGCACCATGTAGTCGGCCCCCCAGGACTCAAGCGCCGTGTTAAAGCACTCAAACCCTCGATGCGGCAGATCGTCCAGATCACCCATACCGGCGGCGGGTGCATGGGTAAGCAGAATGTCGCACCCGCCGACCATCCTAACCTTACGCGACAGCTTACGCATGCGCTTGGACATCTCGCGTTCGGTGTACATGTTGGCGCCGTCGCGATAACGCATGGACCCGCCAAGGCCCGCAATGCGAATCCCTCGGTACGTGTACACGCTGTCTTCCACGCAGATACATCCGCCCGGTGCATGACGTGCGTAGCGGTCATCGTGATTGCCGCGCACGTAGATGAGCGGTTTGTTGATGACCGTAACCAAAAACTCAAGATAGTCCGGGTCCAGATCGCCGGCGGACAAAATCAGGTCGACACCCTCAAAGCGTTCCTTGCGAAAGCACTCCCAAAGGCATCGTTCTTCGGTATCGGCTATGGCAAGGATTTTCATAGGGCAGGGACTTTCGGCTCATCGTCGAGCTGCGGAATGGTGCCCACCACGTTGTCCGCCAGCCAATTCATCTCGACAATCTGCGTGCTCGGCAGCGGAGGGAAGCCTTCGATCTGTACCACGCCGTTCTGGCTGTGGAGCTCGCCGCCAAAGGGGTTGATGGAGCCCTCGACAATGCCGTTGCGGAGCAACTGCACGAGTTTGCGCGTCTGGTAGGGTAGGCCCGGAGCGTAACGGATGTCGATAACGCCGGAACTCATTCCGTACCAGTAGTTGACGGCGCGCACTTGGTTGTCGTCGCTGGTCTCGTCCCACGTGCCGTGCAGAAGGCTGCGAACGATAAGCTCGTAGTATCGGCCCCAGTTCCAGACCGGCATGGCGATGCCGACGACCTTGCCATCGACCAGGCGATGGAGTCCGTAGGCCGTAGGGTCTACGAGCGACTTTGACATGTCAGCGCCGGTCATGACGCTCACGCCTTCGCGACACATGGCTTCGGCAAGACCTCCAGCGGGCACATCGCCCCAGGTCAGGATAATTTGCGCACGGGGGTCGAGCAGCGAGGCGCCAATCGCAAAGGCGTTGATCTCGCTGAGTGCGCCCGAGGCGAAGACCGACGCGTGGTAGCCGATGCGGTGGTTGTCCGCCATGCTGGCGGCAAGGGCGCCCAGGAGGAACTTGGCCTCGTACATCTTGCCAAAGTACGAACGGACGCTTTGGTGGGGAAGGCCGATAGAGCAGTTAAGGAACCGCACCTGGGGATACTCAACGGCAGCTCTGAGCGTGTATTCCATCAGGCGGTGCGAGGTCGAGAAGATGACGTTAGCTCCATGTTTGACAGCCGTTTCCACGGCGGCGTAGAACACATCCGGATTATGACAGTCCTCGAACGCCTCGGTGCGCACGATACCGCCAAAGTGCTCATCGAGATACTGACGCCCTTGGTCGTGCAGGCTGTCCCAGCTCGACGTCGCACAGGGGAACTCATGGATAAAGGCGATGCGCAGGGGGCTGGCCGCCGAGTAGACGGTCTTGCCCATAAAGAAGTTGAGCACGCCGGAGGTGGACTTGGCGGGCGCCTCTTCCTCATCGACACTCGGTGCCTCGACAAGATCGACCTTCTCCTCATCACTTTTGCCGGCAATGACCAACTCGCGCCAAATCTTGCACAGGCGGTTTACGACGATATCCGTCGGCGTATCCAGCAGGCGGTCCTGGTTGTACACATTGAGGTAGACGAGCATAGCGTCGACGGGCGTAATGTCCAGATGGTCGCCGCCGGCGCGCAGGTAGGCGCGCTTAAAGAGCAGGAAGGTGTGGCGCAGGTAGTCGACCTTTTTCTGCGGCCATTTTTCGATAAGGTTCTGACCGAGCATCTTGGCGAGCGTTTCGTAGCTTCCCTCACGCGAGAACTCGATCTCGTATAGGGGGCAGACGCGCCAAAACGCGCAGAACTCGCCATAGAGGCGGCTTTCGACGGAATCCCATTTTCCGGGGTAGAGGCGGGTGACCTTGGCCGAAACTGTCGGGGCGTCCAGGAATTTGAGGACGCTGACGCGCTTGTTGCCCTCTTGGACGTAGAACCGATGCATGAACTCGGTGACGATGATGGGGTCGCGATAGCCCTCGGTCACCTGGATGTCGTAGAGGTTGGACCACTTGCGGGCGAACTCGGTGCTAAATGGCAACAGGGGCATAAAGTTGCACGAAAAGGCAGACTGACGGCCCTTGGTAACCGTGCCGACGACCATTTCGAGTGGAATATCCCGCAGGCCGACGCTCTCTCGCTGACCTAAGGGGAGCTGGGCAACCAAGCTGTCGAGGTCCGTAAGGTACGGGTGCTCGCTTTGGCTGATGGCGCGACGGCGTCCCTGCTCGCCGCGCTTGCGTGCTTGACGATAGGCCTCTTCCATGGTGTCTACTCCCTTAGTCGTTTAAACAACGATATGAACCATGGTACCACGATGCGAAACTACCACAAAGGTGCCTGTCCCCTTTGTGGTAGTTTAGGCGATGATGGGGGCGATGGCACGAATGCAGGCGTCGGCTGCCGTGAAGGTGGTGCTATCGTCGCTGACGATAAAGATGATTTTGCCCTTGACGCCAAAGTCGCCGATCTCGCTAAAGAGCACGTACGGCTCCTTGTCAAAGCCAGAGATGGGAAGCACCGCGGCCTTGGTGGCGTCGGTAAGCTCATCTGCCAGCGCGTCCAGCGAGGCCCACTTAGACGTGTCCTTTACGGCAACGGGCACGGCCACGCGCCCAAAGGGCATCAGGTGCACGAGCGTGTTCTTGGAGATGTTGGAGTTGGGCACAATGATGGTCTGCCCGCAGGCATCCTCGATGGTCGTATGGCGCCAGGTGATGTCTTGGACCACGCCCGACACGCCGCCGACCTCGATATTGTCGCCGGGCTTGATGATGCCCATGAAGGTCACCTGCATGCCGCCGATAAGGTTTGATAGCGTGTCCTGAAAGCCGAGCGAGATGGCGATGCCGCCGACGCCAAGAGCGGCGACGAGCGCGTTTGCGTTAATGCCAAAGCAGTTGTCGAGGATAAAGCTGCCGCCGATCATCAAAATGACGGCACGCGCGATGTTGATGAAGATACTTGATGCCGGAAGCGGGTTGTCGTCGCGATTGAGCAGGTGACGCAGGGTCTTGGATACGACCTTGACGGCGATGGCGGTGCCTATCGCCAAGATGCCGGCCCAAATGATGTTGTGGACCCATCGCTGCTCAAAGAAATGAAGAATCGGCTCAAACAATTCCATGTAGGGAAAACCTCCTAATGATCGTTCAACCATGATACCCATCAAGAAGCCCGTTCGATCACATCGGACGCGCCGATAACTTGAGATAGGGTGGCCGCGGTGACGTAAGCTGGGGCGCCGGCGAGCACGCCGGCAAGGAGTGCGGCGGTCAGGCAAGACGGGGAAGAGGTCTTCTCATGGCAGTTTCCTTAGTCCTTAGCCAGAAAGTCTGGTTGAATATCGGATTATCGACATAATATGCGAAAACCGCCGCAAGGGCGTCTGTCCCTTTGCGGCGGTTTTGACGTTTGCGCAGATAAAACCTGCCAAAATAAACCTGTCCCTTTTTGGTAGGTTTAGCTCAGCAGCATGCGGTCGTTGGCGAGCTCGCCGCCCGAGACCTCCTCAAACTTCTGAAGCAGGTCGGCCACGGTGAGCGACTTTTTCTCGTCGCCCGCCACGTCGTAGATCACGTGGCCCTCGTGCATCATGATCAGGCGATTGCCCAGACGGATGGCGTCGTTCATGTTGTGCGTGACCATGAGCGTGGTCAGGTGGTTCTCGTCGACAATCTCCTCGGTCAGATTGAGCACCTTAGAGGCCGTCTTGGGGTCGAGGGCCGCCGTGTGTTCGTCGAGCAGCAGCAGGCGCGGCTTGGTGAGCGTGGCCATCAGCAGGGTGAGTGCCTGGCGCTGGCCGCCCGAGAGCAGACCGACCTTGGCGTTGAGGCGTGTGTCCAGGCCAAGGTCCAGGCGTTTGAGCAGCTCAACGTACTCGTCCTTCTCGGCCTTGGTGACGCCCCACGAAAGACCGCGACGCTGGCCGCGGCGCTTGGCGAGGGCTAGATTCTCGGCAATCTGCATGTCGGCTGCGGTGCCGCGCATGGGATCCTGGAACACACGGCCCAGGTACTTGGCGCGCTGTGACTCGCTCAGACGCGAGATATCGGTGCCATCGAGCTCGATAACGCCCGAATCGAGCGGATACACGCCGGCGATCATGTTGAGCAGCGTGGACTTGCCGGCGCCGTTGCCGCCAATCACGGTTACAAAGTCGCCATCGTTCAGGGTAAGGTCGACGCCGGTGAGTGCGCGCTTCTCAGTGACGGTGCCCTTGTTAAAGGTCTTCTTGACGTGCGAGAGCTTAAGCATCTGCCTCATCTCCCTTCGTGTAGGAGCTGCGGAGCTTGTAGCGCTCCCAAACCACGGGCACGCACAGGGCCACGGCAACGATCACGGCGGAGAGCAGCTTCATGTCGTTGGCGTCCATGCCCAGCTGCAGCACGATGGCGCGGATGAGGAAGTAGACCACGGAGCCAAAGACGGCGGAGGCAAGACGGACGCTAAACTGCGTGAGGCCGCCGGGCAGCAGGCGACCGAGCACCTCGCCGATGACGATGGCGGCAAGACCGATAACGATGGCGCCGGTGCCCATGCCAATGTCGGCATACTTCTGGCTCTGGCAGATGAGCGCACCCGAAAGGCCAATGAGGGCGTTGGAGAGCACGAGGGCGATCATTTTGGTGGTGTTGGTGTTAACGCCCAGGGCGCGGATCATGTACTCGTTGTTGCCGGTGGCACGCAGCGCCGAGCCGATCTCGGTGCCAAAGAACCAGTACAGGATGGCGACGATGGCCACGGCCAGCACAATGCCTAGGATAATGGCAACAGTGGACTGCGGCAGGCCCGTCATGTTGCTGACGGATGAGAAGATAGTGCCCTTGGCAAGGATGGGCGTGTTGGACTTGCCCATGATGCGCAGGTTGATGGACCACAGACTGATCTGCGTAAGGATTCCGGCGAGGATTGCGGGAATCTCAAAGACGGTGGTCAAGATGCCCGTGACGGCGCCCGCGATGGCGCCGGCGCACATGCCGGCCAGCACGGCGAGCAAGGGGTCGACGTTATTGTTGACGATGAGTACGGCGCAGACACAGCCGCCGAGGGCAAAGCTGCCGTCGCAGGTCATATCGGGGATGTCGAGCAAGCGGAACGTGATAAACACGCCAAGCACCATAATGCCCCAGAGGACGCCCTGCGAAACGGCGCCCTGCAATGCAATGAGCATGCTTCATACCTCCTAGGATAGGGTGGACACGCGATGTTCCATAATAGCGGTAACAATGAATATAAGAACGGCAGGCAAACGTTTTGTTATATCTGAAACAAGCAGGGCGAACGCCGGTCTATGACGTTCGCCCCAATGGCTCAGATATTGAATAACGCAGCTATGGCGCGAGAACGAACCCTAGATGCGTTACGGCGCATGGTGCTACTCGTCCAGGGCGGAAAGATCGATGCCTAGGGCCTCGGCCATCTCGTCGTTCTTGACGACGACCAGGTTCTTGCTCGAGAGGTGCTTGATCGGCATATCCTCGGGCTTGGCCTCGCCCTTCAGGATCTTAACGGCCATCTCGCCTGCAGCGTAGCCCAGGTCCTCGTAGTTGATGGAGAGGGTGAACAGGCCGCCGGCCTTGCACATGCCCTCCTCGCCAGTCACGAAGGGGAGCTTGTTCTCCTTGCAGATCTGGCCGACCTGCGAAGCACCCGCGGCGATGGTGTTGTCAGTGGGGGAGTAGAGTGCGTCGACCTTGCCCACGGCGGACTCGACGACGGACTGAATCTCGTTGGAGCTCGAGACGGTGAAGTCAGTGTACTCGAGGCCCAGCTTGTCGAGTTCCTTCTTGGCGGCCTTGATCTGGACGTCGGAGTTGGACTCGGCGGTGCAGTAGAGCAGGCCGACCTTCTTAACGTCGGGCAGGGCCTTCTGCATCATCTCGAGCTGCTCGGCGACCGGGGTGAGGTCGGAAGCGCCCGTGACGTTGGTGCCGGGCTTGTCGTTGTCCTGGACCAGGCCGGAAGCGGCGTAGTCGGTGATGGCGCAGCCAACGATGGGGATATCAGCGGTGGCGCCGGCGGCAGCCTGCGCGGCGGGCGTAGCGATGGCATAGATCAGGTTGACGCCGTCGCCTACGAACTTGTCGGCAATGGACTTACACGTGGACTGGTCGTTCTGGGCGTTCTTCTGGTCGATCTTGACCTTGAGACCGCTCTTCTTGATGGCCTTGACGAAGCCGTCGTTGGCGGCATCGAGCGCGGAGTGCTCGGTGAGCTGCAGAACGCCGATGGTGTAGTCGGAACCGGCGGCAGCGGAGCCGGAACCAGAGTTGCCGCCGCATCCGGCGAGCGGGGCGAGCGCGAGCAGACCGGCGGAGACCAGAAGGCTCCTGCGGCTGATGGTGATGTCCTTCATATCATTACCCCCAGTATAAAAATTGCTGGAAACACTGCACTGGGACAAAGTGCAAGTGGAACTATAGTAGCGCTGATGTCCATTTTTACAACAGCCTGGCGGGTTTTTTAATACAGAATCGGATGGGCGGTACGGGTAGTCGAATGGGCGGCGGAGGGTCTTATGCGGCGGAGGAGGCGTCGTCCTCGTCCAGGGCGGCGAAGAGCTTCTTGCCGTCGAGGAGACGTGTGGTGACGTTTCTCATTCGGCCGATCTCTACGGTACGCAACGTGTCATCGGCGCCTCGCGCGTCATAGACCGTTCCCAGCAAATACGAGATGCCGTCTCGTTGCTTGATGGCAAAGGGCCGGAGTGTCATCCGCGCCACTTCGACCTCTCCGCGTGCCGTGACACTCGAAATATCAAAACTCACCGTGGTTCCGTGGTCGATGGCCTGCTCGATGAGCTCGCAGGCATCGATGCGCTTGACGGGCGTGCGTGTGGCCTTGGTGGATTTGCCGTCTGCGCTTGGAGCAGGCTCGGGCGCATCGAGGTAGCCGCGAACGTCGGCACTCGCCATGGCGACCAGGTGCTGCGCCATGCTTTTTCGAATGGCGATGGGTGTAGAGCGGTTGCGCATGACCATGCCGTGGAGCCGGATGATCTCTTCGTCGGTGAGCGGACGGGTCAAGAGCCGATAACCCACGCCGCGCTTGTACTCAATTTCGTATCCGGCATGGCGAAGTGCGGAGATGGCGGTGTAGATGCTGCGCCGCGCCGCCGAGATGGGCATGCGGGCGGGGTCGTCGGGATGGGCGAGGCGCCGGATCAACTCATCGGAAAGCATGGCCTTGTCCTCGCCGGTGTTTTCGCTTAATAGTTGCAAGATACGAACGGCGCGATAGGCCGCCATCGAGGCGGCGCCCCTCGTCGTGGTCTCGTAAGTTTCAACAGCGGTTTCGGTCATGGCGCCCACGTCCTTTCCGTTTTGGGTGGCGACGGTATGGAGCCTAGGACGCGGGGCTTTCCCAGGGGTGCAGGACGCCCTGGGCGGTCGGTAGCCGTCGGCAAGCGGCGGGTCGAGTTTTCAACAGCCCTGCCCAACTGACCAAAAACTTGCCAAAAGCTTGACGGATGCTGCTGAAAAAGCGCCCCTCGGCTTGCCGAGAGGCGCTGGCGTGATGCGCTGGAACGCGTTTGGTGACGCTGTGGCGATTAGAAGTCGGCGTTGCCCACGGTGCGCGGGTGCGGCAGGACGTCGCGGATGTTGCCCACACCGGTCAGATACATGACCAAGCGCTCGAAGCCCAGACCGTAGCCGGCGTGCTTGCAGGAACCGTAGCGGCGCAGGTCAAGGTAGTACTTGTACTGCTCGGGATTCATGCCCAGGTCCTTGATGCGGGCTTCGAGCAGATCCAGGCGCTCCTCGCGCTGGGAGCCGCCGATAATCTCGCCGATACCGGGAACCAGACAGTCGGCGGCGGCGACGGTCTTGCCGTCCTCGTTCATGCGCATGTAGAACGCCTTGATCTCGGCCGGGTAGTCGGTTACGAAGGTCGGGCGCTTAAAGTGCTCCTCGGTTAGGAAGCGCTCGTGCTCGGTTTGCAGGTCGATGCCCCAGCTCACGGGATAGTCAAACTTGTGACCGGCGGCGACGGCCTGCTCCAGGATCTCGACGGCCTCGGTATAGGTGACGCGGGCAAAGTCGGAGTTGGCGACATGGTCCAGGCGCTCGAGCAGACCCTTGTCCACAAACTTGTTGAGCATATTGAGCTCGTCGGGGCAGGTTGCCATGACGTCCTTGAGGACATACTTGAGCATGGCCTCGGCGTTATCCATGTAGTCGTTCAGATCGGCAAATGCCATCTCGGGCTCGATCATCCAAAACTCGGCGGCGTGGCGCGTGGTGTTGGAGTTCTCGGCGCGGAAGGTGGGGCCAAAGGTGTACACGTCGCCAAAGGCCATGGCAAAGTTCTCGGCATTGAGCTGGCCGGACACGGTGAGGCTCGCGTGCTTGCCAAAGAAGTCCTGGCTCCAGTCGACCTCGCCGGACTCGGTGAGGGGCGGGTTTTTGGGGTCGAGCGTGGTCACGCGGAACATCTCGCCGGCGCCCTCGCAGTCACTCGTGGTGATGATGGGAGTGTTGACGTAGACAAAGCCCTGCTCCTGGAAGAAGCGGTGGATAGCGGCAGCCGCGACAGAGCGGATGCGGAACACGGCGCGGAACAGGTTGGTGCGCGGGCGCAGGTGCTGCTGGGTGCGCAGGAACTCGACGGTTGCGCGCTTCTTCTGCAGCGGGTAATCCGGAGCGCTGACGCCCTCGACCTCGATGGAGGTGGCAGAAAGCTCGAAGGGCTGGGGCGCATCGGGGGTCAGCTTGACGGTGCCGGTGCAAATGAGTGCGGCCGAGACGTTTTGGTGGGCGATCTCGTCGTAGTTGTCGAGTGCCTCGCGGTTCATGACGACCTGCAGGTCGCGGAAGCAGCTGCCGTCGTTGAGCGTAACAAAGCCAAAGTTCTTCATGTCGCGGATGGACTTGACCCAGCCGGCGACGGTGACGGTCTGGCCGCCAAGCGACTCGGCATCGGCGTAAAGCTGCGCGATTTTGGTGCGGTTCACGTATCCTCCCATAACGGTTGAATGATAGTTATCCATACAGTTCGATATTCTAGCAGCTCGGCTCATTTGGGCTATACGGATAAGGCATTGGCGGGATGGTTTTTCAAACGAAAAGCGCCTGCGGCCAAATGGTCGCGGGCGCTTGACGAGGTGCCTTTTGGCTGTGTGGCGCGGGGCCTGGCTACTTGGTCTTGGCTACCAGCAGCGGGTCGCCCAGCTTGACGAGCGGGTTGCCGCCGATAAGCGTGCCGGACTCGCCGACATGGTCGATGCTCTTAAGACGATCGAGCTCGGAGACGATGACGGTCACGATGTCCTCGTGACCGGCGGCCTTGATGGCCTCGCGGTCGAAACTGATGAGCGGCTGGCCTGCCTTGACCGTGTCACCCATCTCGACAAAGCGGGCAAAACCTTTGCCGTTCATTTCCACGGTGCCCAGGCCAACATGGATGAACACGCGAAGACCGTCCTCGGTGATCATGCCGATGGAGTGGTTGGTGACGGTGGTGGCGCCGATGCGGCCGTTGGCGGGCGCATAGATGGTGCCGGTAATGGGCTCGATGCCGTAGCCCTGACCGAGCATACCCGAGGCGATGGTCTCATCGGGAACCTCATCGAGGTTGACGAGCACGCCGTTGACGGGGGCGTAGATGACGCCTTCGCGGGTGGCGAAGCTTGCTGCGGGCGGAACGGATGCCTCGCCCGTCGAGGTGAAGGTGGACTTAAGCGAATCGAGCAGACCCATAGTTGCCTCCAACTTAAATAGGCGCATATCGCGCGCTTGGTTTGCCGGAAACGTTTCATATGTGTTTCGCGGCTTGGTCAACGCCCCTATTTTACGCTGCTCAACAATACCTCTGAACTGGGATTATGTGATATATCAGTTGAAGGGAAACTTATTGCTGGAGTGTTTCTTCGCCACGGGCTCAAGTGGGGTACGCTTAGACGCGAAAAACAAGGGCGCATAATCTGCGCGAAGGGAGCACATATGATTGTCGAGAACCATGCGCTGTGGGGCGAGGAGCCGACCGAGGAGTATCCGGCGACGTTTACGTATTTGGGTGCCGAGCCGCTGCCCGATAAGCCGAATGGCCGCCGCCCTGCCGTGATTATCTGCGGCGGAGGTGCGTTTACGCATATCGCTCCGCATGAGCAGGATCCCGTGGCGTTTGCGTTTTTGGATCACGGTTACCAGGCCTTTGTGCTCAACTATGTCACGAGTTCTACGGGTGACGTGAGCTTTCCTCACCCGCAGGCAGACCTTGCCAAGATGGTCGCCACGGTTCGCGCCAACGCCGACGAGTGGCATGTCGATCCCAAGCGCGTGTGCGTCGTGGGCTTCTCGGCAGGCGGCATGATCTGCGCTTCGCTGGCAACGCAATGGAAGACTGGTCCCTTCGCGGCGCTTGCCGGGTCGCGTCCGGACGACATTCGTCCCGATGCCGTGGTGCTGGGCTATCCGCTGCTCGACTTTGCCTATGTGCGCGACATGCAGACGCGCGACCCGCGCATCGACCTGCGCGTTCCCAAGACGGGTGGCAAGACGGGGCGCGATTTGCTCAACGACTATCTGTCGATGGTGACGGGCGGTGAGGCGACCGACGAGCACCTGGCCGACATCTGCCCCACCACGCATGTTTCGCGTCAGATGCCGCCGACCTTTGTGTGGGGCGTGTCCGACGACAAGACGGCGCCGATCGCGCAGGTCTATCCGTTTGCGCAGCGCATGGCCGAGGAGGGCGTCGCTTGCGAGATGCACGTCTTTGACCAGGGCGGTCACGGCCTTTCGCTCGGCAACGCCAACACCGCGGTCGACAACGAGGACAAGCAGGTGGCAGTCCGTCCTTGGATCCGCCTGGCCTTCCGTTTCCTGGAGCGCCACGGGTTTTAGTTACGGCGTTTTACCAAACGCCGTAACCACTTGACGCTGCAAGCCCGCCAGGGCGGCAATCTGCCTTTCAACTTCGGCGGCATGACCAGAAGGTCAATGCCGCCTCGTTTCAAGGCACCTTGCTCGCTCTGGCGGGCTTTCGCTGTCGGTTCCAAGACATCGGCATCGCTCTAGCTCTCAAGGGCTTGGTGCAAAGTAATCCGTCCCCTTTGCACCAATCTGTTGATTGAACGTCGTTGCGTGTTCGCGCTATGATGCATGGTTACAATTGGTTAGCCGTGGCAAACGGTTAGCCAAGGTAAACTAAATGCAACGCCCTGTGGGCGCCGGGGGAGGAACGCGGACGTGAAGCTCGATACACTCGAGATTGGAAAGGACGCCGTTGTCGCATCGGTGACATCCGACGACCAGGCGCTCCGTCAGCATATTTTGGACATGGGCCTGACGCCGGGCACCGAAGTCACCATGATGAAGTACGCCCCCATGGGCGACCCGCTCGAGATTCGCCTGCGTGGCTACGAGTTGACGCTGCGCAAGGACGATGCCGCTCGCATCGAGCTCGTGGGTATTCACGACACCGATACGGGTCCGCGCACTAACGCCGCAATCGGCACGACGGAGCATCCGGCCCTGGGCGAGGGGACGTATTCGCCCCGTGCGGCAAAGACGGCCGTGCCCGAGGGCGCGCCGCTGCACTTTGCCCTCGCTGGCAACCAAAACTGCGGCAAGACCACGTTATTCAACCAGCTGACGGGCTCCAACCAGCACGTCGGTAACTTTCCCGGCGTGACTGTCGACCGCAAAGATGGCACCATCCGTAACCATCCCGAGGCGAGCGTTACCGACTTGCCCGGTATTTACTCGTTGTCGCCGTACACGGGCGAAGAAATCGTCAGCCGCCAATTCATCTTGGACGAAGACCCCGACGCCATCATCGACATCATCGACGCCACCAACATCGAGCGTAACCTGTACCTGACGCTGCAGCTTATGGAGCTCGATCGTCCCATGGTCATCGCGCTCAACATGATGGACGAGGTGACGGCCAACGGCGGCGCCGTGGACGTCAACCTGCTCGAGAGCCTGTTGGGCGTGCCCGTTGTCCCCATTAGCGCTGCCCGCAACGAGGGTATCGGCGAGCTGGTGGATCATGCCTTGCACGTGGCGCGGTTCCGTGAGCGCCCCGGTCGCCTGGACTTCTGTGCGCCCGATGGTCCAGACGGCGGTGCACTGCATCGCTGCATCCACGGCATTGCCAACCTGATCGAGGACCATGCCGCGACGGCGCACATTCCCGTGCGTTTTGCGGCGACCAAGCTGGTTGAGGGCGACGAGCTGGTGACCGAGGCACTTCATCTGGATCGCAACGAGCTTGACGCCATCGAGCACATCATTACCCAGATGGAGGGCGAGGCCGGCACCGACCGTCTATCTGCGCTGGCCGACATGCGCTTCGGCTTTATCGGCGACGTGTGCGGGCGCTGCGTCGTAAAGCCGCACGAGAGCCGCGAGCACGTGCGCTCCGTCAAGATTGACCGCATCCTGACAGGTCGTTACACAGCCATTCCGGCGTTCCTGGTGATCATGGGCCTCGTCTTTTGGCTGACGTTTGGCGTGATCGGCGCGGCGTTGCAGGGACTTATGGAGGACGGCATCGCTGCCATCATCGCCTCGGCCGATGCGGGTCTCAAGGCGTTCGGCACCAACGACGTGGTGCGCTCGCTGGCCGTCGACGGTGTTCTCACGGGCGTGGGCAGCGTGCTGACCTTCCTGCCGATCATCGTCGTGCTCTTCTTGTTCCTCTCCATTCTGGAAGACTCGGGCTACATGGCGCGCGTGGCCTTTGTCATGGATAAGGTATTGCGTCGCTTTGGCCTGTCGGGCCGCAGCTTTGTGCCCATGCTCGTCGGTTTTGGCTGCACCGTGCCGGCTATCATGTCGACCCGTACGCTCCCATCCGAGCACGACCGCAAGATGACGGTCATGCTCGCGCCGTTCATGAGCTGTTCGGCCAAGTTGCCGGTCTACGGTCTGCTGTGCGGGGCGTTTTTCCCGCAGGTGACAGTTCCCGCCATGGTCTCGCTCTATCTGATTGGCATTGCGGTCGGATGCATAGCGGCTTTGGTGCTCAACCGCACGGCATTTAAGGGCGACCCAGTGCCGTTTATCATGGAGCTCCCCAATTACCGCCTGCCGAGCGTTAAGACGACGGTGATGCTGGCATGGGATAAGGCCAAGGACTTCATCACCAAGGCCTTCACCATTATCTTTGCCGCTACGGTGGTCATTTGGTTCCTTCAGACGTTCGACATCCGCTTTAATGTGGTCGCCGATCAGTCGCAAAGCCTGCTTGCGGGTCTCGGCAGCATCATCGCGCCGGCGCTGGCGCCGCTTGGGTTTGGCGATTGGCGAGCATCCACGGCGCTCGTCACCGGCCTTATCGCCAAGGAGAGTGTCATCTCGACCCTCACGGTGCTTTTGGGCGCGACCTCGCCCGCGGCACTGTCGACCATGTTTTCGCCGTTTACCGCTTACGTGTTCCTGGTCTTTACGCTGCTGTACCCGCCCTGCGTGGCGGCCATCGGTGCCGTCAAGAGCGAGCTGGGTGCGCGCTATGCCGTTGCCGTGTTCGCGTTTCAGGTGACGGTCGCCTGGATCGTGGCGTTTGTCGTGCATTCGGCGGGCATATTGTTGGGGTTGGCTTAGCTATTTATTGACGGCGCAACCCCTGTGTATTGAGTTGATTGCGGTCCCGCATCTGTACTGACGGATGCGGGGCCGTTGCTATATAATCGCCCACCGCCCATGACAATCGGAGAGGTTTCCTACATGACCCAGGCAAGACAAGATGGCATCTCGCTCAAGCAGTGGCTCCCGCTTATCGGGCTCGCCTGCTGTTCGTTCGTGTTCAACACATCAGAGTTCATGCCCATCGGCCTTCTGACTGATATCGCCGCGTCGTTCTCGCTCACCGAGGCCCAGGCAGGCATCATGATTTCGGTCTATGCCTGGGGCGTCATGCTGCTGTCGCTGCCGCTTATGGTGTTTGCCTCGCGCTTTGAGTTCAAGCGGATGCTGTTGGGCGTTTTGGCCGTGTTTTCGCTCGGCCAGTTCCTGTCCGCTGTGGCGCCCACCTATCCTATTTTGGTTTGCGCGCGTCTGGTGGTCGCCTGCGCGCATGCCGTGTTCTGGTCAGTCGCTTCAATCATGGCCTCGCGCCTGGTCGACAGTCGCCACGGGGCGCTCGCCATCAGCATAATCGCCACGGGCTCGTCCATCGCGCAGATCTTTGGCCTGCCGATCGGCCGCGCCATCGGACTAGCTGTGGGCTGGCGCATGACGTTTGCCGTGGTCGGTGCCTTCTCTGCCGCCGCGGTGGTGTACCAGGCCGCGGTGTTCCCGGCCATGCCGGTGGGCGAGCGCTTTACCGTTAAGCAGCTGCCCGAGCTGCTCAAGAATCCATTCCTCATCGCGCTTTATGCGGTCACGGTGTTCATGGCAACCGGCTATTATGCGGGCTACAGCTATATCGAGCCGTTCCTGGCGCAGGTCGCGCACGTCGACGCAAGCGCTATTACCATGACGCTGACGGCGTTTGGCTGCTCCGGTCTGCTCGGAAGCTGGCTGTTTGGCCGCCTGTTCGATGGGCATCGCTTCCCGTTCTTGGCTATCACGCTCTCCGGCGTGCCGGTGGCTCTGCTGCTCATGGGTCCGGTCGCATCGTCGCTCGTAGCAGTGCTTGCCGTCTGCGCGCTATGGGGCTGCTGCTCCACAGCCTTTAACGTGGCGTTCCAGGCCGAGCTCATCAAGTACACACCGGCGGATTCGTCGGCCGTCGCCATGTCGATCTTCTCGGGCCTGTTTAACCTCGGCATCGGCACGGGCACCGCAATCGGCGGCGCCGTGGTTTCGGGTCCCGGTATCGCTTGGATTGGCTTTGCGGGCGGGGCGATTACCGTCGTGGGCGTCATCCTCGCCATTACGGTGCTGTTCCCGGTCATACGCCGCGCAAAGCCCGTCGCCTAATCACGTTCCCTCATCAGTTGCGGTGGAATAGAGACTGTTTGCCCGGTTTATTGGTCTCAACAGTCCCTATTTCACCGCAACTTATTTTGGGGGAGGGGATGCGCGGCGGGCATACAATGGATGGCGTTGCGTGAAAGATTGCCGGGAGGTTGCTATGTGGGCATACGAGACGACGTTCTATCAGATCTATCCGCTGGGCTTTTGCGGAGCTCCGCGCGAAAACGCCGCCCCTGTTGCCGAGGATGAACTCGCCCAGGCTGCCAACGCTGCGCCCAACCCCGATGCGCCCATAATGAAGATTGCCCAATGGGCCGACTACCTGCAAGAGCTCGGCATCGGTGCTGTGCTCATTAACCCGCCGCTCGAATCCGACAGTCACGGTTACGACACGCGCAGCCTGCGCCATATCGACCGTCGCCTGGGTGGGGATGCCGACTTTGCCGCCGTGTGCGAGACACTGCATGCCCATGGCATCCGTGTGGTGCTTGATGCCGTCTTCAACCATGTCGGTCGCGGTTTTTGGGCCTTCCGCGATGTTCAGGAGCGCAAGTGGGACTCGCCCTACAAGGACTGGTTTCACATTAGCTTTGACGGCGACTCCTGCTATGGCGACGGCTTTTGGTACGAGGGCTGGGAAGGCCATTTTGAGCTTGTGAAGCTCAACTTGCAAAACCCCGCCGTGGTCGATTACCTGCTTGAGTCCGTGCGTCGCTGGGCCGAGGGCTTTGGCATCGACGGCCTGCGCTTGGACGTCGCCTATATGCTCGATCGCGATTTTATGCGCCGCCTGCATACTTTTACCCGTGAGCTCAAGCCCGATTTTGTGCTGATTGGTGAGACGCTCCACGGCGACTACAACCAGATCGTCAATGACGAGATGCTTGACTCCTGCACCAACTACGAGTGCTACAAGGGCCTGTACTCCAGCTTTAACTCGGTCAACATGTTCGAGATCGCCCACTCGCTGCATCGCCAGTTTGGCGGTGACCCGTGGTGCATTTATCGCGGCAAGCATCTGCTGTCGTTTGTCGACAACCACGATGTGCCGCGCCTGGCGAGCATCCTTACCGACAAGTCCTGTCTGCGCCCCGCTTATGGCATGCTCTTTGGCATGCCGGGCATTCCGTGCATCTACTATGGCAGCGAGTGGGGGATTCCTGGCGAAAAGGGTGGCCCCGATGGCGACTGGGCGCTGCGACCTGCGCTCGATGAGCCTGCGCCCAACGAGCTGACGGCCTTCATCAAGCAGCTCGCGCACCTGCGCTCGGCAGACGACGCGGCGGCCCGTGCCCTCAACTATGGTGCCTATCGCAACGTGGTGATCCAGAACAAGCAGCTGCTGTTCGAGCGCGCCTGTGATGACGCGACGGTGCTCGTGGCGGTGAACGCCGTGGGCGAGCCTTACGCCTTTGGCGCCGGCGAGCTCAACGGGTCCTTTGTCGACCTGCTTGCCGACGATGCGCCCACGGTCGAGCTGACGGGTGCCCTTGAGCTTGCACCCTACGAGGTGCGCTATCTGTTGAGAGCCTAACCCATGGCCGTGTCTGACGAGGACTATCAACATATTGAGCATGGGTTTGAGCCTGTGTTCGACCAGCGCTCGCGCGTTTTGGTGCTGGGGTCGTTTCCCTCGGTGCTCTCGCGTGCAAATGCCTTTTATTACGGCAACCCTCAGAATCGCTTTTGGCGTGTGATGGCTGCGTGCCTCGGTGTGCCTGTGCCGCCCAACGAGGGCGATCCTTTGGCAAGCGGTGAGCCCGCGACGCTCGATGCCTCCATTGCCGCCAAGCGGGCCATGCTGCTGAACGGCGGCGTGGCCCTGTGGGATGCAATCGAGGGCTGCGACATTAAGGGCTCGAGCGACGCGAGCATTCGCAACGTTGTGCCGGCACATATCGAGCGCATTACCGATGCCGCGCCGATCGAGGTCGTTGTCTGTAACGGCGGTACGGCAGGGCGACTCTACAAACGCTACTTGCAAGATCGGACGGGGTTGCCCGCCGTCGTCCTGCCCTCGACAAGTCCTGCCAATGCCGCCTGGCGACTGGAGCGTCTTGTCGAGCGTTGGCACGAAGCCGTTGACTGGGCTGTTATTTAATTTAGATTTTTGTTTGAGCGTGGGCGCCCAGACGTTTCAGAACGCCTCGCCAGATCGGCGCGGGCACGGCTGGCTCGGCGCAAACCATGCCGTCGGCGTCGACGTTGGCGGCATTGCCGCCGCCAAGTCGCTGTGCATGCTCGACGGAGCAGCCCATGCGCACGGCGCCCACGAGCTTGTCCATGGCCTCCGAAAACGGTCGCCGCAAGAGTCCCATGCGCGGGGAATGGCGAAGCGCTGCGATGCCGCTGCCGGCGCAGATGGCAACGCCGCCACACCACAATTGGTCATGGCGCTCACATGCCTTATGCAGGCGATCGGCGGTCCCACGCGCCTGCTCAGTGCCCTCTTGTGCGGCTCGAATCGCGGCATAGACGCGCGTTCCCGTACCGCCAAAGCGCTCAAGCGCCTGCTCGATAGCAGTCAACGTCTCATCGTCAGCCACATCTTCAATGGCCAGCACGATGCCATCGGCAACGCTGCCGGCGTCATTTGCCTTCAAGTCGACCGGGCGGGGGAGTGCGGTGCCGGAAAGTTGAGCATAGGCGGCGATGGCATCCTGCAGGTCCCAGAGCAAAAAATCAAGATCGGCGCTATTGGGAATACTGATATACGCAATGGTGTGCAGTGTTTTTGGTAAGTCGCCGCGCGCGGTCGTCTCCATGCCATCTCCTTTCCGGCTCGTTTCCGTTTAGGTTACACCGTCTGGTGGCGCCCCGCCGCGCTATCCTAGTGCAACCCTTATGAAAGGAACGCCATGCGTCTGCCCATGAATACCTCGCTTGCCATGCTCAAGCCCTCCGGTATCCGCCGGATTAACGCGCTCGCCGCCCGGCATCCGGGGTGTATCGCGCTCGCGCTCGGCGAGCCCGATTTTCCCACGCCCGATGTGATTAGCGCCGAGGTGACCGCCGCGCTGGACCGCGGTGACACGCACTATCCGCCCAACAACGGTCGCCCCGCCCTGCGTGATGCACTGTCCAAATATATGGATGACGCGGGCCTGGCGTTTTCCGCCGATGAGGTCATCCTGACCGACGGCGCGACCGAGGCACTGTCGGCAACATTTATGGCTATGCTCAACCCCGGCGACGAGGTCATTATCCCCACGCCCGCCTTTGGCCTGTACGAGAGCATCGTCGTGGCCAACCACGCCAAGGCGGTCTTCTTGGATACGGAGCCTGCGCAATTCCAGATTGACGAGGACGCGCTTAGCGCCTGTGTGACCCCGGCGACCAAGGCCATCGTCATCTGCTCGCCCAACAATCCCACGGGTTGCATCCTCGACACGGCATCGCTCGACGCCGTGGCGCGCGTGGCAGAGCAGGCGGGCATATACGTAGTCTGCGACGACGTATACAACCGCCTCGTCTATGTGGACGGCTACGAGCGCTTCGCCCAGCGACACCCGGAGCTGCGCGAGCAGACGGTCGTCATCGAGAGCTTCTCCAAGCCCTGGGCCATGACCGGCTGGCGCCTGGGTTGGCTCGCGGCAGCGGCACCCGTCATCGCCGAGATCGCAAAAGCTCACCAATACCTAGTATCGAGCGCCGTCTCCTTCGAGATGGACGCCGCAGCCCGAGCCCTCACCGTCGACCCAACCCCCATGCTCAAAGTCTACCGAGCCCGCCGCGAACGCGTACTCGCAGCCTTAAACGCCATGGGCCTCGACGTAGTAGAGCCCGCAGGAGCCTTCTACACTTTCCCGAGCATCAAAAAGTTCGGCCTAACCAGCGAAGACTTCTGCATCAAAGCCATCGAAGAGGCAAACGTAGCCCTAGTCCCGGGCGACTGCTTCGGCACCGAAGGTCATATCCGCCTAAGCTACTGCGTCTCCGACAAAGACCTAGACGAAGGCCTCCACCGCCTGTCCACCTTCATTTCAACCTTTTAGCCCTCAGGGATGCAACACATCAGCCCACCGACCCAAGCATTATGAGTGGGGCACGTCGCTCAACGGACACGAGGATTCGCAGCAAAGTTACCGCAGCTCCGGTCCGAGGGGCCGGGTTGAGATTTTCGTAGATTCCGCACGAGCCGAAGAGCACTTAATGTGCTCTTCGTGCGAGCCAGGACTTGACCGAGCGAAAATCTCAACCCGGCCCCTCGGACCGGAGCGTATGCAGGGTTTGTGTACGAATCCTCGCGCCCGTTGACCGACGCCGGGGTCCCCGCCATAATACTTTCGGTTCACGCACGAATCCGCTGCCAGAGACAGCCGGTGCAAACGGGCATCGCCCGCGAGCTTAATGGGACTTCCCGCCAGCCGAGGTGGTCGAGTAGATATGTCTTCTCGCCCCCGTCGCTCATGCAGCGCGGGGGCTTTCTTTTTGGACATGCCCCCGTCACGTCCTTGTGGCGGACCGTGCCCGGAAAGAATTCGAGGAGGTGTAATTCATGCCCCAGCAGTACAAAATCGACAAGGTTGCAGAGATCGAGTCCCGTATCGCCGAGAACGCCGGTCTGTTTGTCGTCAACTACAACGGTCTGACGGTTAAGCAGGCTCAGGAGCTGCGTCATCAGCTTCGCGAGTGCGGCGCCGAGATGAAGGTCTACAAGAACAACCTGGTCAAGATCGCTCTCAAGAACCAGGAGCAGCCCGAGCTCGACGAGATCCTCGCCGGCCCCGTCGCTTATGTGTTCTACGAGTCCGAGCCGGTCGAGGCCGCTAAGGCCCTTAAGGACTTCTCTGCTAAGTCCAAGGGCGTCTTTGAGATCAAGGGCGGTATCTCCGACGGCAAGGCCGTTTCCGCTGATGATGTTAAGGCTATCGCCGAGCTGCCCACCAAGGATCAGCTTCTCGGCCAGATCGCCGGTCACATCTCCGGTTTCGCTCGCGACATCGCTGTCTGCGTCAACGGCGTTTCCTCTGGTCTCGCTCGTTCGATCCAGCAGGTCTCCGAGCAGAAGGCAGCCTAGTCGCTGTTTTCACCCGCGGCGGCAACGCCGCACCCCTGGCGCATTCGCGCCGTGTTTTAACTGATCTCCGTGCATCCGCACGGAAACCGAAAGGACTTAGAAATGGCTAAGCTTACCACCGATGAGATCATCGATGCTCTTAAGGAAATGACCCTTCTCGAGGCTTCCGAGCTCGTTAAGGCTATCGAGGACACCTTCGGCGTTTCCGCCGCCGCTCCTGCCGCCGTCGTGGCCGGCCCTGTCGCCGCTGCCGAGGAGGCCGAGGAGAAGACCGAGTTTGACGTCGTGCTCGAGGGCTTCGGCGACAACAAGATCCAGGTCATCAAGGTCGTCCGTGAGCTCACCTCCCTCGGCCTCAAGGAGGCCAAGGAGGTCGTCGAGAACGCTCCTAAGGCCGTCATCGAGGGTGCCAAGAAGGAGGACGCTGAGGCTGCCAAGGAGAAGCTCGAGGCTGCCGGCGCTGCTGTCACCCTTAAGTAGTCTTCTGCAGGTGCATCACCTGCGAGCTGCCTGAGCATTTTAGCTCTGTATAAGGCGGGGTCCACGCACGTGGACCCCGCCTTTTTTCATGCCGCTGTTGCGCGCAGGGTCGACGTCGACCGCTTTATCGGGCGGCACATGCGGCATCGCCGGGGGCTCGAGGCATGAAAAACCCCTCGGCACCGATGATGCCGAGGGGTTGAGGCGCACAGCCCGAAAAGGTTTCGTTGGAAACAGGGCGCACGGGCCGAAAGAGTTGCGTGCGAAGCAAGGCGCTACAGCACGGCGGAGGCCACGATGTAGATAACGTACAGGAACACGAAGAACACGCCCTCGCGCCGCGTCATTGTGTGCTTGGTGCCGACGAAGGCAAATCCAACAAGCACCACGGAGAAGATCGCGAGTAGCGCGAAGTCGAGGTTGTAGGTCGTCGCGTACGCGATGGGGGAGAACAGCGCCGGCACGCCCATGACCAGAAGAACATTGGTGATGTTGGAGCCGACGACGTTGCCGACGGCGATGTCGGTGTTGCCTTTGAACGCGGCGACGACACTCGTGACGAGCTCGGGCAGGCAGGTGCCCAGCGCAATGACGGTGAGACCGATGATGCGCTCGCTGATGCCCAGGACCGTGGCGATCTCCACGGAGTTGTTCACAACGTAATCGGCGCCAAACTTGAGCAGCGCGATACCAAAGAGCACGAGCGCGATGGATACGTGCATGCCGCGTGGCTCGTCCTCGTCCTCCTCGTCGTCATCGTCATCCTCGTCCTCTAGCTCGCGGGGTACGAGCTGCGTCTCGGGGTCAAGCTCGTCGTGGCCGCTGTCGCCCTCACGCAGGCCCAGGAACACGGTGTAGCCCATAAAGGCGGCAAACACTGCGAGCAAGATGATGCCCTCGAAGGCCGTGAGCTGGCCACCGGTGTTGGAGAACAGCATGAGCAGCAGCACGGAGACGACGCTCACGGGAATCTCGAAGCGCTGGGTGTGGCGGGCGAGCGGAAGTCGCGTGATGACGGCGCTCATGCCGAGGATGAGCAGCAGGTTTGCCATGCAGCTGCCGGCGACGTTGCCAAACGCCATATCGGCGTGGCCGTCGACAGCGGATACCACGGAGACGACGAGCTCGGGCATGGCCGTGCCCACGGCGACGACGGTGAGGCCGATGACGCGATCGGGCAGACCGACGCGCGCAGCGATCTGGCTCGAGCCGTTTACAAGGAGGTCCGCACCCCAGATGAGGAGCGCGAAGCCGATGATGATAAGTGCAAGTTGCAGGAGCATGTCTGCCTTTCTACGAGATGGTGCATGGACACGGGTGCAGGATGCAAGAAAGAGGGCGCGGAACGCGTACGCTCCGTGCCCTCTTTGTCGTTTATCTGACACGTTTATCTAGATTACCCAGAAATTCACGCGTCGCGCAAGAAATCTAAATCGTATCCGCAGGAAATCTGGGGTTGAGGCGGCTTGCCGCACGGGTTAGTTCGCTTCGACGCCCTCGGTCCATGCGTCGATGTTCTCGATGCGGATGGCATTTGCCACGGCGGCCACCGCGGGGGTTGCGGAGAGTTCGGCGAGCGCGTCGGCCATGGCGCCCTCGCGACAGGTGTCGGTGAGCAGCACGATCGAGCCGTCTTCGCGGCGCATCACCTGGCTCACGACGATTTCGTGCCTGCCGAGCACCTCGCCGGCCTGCTGTGCGGCGTCGCCCTCATCGTTGGCGATCAGGCGCACATAGTAGCGGGTCTCGAGGTCCTGTACAGTGCGGATGGGCAGCTCGCGCGCGAAGGGCTCGGGCTCGGGCAGCGGACGGGCGCCCGCGGAGATGTTCTCGGCGAGATTCATGATGTCGCCGACGATGGCGCTGGCCGTGGGGAACGCGCCCGCACCGGCGCCGTAGAACATGGTTTCGCCCACGGCGTCGCCAACGACGTACACCGCGTTCATGGCGCCCGAGACCCCGGCGAGCGGGTGGGTGGTCGGGATCATGGCCGGGTGCACGCGGATGTCCATGCCCTCATCGGTCCTGCGTCCGATGGCGAGCATCTTGATGGCGTAGCCGAGTTCGCGCGCCACCTCGATATCCTCCGCGGAGATCTTGCGAATGCCCTGCATATACACATCGTCGGTGGTGATACGGGTGGCAAAGCCGATGGAGGAGAGGATGGCGATCTTGCTCGCGGCGTCGAAGCCGTCGACGTCGGCCGTGGGGTCGGCCTCGGCGTAGCCCAGGCGCTGCGCGTCGGCGAGGACCTCTTCGTAGCCCAGTCCCTCACCCGCCATGCGCGAGAGGATGTAGTTGGTGGTGCCGTTGACGATGCCCGCGATGGCCAGAATCGTGTTGCCCGTGAGGTCGTGCTCGAGCGTGCCAACGATCGGGATGCCGCCTCCGCATGACGCCTCGCAGCGCAGCTGGACGCCGGCGTGCGCGGCTGCCTGCGCGAGCTCGGACATGTGACGGCCGAGCAGGGCCTTGTTGGCGGATACGACGTGCTTGCCCGCGGCGAAGGATTCGGTGAAGATCTCGGTGGCGGGGTGCTCGCCGCCGATGACCTCGACGACGATGTCGACGCGCGGGTCGCTCACCACGTCATGCCAGTCGGTGGTGAATTGCTCGGCGCTCACGCCTAAGTCGCGCGCGCGGTCTTCGTCGAGGCCGCAGGCGCGAACGATGCGCAGGTCGATGCCGCGGGCAGAGCGATACATGTCGGCATGGGTCTCGATGAGGCGGAAGACGCCCCCGCCGACGGTGCCAAGGCCGATGAGGCCTATGTGTACGGTGCGGATGGTTCCCTGCATGGTGTGCTCCTCTCTTCCCCTCGGCACGTCCCGCCCAAGGGTAGGCAATTGCATAGGTTGCATTCTACCCTCGACCGCCGTGGCCAAGCCCCGTCTCTGTCGTAACAACTGTGTTACGAGTGCCGGGGCCGCGCGCCGCCGGCTGAGCAGCTGGCGCTCGGGGCCGCGCACCGCCC
>URQD01000019.1:0-30583 GCA_900549905.1 uncultured Collinsella sp. | reverse complement strand
CTGTAGAGCAGCAAACTTAACCCGCCCCGGACCCCGATGGCCCCAGACCGACGGGATAGACCGGTTCAGATGGGGCTTTGATGCATGGGTGGTCTGTTGTTGTGCAAATGGGTATCATACTGTGGTTATTGCATCGACTCTGCGATGCATGTTTGTACGTTCCCGGCGGTCGGTTTGCCAGAAGCGCCCCGTCGGTTGTTCCAGACACGTTTCGAAGAAAGGAAACAACACTCACCTATGGCAGCTAAAAAATCATCTCCCTTGAAGATCATTCCGCTTGGCGGCCTTGACGGCATCGGCAAGAACATGACGGTCTTCGAGTGCGGCGACGACATGGTGCTCGTCGACGCCGGCCTTATGTTCCCGGATGACTCCCAGCCTGGTATCGACCTGGTGCTTCCCGACTACACCTATGTTCTGGAGAACGAGGAGAAGCTCCGCGGTATCATCGTCACCCACGGCCACGAGGACCACACCGGTTCGCTTCCGTACCTGCTGCAGGACCTCAACAACAAGGTGCCCATCTTCTCGAGCAAGCTGACGCTCGGCTTTATCGAGGGCAAGCTCTCCGAGTTCCGCATCCGCGCGCCTAAGTTCCGCGAGGTCAAGGGCGGCAGCCATGTCAACCTCGGCGGCATCTCGCTCGACTTCTTCTCGATGACGCACTCCATCCCCGGCGCTCTGGGCGTGTTCATCCGCACCAATCAGGGCACCGTTATGCACACCGGCGACTTTAAGCTCGACCAGACGCCCATCGATGGCGTCACGCCCGACTATGCCGCTATCAGCCGCTTTGCCAAGCAGGGCATCGACCTGCTGCTTTCCGACTCCACCAATGCCACGGTTCCCGGCTTTACCAAGTCCGAGGCCGAGGTTGGTCCCAACCTGCTGCACGCCATCAAGAACGCCCCGGGTCGCGTGTTCGTCGCATCGTTCTCGAGCCACATCCATCGTTTGCAGCAGATCTGCGATGCCGCCCGCAAGTGCGGCCGTAAGGTCGTTGTGACCGGTCGCTCCATGCTCACGAACACCCGCGTGGCGCGCGAGCTCGGTTATCTCAACATCGATGATGCCGATATCATCGATGCCTTCGATATCGATAACCTGCCTGACGACAAGATCGTCGTCATGTGCACTGGTTCGCAGGGCGAGCCGCTGTCGGCCCTGTCCCGCATGGCCAATGGCGAGCACAAGACGCTCTCCATCCACGAGGGCGATACCGTTATCCTCTCGGCAACTCCCGTTCCTGGCAACGAGAAGGCCGTCCAGCAGGTCGTCAACAGCCTGGCCAAGCTCGGCTGCGACGTGTGGGATAAGAACCGCGCTCTCGTCCACGTCTCGGGTCACGGTAGCCAGGAGGAGCTCAAGCTCCTGATGGCCATGGCCAAGCCCACGTATTTTATGCCGGTTCACGGTGAGGCCGTGCATCTGCGCGCCCATGCCCAGCTGGCCCGCAAGATGGGCATCAAGGACGATCATATCTTTATCCTCGATAACGGCGACACGCTCGAGATGCGCGGTGGTATCGTCAAGCGCGGTACGCCCGTCGAGTCCGGTGTCGTTTACGTCGACGGCCTGCGTATCGGCGATACCGACCCCATCGTCCTGCGCGATCGCCAGAAGCTCGCCAACGACGGTATGGTCACGGCCGTTGCCATCGTCTCCCTCAAACATAAGAAGATCGAGGCCATCGAGTTCTCGGGCCGCGGCGTCTCGTTTGCCATCGACGACCAGTTCTCCGAGGATGCCTCCGCGTCCATTATGAAGACGATCGAGAAGGGTAAGTTCAGCTTTACCAGCAGCGGTTCCGATGCCATTCGCAAGGCCGTGCGCGATTCGCTCTCTAACTTTATCTGGAGCCGTACGCGCACCCGTCCGATGATCATCCCGGTCGTCATGGAGGTTTAGTTTGGCGCGCGGATCTGCACAAAACGCCAAAGGCAATAAGGCCAATAACCAACCGGCATCTGCTAAGGGTGCCGGTTCCCATCTGCGTGCCAATAAGGGCCACGAGTCCGAGTTCGATGAGTTTGAGCCCTTGGTCGAGCCTTCGGCCAATCGCGATATCGCCGGTGTGGTCATCGCCGTTTTGGCGATCGCGTCCTTCATTGCCGTGATCTCTCCGGCAACAGCGCCCGTGACGGCTGCGGTTGCCGGTTTCTACCACCTGGGCTTTGGTCTGGGCGCCTACGTGCTGCCGATCGTCATCTTGCTGTTTGCCGCCACGCTCTTTTTGGGTGAGGACTCGCCGCTCAACGTGCGCTCTGTTGCGGGCGGCGCCTTGGTCTTTATCGCCGTCGTCTCCATTCTTTCGCTGATGGTGCCGGGCACGAGCGATTCGTGCGACCTTATGTTTACGCCGCAGAACCTTTCCGTGTCGGGCGGCTACATTGGCGCCTTTATCGCAAGTGCCTTGCAAAACGCCCTGGGTAAACCTATCGCCATGGTTGTCTTGCTGGGGCTTGTCGTCGTTGGTTTGGTCATTATCGGCTTTTCGGTGGGTGGCGTTTTGCGCTCCGCACGCGATCGCGCTGCCGATTTTGCCGAGCGTCGACGTGCCGATGTCAATGCGAGCCCGTGGGGCGATGAAGAGGCCCTGTCTGTTCCCGGCGTCGCTCGTCCGCACCTGAGCATTCTGCGCCAGAAGGGGACTGACGCCGCGGTGACCACGGTCATGGGTGGCGATGTCGACCCGGTTTTGGATGACGACGAGGACGATGACCCATTTGTCGACGTATCCGAGTCGGTTGAAGCCGAGCGCGCCAAGACCACGCTGCTGCCGCGCCGCCATGCCAAGAAGGGCAAGGCTGCGCCCAAGCTCAACACAAGCGAGCCCGACCCGTCTTGGTCCGATAGCGAGATTGAGCTCACCGAGGGTGACGACGAGGACGACGAGGCTCCGATTGAGACCGCCAAGACAACCTTGCTGCCGCGTCGCCACGCCAAGCGCGGCCAGGTAACCGGACAGCTTTCGATGGAGGACGATCCGGACAAGGTTGACGAGTCCGAGCCGCCGTTTGCCGTGAACCCTGTTTCGGCCGCACCTCAGATTCCCGACTTCTTAAAGCATCCCAAGGTTGCCGATGCGCCTGCCACGAGTGCTGTCGAATCGGCTGCGGCTCGTGATGGGGGAGCGGACGGCGGCGCCGCAGATAACGAGGGCGAAGAAGAGGACGGCCTCAAGCTTCCGCCGCTCGAAATCCTACATGCCAACCCGCAGTCGGCTTCTGCCGCGTCTTCGGATAAGGAGCTGGAGCAGACCGCTGAGTCACTGCAATCCACCTTGCTTGAGTTTGGCCGCAGTGCCCGCGTGGTCGGCTGGATCGCCGGCCCCACGGTGACGACCTTTAAGCTGCAACCTGGCGAGGGCGAGCGCGTGAGCAAGATTTCGAGCCTCGAGGACGATATTGCGCTTTCGCTCGCCGCCCAGTCGGTTCGTATCTTTGCCCCGATCCCCGGCACCTCTCTCGTTGGTATCGAGATTCCCAACCGCAAGCGCCAGAACGTCAATCTGGGCGACGTGCTGCCCTATGTGAAGGGCGGTCCGCTCGAGCTCGCCATCGGCCGCGACGCCGAGGGCACGCCGGTTGTCGCCGACCTCGCCAAGATGCCTCACCTGTTGATTGCCGGTACGACCGGTTCTGGTAAGTCGGTGATGATCAACTCCATCATCACGACCTTGCTCATGCGCGCCCTTCCCGAGGACGTTCGCCTGATCATGGTCGACCCCAAGCGCGTCGAGCTTGCGGGCTATAACGGTCTGCCGCATCTCTATGTGCCCGTGGTGACCGAGCCCAAGCAGGCCGCGAGCGCTCTGCAATGGGCTGTGTCCGAGATGGAGCGTCGCCTGAAGGTCTTCGAGCGTCTCAACGTGCGTAAGATCTCGACCTACAACGAAAAGCAGGCTGCTGGCGAGTTTGAGCATTACGACAATCCGCCGCAAAAGATGCCCTACCTGGTCATTATCATTGACGAGCTCTCTGACCTGATGATGGTCGCCGGTAAGGATGTCGAGGCCTCGATCGTGCGTATTGCACAGCTGGGCCGCGCCGCCGGTATTCACCTTATCGTTGCCACGCAGCGCCCCAGCTCCAACGTGGTGACGGGCCTTATCAAGGCCAACATCACCAACCGCATCGCCTTTAACGTCGCCACGGGCATCGACTCGCGCGTCATCATCGACCAGATGGGTGCCGAGAAGCTCACCGGTTTGGGCGACATGCTGTTCTCCAAGGTCGACTGGGGCAAGCCCCGCCGTATCCAGGGCTGCTTTGTCTCGGACGACGAAATCAACGAGATTGTCGAGTTCGTCAAGTCGCAGAGCGAGCCCGACTACCACGAGGAGATTCTGTCCGCCGTGGCGCCCGCTTCCATGTCCATGGCTGGTGGCGGCGGCATTGTCCGCACCGGAGTCGCCGAGCCGCAAGACGATGATCCGCTCATTTGGGAAGCCGCCCATATTGTGGTGGAATCGCAGCTGGGCTCCACATCTGGCCTGCAACGCCGCCTGAAGGTTGGCTATGCGCGTGCCGGGCGTATTATGGACATGCTGGAAGAAAAGGGTGTCGTCGGCCCGCCCGACGGTTCCAAGCCGCGCGAGGTCCTGTTGGACGAGGAGGGGCTTGCCGCGCTGGAATCTGTCGACGCCGAGATGGCACGTGAAGATCGTGAGTTTGGAGGATTCTGATGGCTGCACGCTTTGGTGACATGCTGCTCGAGCAGCGTCGCCGAATGGGCCTTTCCATTCAGCAGGTCGCCAACACCATCAAAATCAGGCCGCAGATCATCGAGTTTTTCGAGACCGGTAACTTTGCTTCGATGCCGCCGCGCGGCTATGCGCAGGGCATGATTTCGAGCTATGCTCGTTTTTTGGGCCTCAATCCGCGCGAGGTCGTCAATGCCTACTTTGACGAACTGATGGCATACGAACGCGAGACGTCGCAGCAGGGCGGTCGTTTCCAGGACGCCGCCGGCTACGTCAATTCGCGTTCCTCTGTCGATAACGGGCGCTTTCTGATGGTTCAGGGCGGTCGTTCGACTCGCTATGGACAGCGTCCTCAGCAGGCCGGTTATATTACCGAGACGGGTTCGGGCGAGGAGATTCGCTCGCAGCGTGACCGGTTCCGCAGTACGCCGATGCCCGAGGACCGTGCGCTTCCCGCTGCCCGCGGCGTGGCGCGTGACCCTCGTGCCGGCTACGGCGACGGCGGCTATTCCGATCGCGGTCACCGTGGTATCTCCACCGGACGCTCTCGCAGTGGCTATGCGGACGCCGATACCACGCAGGTGACGCCGCGTCTTCGCTCTCAACCACAGCCGTATGGCCAGCGCTCTACGGCTCCGCGTGCGGGCCAGCGTGGCTATCAAGGCCGCGGTGAACTTGCGCCCCGCTCGGGTCAGCGCAGCCTTCAGGGCCAGGGTGGCTATTGCGGCCGTTCCGATAGCAATCGTGGCCGTATGCCTCAGGGAGGCGGCCGCAGCAGTTCCAGTCGTGGACGCGGCGGTTCCCGTGCTCCTCAAAACAACGGGCTCGATCCGCGTATCGTCTACGCCGGTATCGGTGCCGTGGCGTTGCTGCTGATCGTGCTCATCGTGGTACTTCTGCGCGGCTGCGCATCTTCGACGCCCGAGACCACGCCCGAGACGCCCGCTGTTACCAAGACGACGACCAAGAAGTCTTCTAAGAAGACCGAAACGGTCGACGAGGACGAAGACACCGATGAGCCGACGGATGAGTCGACTGATTCGGACGCCGCCAAGACGACGGCTAAAAAGGAAGAAAACGAGGTAACGAAGGTCAAGGTCTCCGTTGCCAAGGGAAAGACCGCCTGGATTGAGGTCAAGGTCGATGGCAAGTCGGTCTATGGCGCCCAGGCGACTGGCCCCTTTGAGCAGGAGTACACGCCTGAGTCCTCGATCGAGATCACCACGTCCAAGCCTTCCGATGTCACCGTTACCAAGAACGGCGAAAAGGTCCGTTACGATACCAAGACCTCGGGCGTGGCGCGTGTGACGATCACCGTTCCCAAGAAGGAGACGACTGGTTCCGAGAATGGTGAAAGTTCTGATGGTGCCGACACCACCGACGGCACCGATGCCCAGTCCACGGATGGCGCCGATACCGCAACTGACGGCCAGACGCCCACCGATTCTACCGACTATTCGTACCATAGCTATTAAGCCGCTCGTACGCGAAAGGAAACATCATGGCTAAAGATTCCAGCTTCGACGTCGTGTCCGAGGTCAACATGCAAGAGGTCGACAACGCCTTCCAGCAAACCACGCGCGAGATTTCCCAGCGCTATGACCTGAAGGATTCCGGCGCCACGATCGAGCTTTCGAAGGGCGACAAGCTCTTTACGATCAACGCCCCGGCCGACTTTGTCTCCAAGCAGATTATCGACGTGCTGAGCTCCAAGCTCATCAAGCGCGGCATTGACCTCAAGGCTGTCTCGTGGGATGCTCCGCAGGCGGCATCGGGCGGCACCGTGCGCGTGCTCGGCCATATCGTCGAGGGCATCGACCAGGCGACCGCCAAGAAGATCAACAAGGACATCAAGGATCAAAAGCTCAAGGTCAAGGTGACCATCGAGGCCGACAAGCTTCGTGTTTCCTCCGCTTCGAAGGACGCGTTGCAGACCGTGATCCAGTTCCTGCGCGACCAGGACTACGGCCAGCCGCTGCAGTTCACCAACTACCGCTAATATCATTCGAAAGGACTGCTCTCCAACATGGATACACCGTTGGGCTCCGTGCTCTACATCACCCTCGGGTGCGCTAAGAACGAGGTTGACACCGACCGCATGCGTTCTCTTTTGACCGCCGCGGGCTACGAGGAGGCATTCGACCCACAGGATGCCGATATCGCCATCGTCAATACATGCTCGTTCCTCGCCTCCGCAACGTCCGAGAGCATCGAGACCACGCTCGAGCTCGCCAACGAGGTTCAGGACGGCGTTCGTTCTTGCCCCATCGTCATGTGCGGCTGTGTGCCGTCGCGCTATGGCGACGACCTGCCCGATGAGCTGCCCGAGGTCGCTGCCTTTGTGAAGGCCGACGAGGAGGATGGCATCGTGGCGGTCATCGATGGCGTGCTGGGCGTCGAGCGCGAGATTGCCGCCTATATTCCGCAGGTCAAGCGCACTGTCGAGGGCGCTGTTGCTTACGTCAAGATTTCCGATGGCTGCAACCGCTTCTGCAGCTTCTGCATGATCCCCTATATTCGCGGTCGCTATCATTCGCGCAATGCCGAGAGCATTATCTCCGAGGTACGCGACCTGGTTGCCGGCGGTGTGCGCGAGATCGTGCTGATTGGCCAGGACACGGGTATTTGGGGCACCGACTTTGCCGACGAAGACGTCACCGATGGCTCGCCGCGCAATCTGGCGCAGCTGCTGCATGCCGTCGCCGAGGCCGTGCGCCCGCAGAACGTCTGGGTCCGCGTGCTCTATCTGCAGCCCGAGGGCATGACCGACGAGCTTATCGATACGATTCGCGATACGCCCGAGGTGCTGCCTTATATCGATATCCCCGTGCAGCACTGCGACGCGCGCATCCTCAAGGCTATGCGCCGTTCTGGTTCGCGCCAGGAGCTCGAGGACCTGTTCCGCGATCTGCGTGAGCGTATCCCCGGCATCGTGATCCGTTCCACGGCCATGGTCGGCTTCCCGACCGAGACCGACGACGAGTTCCGCGACCTTATCGACTTTATGGACACCGTCGGCTTTGACTACACGAGCGTCTTTGCCTACTCGCAGGAGGAGGGCAGCCTGGCCGCCAAGATGGAGGGTCAGGTCGATGAGGAGGTCAAGCTCGAGCGCGCCCAGGAGGCCATGGACCTGGCCGAGTCGCTCGGTTTTGCCGCCACCGCCGCACATGTGGGCGAGCGCGCCCAGGTGATCGTCGACGGCATCGAGGAGACCGAGGACGGCGCCGAGCTGATCGGCCATGCTTGGTTCCAGGCGCCCGATTCCGATGGCGCGGTGCACTTGGACGCCAGCGAGGCGTCCGTGGGCGATATTCTGACGGTCGAGTTTACCGATAGCTTCTGCTATGAGCTTATCGGCCATGTTGTGGAGTAGGAGAGCATCGTGGCAAACGAGAGCAATAAGGAACTGACGAGTGTTTGGACGCCCGCCAACATCGTGACGTGCGTTCGCATCGTCTTTATCCCGGTGTTCATGATCGTGTCGGCGCTTTCTCACACGAGTGTTGCCGGTACAGATTGGAGCACCTTCGACGGCCCGCTCGCCGCCGCTGCCTTCATTCTGTATGTTATCCTGTCGTGCACTGATAAGGTCGACGGTTATCTGGCGCGCTCGCGCAACGAGATTACCGATTTCGGTAAGTTCTTGGACCCCATCGCCGATAAGCTGCTGGTGTTCTCGGCTCTGCTGCTGTTCTTGGATTTTGGCGCTGTGACCGTGTGGTCCGTGTTCATTATCCTGTTCCGTGAGCTTCTGGTGAGCGCCCTTCGCATGGTCGCGAGTGCCGCCGGCGTGGTCGTTGCCGCCGATAAGCTTGGCAAGTACAAGACGGCGACTACGATGGTCTCCATCTGCGGTTACCTGTGCGTCTTTGCGATGGCCGGCTTGCACCTTGGCCCGCTGGCGCTGACGCTCGGCATCTACTCGGTGTCGCGCTTCCTGTACGCCGTTGCCGTTGTCCTGACCGTTATCTCGGGCGCCCAGTACTTCTGGAACTGCCGCAAGATCGTCTTTTCGGTCTAGGTCCTGGTGGGTATGGCGGACTCTTTTGAGCAGATTTCCGCACATAACGAGGAGCTGGCGCGCGATATTGTCGAGCGCGCGAGCGCTCGGGGCGTGACGGTTTCTACGGCTGAGTCGCTGACGGCGGGTATGATCGCCTCGACGATTGCCGATATCCCGGGCGCCTCGGCGGTGCTGCGCGGCGGTGCGGTGACCTATTGCGATGAGATCAAGCATCGTGTTCTGGGTGTTGAGCAGGAGACGCTCGATCGGTTTAGCGCCGTGTCGCACCAGACGGCGCGCGAGATGGCCGCGGGCTCGCTGGACCTCTATCAGAGCGATGTGGCCGTGAGCGCAACGGGCTACGCTGGGCCCGGTGGTGGCACCGAGCAAGACCCCGCCGGCACGTTCTATATTGGCTGGGCGTATCGCGCGGCCGATGGGGGAGCGCCGGTTGTCGAGTCTGCGCGCTGTCATTACGAGGGCGATCGGTCGTGCGTTCGTGCCCATGCGGTCGCGGAGGCTTTGGGACGCATTGCCCTTGTGCTTAACTCTATGGAATAGACGTGTTTTAAGGGGCCTCCGGGCCCCTTAATTGTGGAGATAGGGACCTTAGGCTCATTTGGCGTTTGTGCTGGTTGTAGACGTAATTTTTGCCTGCCTTGTTCATATTTGGTCCTTTGTGGTCAAGCATTTGGTCAGTGTTTGGTCGGCGTTTGGTTGGTTTTTGGAAAGACCGCCTGCATATGATTTATCTGAACGGTTGACCACGAACAGCCGTTCGTTTATTATCGATGCAGGTTGTTAAGAGGAGGGCTATTCATGGCCAAGAATTCAGGTCCCGTACGTACCGTTCATGCTCGCACGACGGGTAAAGAGCGCGATGAGATGATCGCCACCACCAAGGCCGAGATAGAGAAGAAATTCGGCCAGGGTTCCATCATGAGGTACGGCGACGGTGGCCCCGAGCTCGAGGTCGAGGCCATCCCCACGGGCGCTCTGGCACTCGATGCCGCTCTGGGTATCGGCGGTGTGCCGCGCGGCCGAATCGTCGAGATCTACGGTCCCGAGTCCTCCGGTAAGACGACGCTTTCGCTCGAGATCCTGGCCGAGGCCCAGGCAATGGGTGGCGTGGTGGCATTTATCGATGCCGAGCACGCGCTCGATCCCACGTATGCCGCGCGCATTGGCGTGGATATCGACGAGGTACTGATTTCCCAGCCTGATACGGGTGAGCAGGCGCTCGAGATTGTTGACATGCTCGTGCGTTCCGGCGCCATCGATGCCATCGTCGTCGACTCCGTCGCCGCGCTGACCCCGCGTGCCGAGATCGAGGGAGAGATCGGCGATACCACGGTCGGTTTGCAAGCTCGCCTGATGAGTCAGGCGCTCCGCAAGCTCGCCGGCTCGCTGTCCAAGTCCAACACGACATGCATCTTCATTAACCAGCTGCGAGAGAAGATCGGCGTCATGTTCGGCAACCCCGAGACCACGACGGGCGGCCGCGCCCTTAAGTTCTTCTCTTCGGTGCGTATCGACATTCGCCGCATCGATAGCATTAAGCTCAAGGATGAGGTTATCGGTAACCGCGTGCGTGCCAAGGTCGTTAAGAACAAGGTGGCAGCTCCGTTCCGTTCTGCTGAGTTCGACATCATGTACGGTACGGGCATCTCTAAGGAGGGCTCGATTCTGGACATGGCTGTCGAGTGCGGCATTTGCAAGAAGATGGGCTCCTGGTTTGCCTATGGCGAGGACAAGCTCGGCAACGGTCGCGAGGCCGCCAAGGCGTTCCTGCGCGAACACCCCGATTGCGCCGACGAGATTGAGCATAAGGTCCGCCTTGCCTGCGGGCTTGAGTTTGATGACGATGCTCCGTCCGAGGTCGAGCTGACCGATCAGCCTGCGCCTGAGGAGTTTGACGAGCTTTACGCCATCGATGGTTCCGCCATGCTCGATGATGACGACGAGTAGCGGTTACGCTCATGTCGTATACGGTGACCGAGGCCACGGTCGTCTTTCCCGATAAGAAGGCGGCCTCCTCGTTCTCGAGCGGGTATGCGTCCAAAAAGCCTTGCGCACATATCGATTGTGAGCTTGAGGGCGGTTTTGAGCGGTCCATTTGGATTCCCGTGCGGGTCGCGCGCCTGTATGTCAAAAATCGCCCCGATCTTCCCTGTGATTGGGATAACTTTCGTGAAGCGGTGCAGCTCATCGAGCGTAAATGTGCACTTACCATGGTGACCGAGATGCTATCGCGACGCGACCATGCGACGGGTGAGGTCTGTGACAAGTTGGCACGCTACGGCTTTCGCCAGCCCGCGATCGATTTCGCCGTCGAGCGCGCCACCGAGTATCGCTTTTTAGACGAGAACCGCTTTTGCTCGTACTTTATCGAGGAACGCAAGCGGCGCGGTTGGGGACAGCGTAAAATCGAGACCGAGCTCAAGCGCCGTCATGTCGTGCTCGATGACATTCCCGGTTATCCGGAGGATTATTTTGCCGTCGAAGACGATTTGGCGCGTGCGTCAGCCCTGCTCGCCAAGCGGCGTGTTCCAGAGACGCGCGGATTCGAAAAACTAGTTCGGTTTTTGATGGGCAAGGGCTTCTCGTATCACATCGCCGCCGATGCCGTTAAGGCACGTCTCGATGCCGAACGTGAGGAATGTGCGGTTTAGGCGTATGCGTTTTGTGGCCCTGCCGTTCACCGCGTTTTAGCCGCCGTGCTGGGGCCATTTATTTGACAGTTGTTGTGGTTCAACGTACGATAAACACTGTCATTTGCTTTGTGATATGTGCTCATCTGTGATGAGTTTGTTTATATGTTTATCTGTATCCGACCCGCATAAGCTGCGCCCATATTACTCAAATGTCGCGAGCCGTTCGTAAGGACGGTTCGCTTTGTTGTGTAACGAATCCATAAAAAGGAGTGAGCATGCCTATCATCGCAGCGCTCGTTGGCATCGTTTTGGGTGCCATCGCCGCCATTGCCTACATGCGCACCGCCAAGCAGGGTAGTCTTCACGAGGCCGACGAAAAAATCCAGTCGGCACACGCACAGGCTGAGTCCCTGATCGGTGATGCCAAGCGTCAGGCCGAGACCCTCAAAAAAGAGGCTCTGCTCGAGGCTAAAGAGGAGATCATCAAGAACAAGCAGGCCGCCGAGGCCGAGGACAAGCAGCGTAAGAACGAGATTCGTACGCTCGAGAACCGCGTGATGCAGCGCGAGGAATCCCTCGATCGCCGCAACGACGCTCGCGACAAGCGCGAGCATCAGCTGTCCAGCCAGGCCGGTCAGGTCGAGAAGCGCTCCCGTGAGCTCGAGGAGCTCTGCGCAAAGCAGACCTCCGAGCTCGAGCGTATCGCCGACCTTACCCGCGAGGACGCCCACAAGGAGCTCCTCGATAAGGTTCGCGGCGAGGTCACCCACGAGGCCGCCACGATCATTCGCGAGTCCGATCAGCAGGTTCGCGCCGAGTGCCACAAGACCGCCCAGGAGATTCTGTCTCTGGCGATTCAGCGCTGCGCTGCCGATCACACTGCCGAGGTCACCGTTACCTCCGTGCACATTCCCTCTGATGACCTCAAGGGCCGTATCATCGGTCGCGAGGGTCGCAACATCCGGACCTTCGAGCAGGTTTCCGGCGTCAACCTCGTGATCGACGACACGCCCGAGACCGTCGTTCTTTCGAGCTTCGACCCGGTCCGTCGTGAGACCGCCCGTGTCGCCCTCGAGAACCTCATCGCCGACGGCCGCATTCACCCTGCCCGTATCGAGGAGATGTATCACAAGGCCGCCGACCTGGTTCAGCAGCGCGTGCGCGAGGCTGGCGAGCAGGCTGCCTTCGATACCGGCATCCACGATCTGCACCCCGAGATCGTCAAGACCCTTGGTGCCCTGCGCTACCGTACCTCGTTTGGTCAGAACGTGCTTCAGCATTCCCTCGAGGTCTCTGATCTGTGCGGCGTGATGGCTTCCGAGCTTGGCCTGGACGTTGTGACCGCCAAGCGCGCCGGCCTGCTGCACGACCTGGGCAAGGCAATCGACCACGACGTCGAGGGCCCGCATGCCGTCATCGGCGCCGAGCTTGCCCGCCGTTATGGCGAGAAGCCCGTTATCGTCCACGCTATCGAGGCTCACCATGCCGATGTCGACCCCAATACGGTGCTCGATGTCCTGGTACAGGCCGCCGATGCTGTCTCTGCCTCTCGCCCCGGTGCCCGTCGCGAGTCTGCCGAGAACTACATCAAGCGTCTTGAGAAGCTCGAGGAGATCGCCAACTCTCATGACGGCGTCGAACGTACCTATGCCATGCAGGCCGGTCGCGAGGTCCACGTCATGGTCCAGCCGGACAAGATTTCCGATGCCCAGTCCACGGTCCTGGCTCACGATATCGCCCATCAGATCGAGGAAGAGATGGAGTATCCCGGTCAGGTGCGCGTCGTCGTGATTCGCGAGAGCCGCGCTGTCGATATCGCTAAATAACATGAGCGACGCGAACGAGCTCATCTCATTTATCGCGTCGATGTCGGGGGAGGGCAACCTTCGCGTCGAGGAGAACCTTGGCGAGGGGTATGTCCGCCTCCGCGTTTCGGAGGCCGAGCGGCGCCAGGCAAAGCACGACATTCAGCATGTCGAGGATATCGTCATCGAAATGCTCCGTAATGCTCGCGATGCCGGCGCCGACAAGGTCTATCTCGCCACGACCAAGGAAGACGGCGTCCGCACGCTTGTCTTTCTGGATAACGGTTCGGGCGTTCCGCAGGATATGCAAGAGCGAATCTTTGATGCCCGCGTTACCTCCAAGCTCGAGAGCATGAAGATGGACCGTTGGGGCGTTCACGGTCGTGGCATGGCATTGTTTTCGATCAAGCAGAACACCGATGAGGCCCGTGTGGTCACGTCCGGCGTCGATCTTGGTTCAGCCTTTAAGGTGAGCGTCGCGGCCGACCGCCTCAGTGAGCGTGCCGATCAGTCCAGCTGGCCCCAGGCCGTCAAGGATGAGGACGGACGTTATGTCTGTGCTCGCGGTCCGCATAATATTATTCGCGCTGCTTGTGAGTTTGCGCTCGAGGAGTTGCGTGGTTGCGATGTCTATCTTGGTTCTCCGTCCGAGATTGCCGCGACCCTTTATGCTCAGGCGTCAAGCCGGCTTGATACGTCTCGTCTCCTGTTCATTGATGACGAGAGCGAGCTTCCGGTTGTCGATCGTTTAGGCCTTGCTTCTGATGCCGAGGACTTTATCCGTATCTGTTCGGGTTTGGGTCTTGAGATGTCCGAGCGCACGGCCCATCGCATTTTGGCAGGGCAGATTAAGCCTGTTCGCGGTGTGACCGCGCGTCTGCTGCGCGAGCGCGACTCGTCCTCGCATGCGCCGGCTCCTGTCGATCTCGCGAAGGATCGTCGCGGGCTACGTATTGCTAAGGATGACATGGCACAGTTTTCGCGTGCTGTGGAGCGCGATTTTAATGACCTTGCTGCCCGGTACTATCTCAACCTTTGCGGCGACCCAAAGATTCGCGTTTCGCGTGATCGAATCACCGTGACCTTTGATCTTGCCAAAGAGGAATAGTGCCTTTACCGAGTCCACTCGGTACGATACAGTTATTGCAGTTAAAACGTACTTTTAAATGCAGGAGTTTCTTCATGGATTGCCTGAAGGTATCAAGCAAATCATCGCCCGCGTCCGTTGCCGGCGCCATCGCCGGCATGGTCAAGGATGGTGTACCCGTCAACATCCAGTGTGTCGGCGCCGGTGCCGTCAACCAGGCCATTAAGGCCGTTGCTATCGCGCGCGGTTTTTTGATTCCAACCGGTTTTGATATTTCCTGCGCGCCCGTGTTCTCCGACATCCTCATTAACGGGGAGTCGCGCACGGCCATCCGCCTTTCTATCTATGTTCACCAGATCAATCGAGCTACTATGGATAACGTCGTCATGGATGATGTTAAGCCTGTGGCATAGCTTCTGCTTGCCTCGTTTCGCTCCCCATCGTTAGGACTTATGCACATGGACCAGCGTTCCGTACGCGATATTCTTGCCGGTAAAACCTACTTTATCCGCACCTTTGGCTGCCAGATGAATCAGCACGACTCCGAGCGTGTGAGCGGTCTGCTTGATTCATATGGCTGCCTCATGGCGCTCGATCCTGCGCATGCCGATATCGTTGTCTTCATGACGTGCTGCGTGCGCGAGGCCGCCGATACTCGCCTGTACGGTCAGTGCAATTCCTGCAAAAGCCTGCCGCCTTCGCCTTCGGGCAAGCGCGTGGTTGCCGTTGGCGGTTGCATCGCGCAGCGCGATGGCGAGGGCCTGCTCACCAACGTCGATAACGTCAATGTCATCTTTGGCACGCATTCCATCGCGCATGTGGCCGAGCTCATTGCCGAGGCGTTCCTTGATGGCAAGCGTCATATCCGTACCAATGAGCATGAGGATACGGATGCCATGAGCATGCCGTGGCATCGCGAGACTCAGTATCACGCCTGGGTGCCCATCATGACGGGCTGCAATAATTTCTGCACCTATTGCATCGTGCCGTACGTGCGTGGTCGCGAAAAGAGCCGCCCCTTCGAGGAGATTGTCGACGAGGTGACCGGTTTGGTACGCCAGGGCGTGCGTGAGATTACGCTGTTGGGCCAAAACGTTAACTCATATGGTCGCGATCTGTTTGGCAAGCCGCGTTTTGCCGATTTGCTGCGTGCCGTGGGCGATACGGGCGTGGAGCGCATCTTCTTTACGTCTTCGCATCCCAAGGATCTGCTGCCCGAGACCATCGACGCCATGGCCGAGACGCCTGCCGTTATGCCGCAGCTTCACCTGGCCGTCCAGTCAGGTTCGACGCGGATCCTCAAAGAGATGAATCGCCGTTATACACGCGAGGACTATCTGGGCCTGGTCGATCGCATTCGCAACCGCATGCCCGATATCGCGCTCTCGACCGACATTATCGTTGGCTTCCCGGGCGAGACTGAAGAAGACTTTGAGCAGACGCTCTCGCTTGCCGAGACGGTCCGCTATGCTCAGGCCTATACCTTCATCTATTCCAAGCGTGCCGGTACCCCGGCCGCCGAGATTGACGATCCTACGCCGCATGAGGTTATTCTCGAGCGTTTCAACCGTCTGGTTAAGGTTATCGAGACCACGGCACACGAGTATAACCAGGGCGAGCTTCATACTTTGGTTCCGGCGCTCATTGAGGGAACGAGTAAAAAGAACGACGCGGTCCTGCTGGGCAAGAGTCCCAAGAATCAGACCGTGCATGCGCCTATCCCCGAGGGTTACAGCATCGATCAGCTTGTTGGCAAGATCGTTGATGTTGACGTTGACGTTGCCAAGACCTGGTATTTGTCCGGCTCCGTTGTGGGCGAGCCGCGCTAATGGTTTCTCCCGGGGCAGGTCTTTCCGCCGTTGCGATCGTCGGTCCGACGGCGGTTGGTAAGAGTGATGTTGCCGACCGTTTGGCAGCTCGTCTTTCGTCCGAAGTGCTGTCGTGCGATGCGATGCAAATCTATCGCGGCATGGACATCGGTACCGCAAAGATGGCGCCCGGTGAGTGCACGGCGCCGCTGCGTCTCGTCGACATTGTAGAGCCGGGTGTGGCATATTCTGCTGCGCTTTATCAGGCCGACGCTCGCGCGCATGTTGAACGTCTCCTTGGTTCGGGTTGTCTGCCGGTTTTTTGCGGAGGTACGGGGCTGTATCTCAAGGCCGCCCTCGATGAGATGGACTTTCCCTCGGGTGAACTTGAGGACGATCGTCGTGCGGGCTATCAGGAGCTTGCCGAGCGTATTGGCGAGGAAGAACTTCATGCCTTGCTTGCCGAGCGCGATCCAGAATCGGCCGCTGTTATTCATCCCCATAACGTGCGCCGTGTGATTCGTGCGCTCGAGATGAATGATGATGGCGTCTCCTATGCGCAGCAAAAGTCGCAGTTTAGTGTTCCGCACGAGCATTATCATGCCCTATGGTTTGGTCTGACGCGTAATCGCGAGGTGCTCTACGAGCGCATTAACCAGCGCGTCGATCTGATGTTTGAGCAGGGTCTTGTCGATGAGGTCCGCGGTCTTATGGGCCAGGGGCTGGGAGATGCCCTGACGTCGATGCAGGCAATTGGCTATAAAGAGATCATTGATGCTTTCAATGGCGTGATGAGCATGGATGAGGCTCGCGAACTCATTAAGATGCGTTCGCGTCGTTATGCCAAGCGTCAGCTTTCGTGGTTTAAGCGCGATGACCGTATCGTGTGGTTTGATATGGATGAATGTACGATCGATGAGGTCGTTGAGGATATCCTGCATCGTATTGAGGCTGCCTAATGCCCCGTTTCCCCCTTGTTCCCACGGCACCCGAGCCCGAGCGTGCCATTTTAGTTGGTGTTGAGTGGCGCGACAATGCATGGCCGCTCGATCGCTCGCTTGATGAGCTGGAGCGTCTTGCCCACACAGCTGGTGCCCAGTGCGTGGCACGCTTGTCGCAGCGTTTGGTAAAGCCGTATCCTAAATCGTTTATCGGTTCCGGTAAGGTTGAAGAGCTGTGCGGCCTGGTGCATCGCATGGATGCCGATGTCGTTATTTCTGACGACGACCTGACCCCCTCGCAGCAATCCTATTTGGAGAAAGCCGTGGGCGAGCCGGTAAAGATTATCGATCGTACTGCACTGATCCTGGATATCTTTGGCCTGCATGCTCAGACGCGTGAGGGACGCCTGCAGGTACAGCTGGCACAGCTTCAATATTTGTTGCCTCGCCTGCGTGGCATGTGGAGCCATCTCGCTAAGGAGCAGACGCGCGGCGGCATCGGCTCACGTTTTGGTCAGGGCGAAAGTCAGCTCGAGGTCGACCGTCGCCTCATTCGTAATAAGATCGCTGCGCTTCGTCGTGAGCTCAAGCAGGTTGAACAGCGTCGCGATGTTCAATCCAAGAGTCGCATTGAGTCACCGGCGTTTCGCGTCGCGTTGGCCGGTTATACCAATGCCGGTAAATCGACGTTGCTCAATCGTCTGACCGGCTCTACGGTACTTTCGCAGGACAAGCTGTTTGCTACGCTCGACCCGACGACGCGTTCGTATCGTCTGCCCGGCGGTCGCGGCATGACGATTACCGATACCGTCGGCTTTATTCAAAAGCTGCCCCATGGTCTGGTCGATGCCTTTAAATCGACGCTGTCCGAGGTTTTGGGTGCCGATCTAATTCTCAAAGTCGTAGATGCGTCTGACGAGGACTATGAGCGGCAGCTGGAGGCTGTCGACCGCGTGCTTGATGAGATCGGCGCCGGAGAGCGTTTAACGCTGACCGTATTCAATAAAATCGATCTTCTCGATAGCGTCGATCGATTGAGTTTCCGTCGTCGCTATCCGGAGGCCGTTCTGTTCTCGGCCCAAACGGGCGAGGGGCTCGACGATCTCGTCGACCGGATTGCTCGCGAGGCAGCTGCCACCGATGTGTTGCTCTCCGCTGATATCCCGTATCGTGAGGGCGCTCTCATCACGCTGGTGCATGAGCAGGGAACCCTTCTGCATGAGGAATATCTCGAGGACGGCGTTCGCATTGTGGCGAAGTTGCCGGCTCGTATTGCACCGCGGCTCGAGCGTTATCGCACCGAGTAGACGAGCTCCAAAATGCCCAGAATGATGGGCTGATGCAGCAGATAAAAGGGGAGAGTGTGACGTCCAAGGCTGGCGAGCGCCGGCAGGGGGTTGGCGTAGGCCCAGCTAGGGACGGTCTTATCGATACTCTTCGCTATGTGTGCGGCGAAGTATCCTGCAAGATACATAAAGATAAACGGGATGATGGGGTAGTAATCACCTGAGACAAACCCAGGGCTCGGAAATCCCAGCCACGCCAGGTAGGGGACAGGGTAGATCGTTTTGGGGATGCTCCAGGTGAGGGCGAACAACACAAGGCATAGGGGCATGCCCCATCTCGCCGTTATCTTCTTAAGGACGGGATCGGTCAACGCCACGATGCCGGTGCATGCGGCCATGCAGTAGATGATGCCAAAATTAACCGAATCGTCGACTGAGACAAGTGTTGTTGCCAACCAGACAACGAGTGCTGCTAAGGCGTATTTGGCGGCACGTTTGATATTGTTGCGCGAAAGAGTGCACATCCAACCCGCGATAAACAAAAATACCCAGCTGATGCTGGCGCGCCAGACGTCTTGAAAGACAGTCTGGGTAAACCAAGGCATATCCCAGCCGTACAGGTAGGCAAGATCATAGCAAGCGTGAAAACCTGCCATAGAAATCACCGTAAACCCGCGGACGGTATCAAAGATGGTGATGCGTTTTTGCATTACGAGAACCGGCGCATCAAGCCGACGACTTTGCCCAGGATAACGGGATTCGTTGCATAGATAGGCTCCATGGTGTCGTTCTCGGGCTGCAGGCGTACGCGTCCCTGCTCCTTGTAGAACGTCTTGACGGTCGCTGAACCATCGATCATGGCCACGACAATTTCGCCGTTCATGGCATTCTTTTGTTCACGGACGATGATGTAATCGCCATTGAAGATGCCGACATTGATCATTGAGCTCCCATGCACCTCAAGGATAAAGGAACCCTGATCAGTCGCGATTTCGGTCGGGATAGTAAACGTGTCTTCGATATTCTGCTCGGCCAGAATGGGGATCCCAGCCGCGACGCGACCAACGAGCGGTAGCGAGACCGTTCCGCGAGGTGCGGTGGGCTCGTCAGATTTAGAAATTGAGACAGAGGAACCGTCCTCGTTAAAGAGTTCCAGGGCGCGCGGTTTGGTGGCATCGCGCTTGAGTAGCCCGCGCGCCTCCAGGGCAGAGAGATGGGCGTGCACGGTGCTGGGAGAGGAAAGGCCCACGGCAGAAGCCATCTCGCGCACGCTGGGCGGATAACCCTTCTCCTGCTGATATTCCTTGATGAAGTCGTAAATTTGCTGCTGACGCTTGGTAATTTTGCGAGCCATCAGGGCATCCTCTCTACCCATGTCAAACAAATGTTCGAATTTTGCTTGACAGGAACAACTGTTCGAAGATAATAATAACCGAACATTCGTTCTCGCGCTAGACATTTTTGTCCGCGCGGCTTGATAAAACTGTTCTCAGCAAAACACGCGAGAGGAGAACATGATGAACGTAACGAATATGGTCCAGGGAAACCTCGCCCTTAAGCTCGAGACGCCTGCAGAACCCACTTTTACGGTTGTTCAGGGTGGCCGCTCCGGCTTTCAGCCTTTGACCGTAAAGCCTGTGCGCAATCAGCAGGCTGTAGTCGCGCCGGCCCGCGTTGCCCTGAAGGTTCCGACGATTGTCGCCGTCGCCGTTGCGCTTACGCTCTTCTTTGTCCTCGCTACTTCGGTCTTTAGCGCTCGTCACGCCGCGTATGCCGAGTCCGTTTCCAACATTACTTACGAGACCATTCGCGTTCAGACTGGCGATTCTCTTTGGTCGCTTGCCGAGGAATATCCAATCGAAGGCCTTTCCACGCAAGAGACTTCCGACATGATCCGTAACGTCAATCATCTGGAGCATGGTTCGCTCGCCGCCGGTGCGCATCTTAAGGTTCCTGCTCGTTCGTAATCATTATCGCGCTGCGCATGGTACCCTTGTTATCGTTTAAGAGGAGGTACCATGCGCTGTCCCAAATGCGGCAAGGCACATACCCGCGTCGTTGATTCCCGTATGCAGGAGTCAAATAACACCATTAAGCGCCGTCGCGAATGTTGCTCGTGTAACTACCGCTTTACAACGTTTGAGCGATGCGAGGACCCTATCGAGGTCATTAAGTCAGATGGAACCAAGCAGCGGTTCGATCGCAATAAGCTTCTTGTCGGCTTGATGCGCGCCACCATCAAACGCGATATCGATACTAAGAAGCTCAATGAGATTATCGACGACATCGAGGTCGAGCTGCGCTCTCGCACACTGACGGCCGTCACGTCCCATGAGTTGGGTGACATGGTGCTCAAGCGCTTGGCCAAGATTGACAAGGTGGCGTACATCCGCTTTGCCTCGGTCTACCGCGATTTCAAAGACGTCGATGAGTTTCTGCAAGAGCTCGACAAGCTAAGGTGATTCCATGTCCAACATTACCGTCAACATAAAGCGTCTCGATCCCACCGTTGAGCTTCCCAAATACGTCCATCCCACTGATGCCGGCTTGGATTTGCGCTCCAACGAGGACTGCGTCCTGAAGCCCTTCGAACGCCGTCTGGTCTCTACGGGGCTGGCCATCGCCCTGCCCGATGGCTACGCCGGCTTCGTCCAGCCCCGCAGCGGCTTGGCCATCAAGCAGGGCCTGTCTATAGTCAACACGCCGGGCCTCATTGATGCCCACTACCGAGGAGAACTCAAGGTTATCCTCATCAACCTGGATCCCACCAACAACATCCAGATAAACAAAGGCGACCGCATCGCCCAGCTCGTCATCCAAGAAGTCCCCACGGTCAACCTCATAGAGGTAGAAGAACTAGACGAAACCGACCGAGGCAAAGGAGGCTTCGGCTCCAGCGGCATCGCCTAGGGTGCCCGTATCCCTCCCGCCCGGGGCTTACCTATATCATTCCATGCTCAAACATTCTCGCGTCGCTTCGCTCGCTGCGAAACTGCGCGTGGAACGATATAGGTAAGCCCCGGGCGGGCGGCTACTCGCTTGAAACAATATTTACTTTTCTAGTAAGTCGATGCGATGAAGGGACGCCTCCTTTGTCGCATCGACTTACTGTATTTATATTTTCTGGTTCCCCTTTGCAGATTCTACTGGTGGGGAATCTGGTATAGCCGCTGGTACGTTAACGCAGCTTACCTGCGGGAGGCCCCTATATATCGTCCCGCGCGCAGTTTCGCAGCGAAGCGAGAATGTTTGAGCACGGGATGATATATAGGGGCCTCCCGCAGGTAAGCGGACATTAAGACGCTAGCGGATGTGAGCAGGTTTTCCGCCCCAGTAGAAGCGGCAGAAGACTCTTTTGCGCTTTTGGGGTTTGCCTACGAGCTCCATGGCGGCGATGGCTATGTCTTCGGCTGCGTGGGGGCGGCGTAGTACTTCGCCGTTGATGAGTAGGGCTTTGAGTGATTCGGGATGATCGTGCAAGTGACGTAGGGTAACGATGAGCTCTCGTGCGGTGGTGACATGCATGCTGGCGCCCATGCCGGTGAGCATGGTGGTGTTGGCCTTTTCCTGGCCATAGGACTTGCCCAGCAGGATCATCGGCAGATGCGCGCACAGGCACTCGGTGACGGTGAGTCCGCCCGATTTGAGGATTGCCAGGTCGCAGCCGTGCATGAGGGCCGCCATGTCGTCCACGTAGTCCAGAACCGTGACGTTTTCGAGCTTCATGGCGTCGAAGAGCGTCTTGAGGCGGGCGGCGTATTCCTCATCCTTGCCCGGCAAAAAGACAAAATGCATGTCCTCAAAGCTGCGCAGGAAGGGGAGTGTGCGGTCCATCGCCGCGCGAAAGCGAACGTACGGTTGAGGCAAACTGGCGCCGGCCATTACCAGCACGACGGTCTTGTCGGTGGGGAGGTTGAACTTGGCTAGCTCTTCCTCGCGATTGTAATCCGTGTCGAATCCGGCGCGAATAGGAATGCCGGTAATGCGAATCTTTGTCTCGGGCACCTTGCGCGGACGTAGCGTTTCGGCCATAAATTCGTTGGCAACACAGAATAAATCGGTGTCCTTGTGGGGCCACCAGCCCTCGACTTCGTAGTCGGTCGGCACGCAGATGACCGGATAATCGATACCCGTAATTACGCGGGCGCCCACGGCGACATTGGCTGCCGTGATGTGCGTTGCGACCACGGCTATGGGCCTGCGGCTACGAATATATTCGTTGAAGGCGGGGAACATAATTCGCGACCATGCCGTTCCGCCACCCCAGAGAAGATGTCCCGTAAGCGTATATCGCCAGGTCAGGTCGTAAATGGGGCGCGTGGCTCCCGTAAAAGAAGCCGCGGTCTTATTGCCGTCGAATTTAATACGTCCAAAATCAAGGATATCGAGCACTTCAATCTCAATATCCTCGGGGATGCCATTGGTGCCGCGGATAAGGTCGAATGCCTGCGCAATCGCATTTGCGGCGGCCTTGTGGCCCGAGCCAACGGAGGCGTGCACGATGGTCACGAGAGGTTTTTGCTGAGCCAGGAGCGTGGTTTGCTCCGATTGGGGAGTGCTGTGCGTGAGCAGGGGAGCGTCGTCACTCGTCTGCGCCTGGTCCATCGATAACTTCCCTTCAGCTTTGTAATACGGATTTATCATTGTAGTGCATGAGTGTCACGTTCACGTAAATTTGGGTATGAGCGCAAAGAACGACAACGTTTCGACGAAAGGACGCTTCATGACTACCGATAAGCCGATCGATGTTGCGATTATCGGTGGCGGCCCCGCGGGCTATGCTGCCGCCATTTATGCTGCGCGTGCCAACCTGACGACGACCGTGATTGAGCAGGGCATGTCGGGAGGGCAGATCGCCACAACCAATGAGGTCGAGAACTATCCGGGTTTCCCGCTCCTGAGTGGCGCCGAACTCGGCGAGCGTTTTCAGCAGCATGCAGAGGGCCTGGGAGCACAGGTTACATGGAGCATGGTTACGGGTATCGATTACGATGCCGATGCAGCGTTGTTTACGGTGCATCACGATATGGGCGATACGCTGGCCTCGAGCGTTATCGCTTGCATGGGTGCCACGCCGCGTCCGGCAGGTTTCGCAGGCGAGGATACGTATCGCGGTCGTGGCGTTTCATATTGCGCAACATGTGACGGCATGTTTTTCCGCAGCAAGCAGGTTTTTGTAATCGGTGGTGGCAATTCGGCATGCGAAGAGGCTCTGTTCCTGTCCGACATTGCCAGCAGTGTGACCATCGTACTGCGCCGCGACCAGTTCCGTGCGCCCGATGGTGTTGTTCAGAAAGTACTCGCAAAGGACAATATTACAGTTAGGTACCAAACTAGTATTGTGGAGCTATCGGGCGAAGCCATGCCAACGACGATTACCTTTAAGGACAATGCATCCGGTGAGACTCATACCGAGTCATTTGAACCTGGCTCGTTTGGCATCTTTGTCTTTACGGGGATGCTGCCGCATACCGAGCTGGTCGACCATCTAGTCGATCTGGCTCCTGACGGCGGCATTGTCACCGACGATTCGATGGCCACCCGTACGCCCGGCTTATTCGCAGCCGGCGATATCCGTTCCAAGCGTTTACGCCAGGTTGTGACCGCCGTTTCGGACGGAGCCATAGCAGCAACGAGCGCATACGAGTTTCTCCGTGAATAAGTACGATAATATATCTTATGTAAGATTGCTATCTTTACACAAAGTGGTTGGACGATGCATCAATGTGTTGTCCAACCACTTTTACTTGCCGGCTATGTGGTATGCAAAACTAGATAACCTAGAATACAATATAGTAAATGAACGGAGGACCTTTATGAACCACGTTAAACACGTTATTCCGATGTCCGATTCGTCGGTCAGTATTAAGCCTGAGGATATTCAGCCCACGGTGCTGCCCGATGCATTTATTCAGTCCGAAATCGTGTGCAAACTCAATACGTTGAGTCTGTCGCGCTATGACCAGTTGCCCAATGTGACGCTCTATCGCGACCAGGTTATTGAGTATGTTGCGCTGTGGATGGAGCCGCTGTCCATTTGCGTTGAGCAACCTGTCATTACGCCATCGATGATCAATAACTACGTGAAGGTCGGCCTGGTGCCTGCTCCGGTCAAAAAGCAATATGGCCGTGAGCAGATTGCCCGCCTGATCGCTATCTGCCTCTTTAAGCAGGTGCTACCTATTGCTGCGGTGCAGGCACTCTTTAACATTCAGCGTTTGAGCTACGATGCCCCGACGGCCTTCGATTATGTGGTCGATCAGCTCGAGGCATCGATTCGTTCGGCGTTTTCCGTCGAGCAGACGCCGGTTCCCGATACGGCGCATCAGGTAACGCGTGAGTCGCTGCTTGTGCGCAGCGCGGTTTCATCCTTTGTTTCGAAGGCTTACTTGATGAGCTATCTCAAGTTCAACGGGTTTAATAGCTAGCCGAAGTATAAAACGGGCGGGACAAAGAGCCATCTGTCGCTTTGTCCCGCCCGTATTTTGCTTGGTTGGACGTTATTTGCCCGAAGCTACGCCCATGCCGTAGCCGATGATGAGGCCGTGCATCTCGGCGTAATAGGAATCCAGGCCGTTGCAGGGCATGATGATAGTCTTGGAGCCTGGCCAGCGCTCCACAATTCGGCTGGCAAGTGCTTGGGCGCCTGCCTCATTCTCGACATGGTCGATAACGACCTCGCCGCCCGTAAAACCTTCGGCTTCCATGGTGTCGATGATCTTGTTGAGCATCTTCTTTTCGCCACGCGTGTACCCGACGAGCTCGATTTTACCGGCCTCGCTCGCCGTGCCCAAAATGCGAATATTGAGCTTGTTGGCAATGACGCCGGCTGCCTTAGGGATACGTCCGGCTTTGGCGAGGTTCTCGTAATTACACAGGCTAAAGAGGATCTTGCTGTTTTGCTCGAGGCTATCGAAGTATGCGCAAGCGTCCTCGAATGAGACATCCGGATTGCTTGCAAGATAGCGGTCGAACAGCAAGAAAATGAGGTCCATTTTGCCGCCAGCTGCGCGCGAATTGACTAGATGAATCTGCCGGTCGGGCTCCTCGGCAAGAACCATATCGCGAGCCGTGGCTGCTGCGTTGTAGCTGCCCGACACGCCCTCAGAGATTGGCATGCAGATGGTCTTGTCTGCCAATTTGAAGAGCTCGGCCCACTCCCCTACGCTGGGACAAGCGCTCGAAGAAGCGTTCGTCTCCGCCTGAACAGCGCAGTTGAGCTCATGAACATTGAGTGAAAGGTCATCGACGAATTCACGCTCCCCCACTCGAATTTTGAGGGGCGCAAATGCAAAGGTGGTATGGGGCGCGGTCGGTTGCCAATCGCGGAGGTTACAGCTTGAATCGGAGATAAGTGCCCAGCTCATAGAGGGTCCTTTCTAATTGTTCCCATACAATTATAGCCTTATTGCTGACCGATTGGGCCGCTATCTAGTATTCAAAACTAGATAGCGGCCTGCACTAAAGGCAAAAGAATGGACCCCATGACTCAAAGTCACGAGGTCCATATCCGTTTGCTTTATCTGAATACTTAGTAGCGAACGAAGATATAGTTGTTGTTCATGCCGGCGGCAACGGAGCTGATGATAACACCCGTGTTGTAGTCGGAAGCATGAATCATCTGACCACCACCGATGTAAATGCCGGTGTGGTACGAATTGACCACAACGTCACCGGGCTGCGGATCGGACACACGCGTCCAGCCCATAAAGGTACCCGTGGTGCCCAGGCGGCAATAGCGACCAGTGAGGCAATAGCTAACAAAACCAGAGCAGTCGAAACTGTTCGGGCCAATTCCGCCCCAGGAATAGGCGCAGCCAAGCTTGCTGTATGCACGCGAGACAACAGAACTGCCATCGACGGACTGGCTCGGAGCAGAAGGCGTCGGAGCCGGAGGAGGCGTGGAGGGCTGCGGCGTCGGAGCAGGTGTCGGCGTAGGAGCCGGAGTGTTGCCGCCCTGGTTGTTGTTATTGTTGGTCTGACCACCGTTGTTGGTGTTCTCGGTCGTACCGGCAGTCTCGTTGCTCACCGTGGCCTTCTCGGCAGTACTGGCGTTGATGCCGGCCTGCAGCGCGGCGTTGGCCTCGGCCTCTGCGGCAAGCTCGGCCTGCAGCTGCGAATCCAGGGAGTTTACGACGTTCTGGGCTTCAGCCTGCTGGGCGTTAAGCTCGTCGACCTTCTTTTGCGTGGCGGCGACGTTCTTTTCCTGCTCGGACTGCTTATCGGTGAGCTGCTGCTTAAGCTCCTTGACCTCTTGAATGGTCTGAGCTTGCTTATCGGAAACTTTGCCGTAGTAGAACAGACGGTTGAGCATATCGCTCAGATCATCGACACCCGTCAAAACCTGAAGCAGGCTCAGACCGCCGGTTTTGTACTCGCCGGCGACATAGGTCGAGAGCTTGGCCTGACCATCGGCGATCTCCTGCTGCTTTTGCGTGATCTCGCCGGCAGTCTGATCGAGCGCCTGCGTCTGCGTGGCAAGCTCATCGTAAATCTGCTGGGTTTGGGTGCCGATCTGCTCGAGTTTCGTACGAGCAGCGGCAAGGTCGGATGCGGTATCGGCGTAGGCAGGAGCCGCGAGGCCCAAGCCCAAAACACAAGCGAGGGTTGCCGTAGCAGCGCAGCGTGCCATGTTTTTGTGCGTGTTTGCTGTGCGCATGTAGCTTCCTTTCCAGTAACTAAGGGTAACGGCTAGCCTACCGTCACCAGGCTAAAGAGCTCCACATCGTCATCAGACGGCGTGAGCTTCTCGCGCGGGTTGAGAAACGCAAGCTCAAGTATACAACCGTAACCGATAAGCTTTGCGCCCATATCTCGCACCAGTTTACCTGTTGCCTCGACGGTTCCGCCCGTCGCGACCAAGTCGTCCAGAATCAACACGGTATCTTTAGAGCTGATAGCGTCGGCATGGATCTCAATTGAATCGGTGCCGTACTCGAGCTCGTAGCTCTGGCTTACGGTCTCGCGCGGCAGCTTGCCCGGTTTACGTGCGGGAACAAAGCCGGCGCCAAGGGCTACAGCCACCGGTACGCCAACCATAAAGCCGCGAGCCTCGGGACCCACGACCTTGGTGATCCCCATGCCGGCAAAGTGCTCGGCGAGGGCATCGGTCATGGCTTTGAGCGCCTCGGGATTGCCAAAGAGCGGCGTGATGTCTTTAAAGACGACTCCGGGCTCGGGATAGTCGGGGATGTCGACGATTTGAGATTCGAAGTCGTACATTGCATGACCTTTCAATGGGTTGCCGGATAAGCGGCAGCGGTTATTTGCCCGCCGTGGCGGTGCCGGAGTGCGAAGGGGCGACGACCTTGAGCGGCTTTACGAGAGAATCCTCGTGCGAAGCCGGCGTGGCTATCTCTTCGTTTTTGGCTTTGGTGGACTCGGAGCGAGTGATTTCCTCATCGAGTGCATCGATGTCGGCGTCCTCGACCACGGCGTTGAGCGACTCAAAAACGCGGTTCTTGAGCAGCGCAGTGTGCACACCCTCGGTCAGGTCGTGAAGCTTCTTAAACGCACGCTCGAGCTTGGCGTCGCGCTCGTCATCGGAGGTATCCATGCCGAGCATGCTCACGAGCACCTGCTCAAACATCGAGGACTCGCGGTTGGCGGAAGACACGTACTGACGCAGGTTGCGGGGCTCGATATGGAAGCGTGACAGCTCGGAGCAGTAGCGGATGATTGGAAAATCGCGACCATCGACGAGCTCACGATTCTGCGGACTCTTGATGATGCGAATGAGGTCGTTCTCGGCGAGCGAGCGGATAAACGAAATCTCGACGCCCAGCATATCGGGAATGGTCTCGATGGGATGCAGCTTTTGCTTAGTCTCCTTGGGCTCCGTCTTGAGCGGAACATCGGACAGCAAGCCCACCTCGTAGGCGAGCGTTGACAGGTCCGTGGCGTTTTCCAAGCGCTGCTTAATCACGTTGAGCGGCATGTAGCGGGTCTTCTGCAAGTGCAGAATGACCTCCAGGCGATCAACGTCCTCCTTAGAGTACTGACGGTATCCCTTAGGCGTACGATGAGGGGTAATGAGCCCCTCATCTTCTAGAAATCTAATTTTTGAGTTCGAAAGATCGGGGTATGCGCCTCGAAGAAGGTTGACGACTTGGCCGATACTCAGATAGTTGCGTTCGGCCATGCCCTACTCACCGGTTTCGATGCGCTCCGGCGTGCTCTCGTGGTAGATGAGCGTAAACGTACCGATCTGGACGGAAGAACCATCGTGCAGCGGGGCCGCGTTGACAATGGCGCCGTCGACCCAGGTGCCATTGAGCGAGCCCAGGTCCTCAATGCGAGCGCCGAGGCCCTCGCGAATAATGCGCGCGTGGCTACGCGAAACGGTCATGTCATTGAGGAAGATGCCGTTCGCAGGATCGCGGCCGATGGTGGTCACGTCGTCCTCGAGCTCAAAGGCGGCACCAGTCTGCGGACCCTTGACGATGGACAGAACGGGTGCGGTGATGCGCACGTTGGCCATGAGGTCGGGAACGGTGACGTCGCTTGAAGGCACGCGGAATACGCAGGTAGCGTCAGCAGCCTTATCATTCTGAGGCATATTGTTAACCATGTTGTCCATGACAACCCCTAACTTATCGCGGACGTGCCGCAAATAATGAACCGTACGTAATCATACCCCAACGAATCAGTCTTCGATTTCAGGGTTCAGAAAGTCGATGTCCTCGTCCTCGGGATGCGCGAGAGCCTGTTTAATGGCCACTCCGCCCTTAATGGAATAGATGACAGCCGTGAGCATGGAGAAGATCACGCCGCCGTACACAAAGAAGATGCCGAGGGGCACCGAGCTTCCGTTGAGGCCCGGGAAGGCCGTAAGGGTTGAAGGTAAAAGATGCAGGCCGTCAATAACGGGGAACCCGAGCAGCATGAGCGAGAAGCCGGTCATGAGCAGTGCAGTGGCAATCTTTCCGGGAAAGACGACATCGATGGGGCGACGGTGATAATGACGCACGATAAGCGTGCCGATGCCCAGATAGATGTCGCGGCCAATAATGAGCACGCAGACCCAGATGGGCAGCTCTCCGCGGACCACCAGCCCAAGTACGCCGGTGAACAGCAGCGCACGGTCGCAGATGGGATCCATGACCTTGCCGAGCCACGAGACCGTCTTGGTCATGCGGGCGATCTGACCGTCCATCCAGTCGGTAGAGGCGGCAACGGCGTAGATAACGATGGCGATGACGCGGTTGTTATCCGTCACAAACAGGTACAGAAATACCAGGGTGAGGATCAGGCGCGTAAAGGTGATGAAATTGGAGATCGTAAAGATCTTATTCGACGGGTAATCGGAAGTGCCGATAAGCTCCTTTTTGATCTTCTTTTTGATGCCCACAGGACTCCCCCGCTGGTTAACGACAAAACTTTCGCTACTATACCCGTTCCGGCGATGTCTATCCAGCGTAAGCATAGAGAGTCCAGACATGAGGAAGGCGCTTTTGGGCGGCGGTGGATTTCACGTTCGTGTACATCAGCCTCCAAACATGCCGAAAAATGTCGGTTTTGGAGGGTGATGTACACGTTTTGATTCGGTGATTACATCGATCGGGAAAGTTGTTGCCTTAAGCAAATTAATCATGATGTGCGGGTCGAGAAGGGTTGGCGCCAAAAGAACCCAACGGCCGTTATGGCTTCGTTAGAAACGCGCCCCACCATGGATGGTGAACCCGAAAGGTAAGGCGCGCGGGCACGGTGACTCGGCCCGCGCTCCCGGAAGAGAAAGGATAAACCCATGGGTTACATGCTCGAGACGCGTGGGCTCACCAAGCGCTTCGGCCGCGGCGACCAGGCGCAGGACGCCGTGGCCGATGTGAGCCTTCATATCCGCGAGGGCGAGGTGTACGGGCTGCTCGGTCCCAACGGCGCCGGCAAGTCGACAACGCTCAAGATGATCTGCGGGATGCTGCGGCCGACGGCCGGGGAGATCCTCTTTGCCGGGCACGCCTGGCGCCGCGAGGACCTCTACGCAATCGGCAGCCTCATCGAGGAGGCGCCGCTCTACCCCAACCTCACCGCGCGCGAGAACCTGCGCGTGCGCACCACGCTGCTTGGCCTTCCCGAGAGCCGCATAGATGAGGTGCTCGCCGCTGTGGACCTCGCGGACACCGGGAAGAAGCGCGCCGGGCGCTTCTCGATGGGCATGCGGCAGCGCCTGGGGCTCGCGCTGGCGCTGATCGCCCGGCCACGCCTGCTCGTGCTCGACGAGCCCACCAACGGCCTCGACCCCATCGGCATCGAGGAGCTGCGCGACCAGATCCGCGGCTTCGCGGCGGCGGG
>URQD01000018.1:0-33781 GCA_900549905.1 uncultured Collinsella sp. | reverse complement strand
TCGAGGAGGAGGACTTCCTCTCCGCCGAGATCGAGGTCGTGCCCGCCGGCCCCGCCCGCGACATGGGTCTCGACCGCTCCATGATTTTGGGCTATGGCCACGACGACCGCGTCTGCGCTTACCCCTCCATGCTCGCCCAGATCAACGTCGCCAACGTGGAGCGCACGAGCATCACACTCATCGTCGACAAGGAGGAGATCGGTTCCGTGGGTGCCACCGGCATGACGAGCCGCTTCTTCGAGAACACCGTCGCCGAGATCATGACGCTCGCCGGCGAGGATAGCCCGCTGGCCCTGCGCCGCGCGCTCGCCCGCAGCCGCATGCTCTCCTCCGACGTGTCCGCCGGCTTCGACCCGGGCTACGCCGGCAAGTTCGAAACCAAGAACGCAGCCTTTATGGGTCGCGGCCTGTGCTTTAACAAGTACACGGGCAGCCGCGGCAAGGGCGGCTCTAACGACGCCGACGCCGAGTATGTGGCCCTCATCCGCGACATCATGGACGAGGCCGGCGTGGACTTCCAGACCTGCGAGCTCGGTCGCGTCAACGCGGGCGGCGGCGGCACCATCGCATACATCATGGCTAAGTACGGCATGAACGTCATCGACTCTGGCGTTGCCGTCCTGTCCATGCACGCCCTGTGGGAGGTCGCTAACAAGGCCGATATCTACGAGGCCTATCGCGGCTACAAGGCCTTCATCGAGCGCGCGTAACCAACCCTTCATCAGTTGCGGTGAAATACAGACTAAACTGGCCCATAAACGGCCAAAACAGACCGTATTCCACCGCAACTTCCTTTTTGGCAGAGGAGAGTCCATGCTGCAGGTCGTCATTTCGCCCGCCAAGCAGATGCGCGCGGCCCAAGATGCTTTTGAAGTCCTGGGCATTCCACCCTTTGCGCGCGAGACGGCTCGCCTCCACCGCGCACTGCTAGATATCGAGCGGAATGAAGGCAGCGACAGCCTGCAGGCGCTATGGAACGTGAGTGACAAACTGCTGGGGCCTTGCCTCAACACCCTGCATGAGTTCGGGCCCATCCTGAAAAACGGCGATCTCGACAATCCCGCACTCGCCTGTCACCTCTCCCCTGCCGTCATGTCCTACCACGGCATTCAATACCAGAGCATGGCGCCCGAGGTGATGGATTCCGCGCAGCTCGCATGGCTGCAAAGCCACCTGTGGATCCTCTCTGGCCTCTACGGGTGCGTTCGCCCCTTTCATGCCGTCGAACCGTATCGGCTGGAGATGGGCGCGAAGCTCGCCGTCGACGATGCCCGAGACCTCTATGCGTTTTGGGGCGACAAGCTCGCACGGGCCATCGCTCCGGCGGGCTCCAACGCTACGATCGTCAACCTCGCCAGCGCGGAATACGCCAAAGCCGTTCTGCCCCGCCTCACCACCGATGTCACGGTCGTCACATGCCTCTTTGGCGAAGGCATCCGCAACGGCAAGCCCATCCAGCGCTCGACCGCCAGCAAAAAGGCACGTGGTTCCATGGTGCGCTGGATGGCAGAAAACAAGCTCGAGGATGTAAGCGGGCTCACCGCGTTTGACGTTGGTTATCGTCACTTTCCCGAGCTTTCAAATAAGAACACTTTGGTCTTCCTGAACGAACAGACCTTGTAGGACCACCGCTACTTTTGAATGTGCTGCCTAGGCACGGCGTCTATTCCGCCAAGCCGTCGGCTTTGGCAACTTCGTTTGTCGAGCCATTTTGGTAGGTAATCTTAACGTGCTCTACCTCGGACACCGCAACACCCGATGGGGGCTCCAAGCGCCATTCCGTCAGCGCGATATCCATAGTCGTAGGCACGTCGCCCTGATTCTTGAGCTTCACCGTCAGCGTTTTGAGCGCCGCATCATACGTCACGCGTTCGATTTCTTCGCCCGGAATAGACCCGCCGCTCAACTGCAGCTGCACAAACTCGTCGCGCGGATACCAATAGTCGCCCGGCGCGGCAACGGTATTGCCGCCCGTAACCTTCACTGTCATGATCGGCAGGGCATCGTCGGCCTCGAACTCCCATGCAGCGCCGCCGTGACCGCCAAACGTCCAGATACAAAAGGCAATCACCAGCACGGCAAGCACCGCAAAACCAATCGCGACAAGGCCATGGTGCGCACGGCTTTCCTCGGCCGATACATCCCGTTGCGTCTCTCGATATAGATGCTTGTCTTCCATGTTCGCCTCCCCACAGGCACGCTCGTTAGGCCAATCGTACCCATTCGAGCTATACTTGAGCCCATTACATAAACGGGGAGCTTGCAGGACAAGACGGCAGGCTGAGACTGGGCGCGCCCGCCCTGACCCGCAAACCTGATATGGGTAATGCCAACGAAGGGAGCCGTGCCAATGAGCACACAGACCGAGCCCAAGCTCGTCACGCAAATCGACTTCGCCCGCGCCGGGCAGATCACGCCGCAGATGAAGGAAGTCGCCGAGCGCGAGCATCGCGACCCCGAGTACATCCGCGAGCGCGTGGCCGACGGCCGCATCGCCATTCCCGCCAACATCGTGCACATCAAAAAAGGCATGCGCGCCTTTGGTGTCGGCGAGGGCCTGTCTACTAAGGTCAACGTCAACCTGGGCATCTCGGGCGATAAAGCCGATGCCGCCGAGGAATGGAAGAAGGTCAAGATCGCCGAGGACTTTGGCGCCGACGCCATCATGGACCTTTCCAACTCGGGCAAGACGCGCCAGTTCCGCCAGCAGCTCATCGACGAGACGCCGCTCATGGTGGGCACCGTCCCCATGTACGACGCCATCGGCTACATGGAAAAGCCGCTGGTCAAGCTTACCAAGGATGACCTGTTCGAGGTCGTGCGCGCGCACGCCGAGGACGGCGTGGACTTTATGACCATCCACTGCGGCATCAACAAGTCGGTCACCAAGACCTTTAAGGAGACCGGCCGCTTGATGAACATCGTCAGCCGCGGCGGCTCGCTGCTGTTTGGCTGGATGGAGGTCACCGGCAACGAGAACCCCTTCTACGAGTTTTATGACGAGGTGCTCGAGATCTGCCACGAGTACGATGTGACCATCTCGCTCGGCGACTCCTGCCGCCCGGGTTGTCTCTACGATTCCAACGACGCCACCGAGACTGCCGAGATGATCGAGCTGGGCAAGCTGTGCAAGCGCGCATGGGCCGCGGGCGTCCAGGTTATGGTCGAGGGACCGGGCCACATGGCGCTCGACGAGATCGCCGCCAATATGAAGCTGCAGAAGCGCCTGTGCCACAACGCCCCGTTCTATGTGCTGGGGCCGCTCGTGACCGATATCGGCGTGGGTTACGACCACATCACCGCAGCCATCGGCGGCGCCATCTCCGCGAGCTCGGGCGCCGACTTCCTGTGCTACGTGACGCCTGCCGAGCACCTGTGCCTGCCCAACGCCCAGGATGTGCTCGATGGCCTCATGGCCACTAAGATTGCCGCGCATGCCGCCGATATCGCCAAGAAGGTGCCGCACGCCCGCGACATGGACGACAAGATGGGCCAGGCACGCCGCAAGCTCGACTGGAATGCCATGTGGAAGTGTGCTCTCGACCCAGTTACGGGCAAAAAGCGCTACGAGGAGTCCCCTGCCGCCACTGAGGGCACTTGCACCATGTGCGGCAAGATGTGCGCCGTCCGCACCGTTAACAAGGTGTTCGAAGGCACGACGATTGATCTTGGCATGGAGGATTAGCTTTTTCGAGGTAATCGCCAGCAAGCCTGCTGCAACGCCCGTCAATTGTTGACATGTGAACATTTGCTTACATTTGCGTAAAGATTGCATCGCCCGCCCGGGTTCGGAATACAGCCGGCCCGGGCATCTTTATAATGCGGGGTAAAAGACCCATTTGAATCCGACCGGACAAGGGAGCGAACATGGATCGCAGTAAGGTACCCGCCGTTCTATCCATCGCAGGATCCGATTCCAGCGGTGGCGCCGGCATTCAGGCAGACATTAAGACCATCACGGCGCACCGTCTGTATGCCGAGACAGCCATCACGGCCATCACCGCACAGAATACCCTAGGCGTCACCGCCGTGCAGAATATCTCCCCCGACATTGTCGCGGCACAAATCGATGCCGTCTTTGACGATATCCGCCCCAGCGCCGTCAAGATCGGCATGGTCTCCTCTGCCGAGATTATCGAAGTCATCGCAGACCGCTTGAGCGCATGGGATGCGCAAAACATCGTTGTCGACCCCGTCATGGTCGCCACCTCGGGCGCGCGCTTGATTGCCGAGGATGCCGCCGAGGCGCTTACCCGTTGCCTGTTCCCACTGGCGACCGTTATCACGCCCAATATTCCCGAGGCCATGGCGCTGCTCGATTACGAGATCGATTCCGAGCGCACGCAGCAAAATGCCGCCATGCTCCTTACCCGCCGCTTTGGATGCGCGTCTCTGGTTAAGGGCGGACACCTTGTCAACGAGGCCAACGATGTGCTGGCAGAGCCCGCGCCACTCGATGACGAGGGCAACCACCTGGGCGATCCACTCACCACGTGGTTCCGTCACAAGCGCATCGAGACCGACAACACGCACGGCACCGGCTGCACACTCTCGTCCGCCATCGCCTGCGCGCTGGCCCAGGGCATGGATCTTGCCGATGCCGTCAACGCCGGCAAGGCCTACTTAACGGGCGCTCTGGCCGCCGGCTTTGACATGGGCAAAGGTTCCGGCCCTGTCAACCACATGTGGCAGTATTAAGATTCACAGCCCAAAACCACCGCAAAGGGGGCAGGCACCTTTGCGGTGGCTCCCACAAACATCTCGATCTGTAACAGTTAGAGCCCATTTTTCGGCCCACCTGTTACAGATCGAGACATTCAAATTCCGCTGAGAAGATAATCTCAATCTGTAACAGTAACTCGGCAAAATCGACCCTAGATGTTACAGATCGAGACAAACGACCGATATCGACCTAAATAATCTCAATCTGTAACATCTAGCCCGTTTTCGACCTTACAACTGTTACAGATAAAGACAAATTAACGAAACAAGCCACAGCAAAGGGAGCTTTTGTGGTGGCTTGAGGCTGCGCTACTCACCGAGCATCTCTTGGAGCTTGGCTGCCACGGCATGTCCCAAGCTCTCGTGGCTTTCGGGCATCATATGCAGATAGTCGATATCGCCCGGCTCGGCAAACTCGGCGGCATTCAAAAAGTCGCAGCCAAACTGCTCGGCCACGTGCGCATAGTACTCGCCAAAATGTTCCGAGGCCTCGACGGAATGCTCGTCAAAGTCGGTCATATACACATCGGCGATCTGCGGCTTAATCTTGATAGGCGCCATCAGCAGAATCCGTGGGCAGGGCGCAGTGTCGGTCCACGGAAACGCGCGGACGGCGCGAATCAGCGCCATGGCGCCACGGGCGATATCGGAAGCTGTCACGTTAAAGACCGTCTTACAGTCGTTGGTGCCCAGCATGATCACAATGGCGTCCAGCGGCTTATGGGCCTCGAGAAGCATCGGAAGCGCGCGAATGCCGTTGAGGTTAGTGTCCAGATGGCACATATCGTCGCGCACCGTCGTGCGGCCGTTGAGTCCCTCCTCAATCACATGCCAGCCCTCGCCCAGATCACGCTGCGCCACGCCACACCAGCGCACATCCCGCGCATAGCGCACCGCGGTGCCGTCGCGCATGCCCGCCGGATCGTAACCATAGGTGTTGCTGTCACCAAAGCATAGAACGTTTTTCATCGTAAGCTCCCCACTCAATAAAAAGCCGACGGGAGCAGCCCCCGTCGGCTCGGTATATCGCATCACGCGCACCGTTTACAGGTACTTGCGCCAGTCGTCGTCATCCTCGTCATCCTCGGCAGCGGCCTGAGCCTGCTCGGCGGCACGGGCGGCTGCGGTGCGGGCGGCAACCTGAGCATAGGACTCCTCGTTGCGCTCGGGGAAGTTTGCCAGCACGTGCTCGAACTTGGCGAAGTCCTCGTCCCAGCGCGTAGAGGGCACGGCAAAGAAGACCTGCTTGACCTTGAAGTCGCCCGACGCGAGTTCCTTGCGGAAGAGCTCGGCTACGACCTCGGCATCAAAGCCGTTATTGTCACAGCCCCAAGCACCCAGCACGAGCTTCTCGCGACCCAGCTCATCGCAGATGGCAAGGACAAAGCGGATACGGTCGCGCAGGGCATCCAACAGGGCGTCTTCGCTCACGCGGTACTCCTGGCGGGCACGCTTGACGTTAGGTGCGGCGGCAACGATCACATCGGCGTATGCGTGCACGTGGTTGCGGTCGAAGCGCACGGCGGGCACCACCAGCGCACGATTGCGGTAAAGCTCGCAGTTGATGTTGCGGCGACGGTTCTCGCCGTACCACTTGCGCTGCTTGTCGAGCACGTTGTACAGGTACGAATCGGCGCAGAGCATCGCCTCCTGGCCCAGGTAGCCCTGGATATAACCGCCGCCCGGATTGGTAAACGAGGCAAAGGCGAGCACGGCCATATCGCAGAACTGCGCATAGCCGCGACCGTTATCGAGGATTGCCTGCGTGGCGGAGGCATCAAGCACGGTGACCTCAGGCAGGACCGGAGCAGCCTCCTCCGCGGACGCGGGCTCAGCCTCGTCGGCCGACTCAGTGGACTCGGGTGCCACCTCGGACTCGACCGTAGTCTCCACCTCAGCAGCCTCAACCTCGGCAGCGTCGGCCTCCACAACCTCGGCAACCGGCTCCTCGGCAGCCGCTGCCTTCTGGGCCTTGGCCTTCATCGCCGCGACAAAGCCGGCAGGCATACCGTCGAATTCGCGAACGCCGGCAAGCGAGCGCTCGATATCCTTGGCACACGCCTCGGACACAGTTGCCACGTGACGCTCGGCGGCCTTGGCGCGAGCCTCGCGCTTGGGGTTGGGCTGTCCCGCGCGGTTGGGCCTGCGGTTACGGTTCCTGTTGTCGACGTCTGCCATAAGTGGTCACCTTTCCTGTCGCTGCCGCTATCGGCTTTTTCCCATCCATGATACCCCGCCGCGCACAAAAAAGACGGCCCCGCAGGACCGCCTTTCGCATCGTTTTACCGCATCCGACAAGAAACGCCGTAATGCCCCGCGCTAGTCGCGACGACCGAGGATGTTCAGGATGCGCAGGAACACGTTGATAATGTCCACGAACAGGTTGGACGCCATGAGCACCGCATTGGGCAGCGTGGGCGGCACCGTCGTGGCAACATAGGTGTCGTAACCAATAAAGCCGGCGAACACCACGATCACGATCAGGTCGGTGATGGTCTGCGAGACGCCCATGAACATCAGCACGATCTCAACCAGAATAGTGGCGAGCAGAATGCCAAAACCGATGCCATATACGCGCTGGAAAAACTTGGGGAACGTCACGCCCAAGGCGCCAAAGACAAAGGTGATGGCGGCCGTGGCGATAAAGGCAGTGTTGATGGTGGGCAGGTCGTAGTTGGCAAGGCCAAACGACGCGGTCAGGCCAAAGGTACTCGCAAAGATTACGTAGCCCACAAGGGACAGGCCCACGGACTGCTTGCTGGCGGCAGCTGACATCATGACGATGCCGACAATGGTCAGGATAAACGAGCCAAAAACCAGCGGCAGGGCGGCCCCGCTCATCATCATGCGCGCAAACGACATGGTGCTCGTAAAGTAGGCGCCGGCGCCCATGGCGCAAAAGCCCAAGAAGATCAGGGCAGACATGGCGAGATTGTACGCGCGCGGCGACATCTCCTTGGCGCGGCTTGCGCCGGTCTCGACGGGGCCGTTCTGATAGCCCTGGATATCGTTCATAGCTTCGTCCTTTCAAAAAGCGCCGCGAATGACGGCGCAGCAGATGACAAGATTCCTACCATTGTACCCGAACGCCGTGCGTCCCTACCTGCGGCGCTCGCCCTCGAGCGTGCGGTCAAACGCCCAGACCCACCAACGCATCACGTGGGCCTGCGAGCCGTCCGGCCGTTCGCGCGCCTGGTCCTCCAGATACAACTCGGTCGCATGCCCGCCAAAACGAACTTTATACGTTGCCGTACGAACACCGTGGACCGTTAAGCCAAAGCCCGTGGACGAGACAATCTCGTCAATCGTAAAGCAGCGACCGTCGACCCAGCAGACGGTGACCGGCACGACTTGTCCGCCCGCGAGGATGCGGGCCACGACGTCCACATACTGCTTGTGCACGCGCCGAGTTTTGCCATCTGTCTGTCGATATTCCATGCTCCTATTATCGAACGCATGTTTGCATATTGTAAAGCGAACAGGCTGTGGTTTTGGCGTGTCGGACCGCATGTGCACGTCCGCACGACGTGTTAGCAAAAAGAACACCCGCGGTCAACAGGGCTAATATTCAATGTTAGTGCCAAAAAATTCACTTCTCCCATCAGAACTCGGTAAAGAAGCCCACAGGAGGTGATACGATTTATCATGTTTTTGTAACGTGTCTGCAAACTTCGAGAAAGCCCATACATGGACGTAACGTTCTCAACCTTCCTCGGCCAACTTGTGTCGAACCCAGTCCTTGCCGTCACCGTGATCCTCGCACTCGGCGCCATCTTCGTCAACGGATGGACCGACGCGCCCAACGCCATCGCGACCTGCGTCACCACGCGTTGTATGCCCGCCCGCGCCGCCATTCTCATGAGCGCCGCATTCAACTTCTTGGGCGTGCTCATCATGACGCACTTTAACGCGAGCGTCGCCAACACCATCTCACATATCGTCGACTTTGGCGGAAACAGCACCATGGCGCTCGCGTGCCTCTGCGCGGCGCTGTTCTCCATCGTCGTCTACGGCGCCACAGCATCGCGTTTTGGCATCCCCACCTCGCAAAGCCACAGCCTTATCGCCGGCCTGACCGGTGCCGCTATCGCCCTCGGCGGCGCGAACAGCGTCAACGTCCACGAGTGGATGAAGGTCATCTACGGCCTGGCGCTCTCCATCGGTCTGGGCTTTGTCATGGGCTGGGTCCTGTGCAAACTCGTCTCGATTCTGTTTGCCGCCGCCAATAGGCGACGTGCCAACGTCTTCTTTAAATACGCTCAGATCGCGAGCGCTGCGGCCATGAGCTTTATGCACGGCGCGCAGGATGGACAGAAGTTCATCGGCGTGCTCTTTTTAGGTGTCGCCTTCGCCAACGGCCAGACCGGCGTCGGCGACGCCGGCATCCCCATCTGGATCATGCTGCTGTGCTCGGCCACCATGGGCATCGGCACCAGCGTGGGCGGCGAGCGCATCATCAAGTCCGTCGGCCAGAGCATGGTAAAGCTCGAGAAATATCAGGGCTTCTCCGCCGACCTCGCAGGCGCCGCGAATCTGCTGCTTGCCACTCTTACCGGTATCCCTGTGTCCTCCACCCACATCAAGACCTGCGCCATCATGGGCGTCGGCGCCGTCAAGCGCCTTTCGGCCATCAACTTCGGCGTGGTCAAGGACATGATGTTCACCTGGTTCTTCACCTTCCCCGCCTGCGGACTCATCAGCTTTGTCATGGCCAAGCTGTTCATGATGTTCATCTAGTCAAACCGAGCGTCCATCCGGACCGTAATATCTCGCCCACCCGTCTTCGCCTCGAAAGGACCCACTCATGGCAAAGAAACCCGATTCGTTCTACTTTGACAACTACGTCGCCTGCGCCGACCTTGCCGTCCAGGCAGCAGAGCTGCTCACCAAGATTTTCGAGAACTTCGATCCCGCGAAGATTCACGATATGCTCGACAAGATGCACGCGATCGAGCATGCGGCCGACAAGAAGCACCATGAGCTTGAGGACGCCCTGCTCACGGCCTTTATCACCCCGCTTGAGCGCGAGGACCTAGACCTGATGAGCTGCTCGCTCGACACCGTGCTCGACCGTATCGAGGGCGTCGTGCAGCGCGTCTACTTCACCAACATCCAGAGCATCCATCCCGATGCCATCGTGATCGCCCACAAGGTGACCGACGCCTGCCGCGCCATGAAGGACCTGATGGTCGAGCTGCCCAACTACCGCAAGTCCAAGACCCTGCGCGAGCTGGTCATTCAGATCAACACCATCGAATCCGAGGCCGACGAGCTCTACATCAACGCCATGCGCAACCTGCATGTCAACGGTAAGGATCCGCTCGAGGTCATCGCCTGGCGTGACGTCTACGCCTTCCTGGAGTACTGCGCTGACTGCTGCGAGAATGTGGCCGATGTCGTGGACTCGATTGTCATGAAGAACAGTTAATTGGGGGTACATGTCCCACCGGTCGCGGGCCCGGCCACTAATAACCTTTTTCACTCCGGCTGCAAGCAGAGTCGTTCAAAAGGTTATTAGTGGCCGGGCCCGCTCCCTTATGCACCACCATTGGGAACTTTGGCTGATAGATTTAGCGCGACGGGGGTTTGGCTGAAGGGACCTTTGGTATCCGTTCGGACACTTTGGCCCTTGATGAGCGTTTGGCTGATTGCTGCTTTGGGTACTCTTTGGGTTACTTTTGGTTTGTTTGATTTTTAATTTTAGGAGGGCTTGTATGTCTTATTTGGATCTGGCTCGTGGTCGGTATTCTTGTCGCGAGTTTGAGGACCGTTCTGTTGAGCAGGCTGTGGTGGATGCCATTGTTGAGGCTGGGCGTATTGCTCCTTCTGCTTGTAATAATCATCCAGCCCGTGTGATGGTGCTGGATACGCCTGAGCTGTTGGAGAAGGCTGCTGCTTGTCAGCCTCGGTTTGCTCGTGATGGGTCCATCTTTGGGGCTCCGCTTATCTTTCTTATTTGCAGCGTTACCGACGATGCTTGGGTGCGCCCGTATGACCAGATGAACTCAGTGCCATCGACACCTCGATCGTCTGCGATCAGATGATGATGGAGGCCGAGGAGCAGGGCCTGGGTACGTGCTGGGTGTGCCATTTTAAGCCCGAGGTGGCCTGCGAGCAGTTCAGCCTGCCCGAAGGCATCTATCCCTATCATATGCTCGTCTGCGGCTATCCTGCCGACCATATCGCCGATCCCAAACACCGCGAGGCCCGCACCATTCCCCTCCCCGACTTCCTCCTCAAGTAGATTTTTGGGACATGCCTTAAATCCACCTTTGACCGCTCACCCGTTCGCCGAGTTCTGTGCCCCTCAAACGCAGGACTCGGCGTTTTGTTTTGCAGACTGCATACAGCCACAAAAAAGGACCCGCAAGCTGCGGGCCCTTTCTAGGCGCTAAATGATAGCTGGATGTTAGTCCAGGTCGTCGGCGGCGAAGTTATCGATCGGCGCGAAGGGATCGGCAACGGGGATAACCGGCTCGGCGACGGGCAGCGGCTCGGCAGCAGGAACGGTCACAGCCGGAGAAGCGGCGGAACCGACCGGCGTGGAAGCCATGAGATCGGCCGGGAAGGAGTTCTGAGCATCGTCCATGAAGTGCTGGATGAGCTTGAGATACTCGGCCTTAAACTCCTCACGGGAAGCCTTAAGACGGTCGATCTCCTCAAGCTCGGCCTGCTTCTCGGTCAGGGCCTGACGGATGACCTCGCGGGCCTTGGCGTCGGCCTCGTTGCGGATGCGGTCAGCGTTCTCGTTGGCGTCGTTGACAATGCCCTCGGCGGTCTGCTGGGCAGCAATCAGGGCAGCGGAAATCTGACGCTCCTGAGCGGAGAAGTCGGGCGCAGGAGCGGCGACGGGCGCGGCAGGGACGGCCTGAGCGGCAGCATCCTGAGCCTGAGCGAGCTGGGCCTGCGTGTCGGCGAGCTGCTGCTCGGTGGCGGTCAGACGACCCTTAAGATCGACAATCTTGGCGAGCATGGCGTCGACCTCAGAGGACAGGGTCTCCAGGAAGACGTCGACCTCGGCGGGATCGTAGCCGCGCTTGGCCTCAGAGAAGGTCTGAGCCTGAATGTCAGCAGGGGTAATAGCCATAACAAGTTCTCCTTTATCTTCGCCTTGGCGCCGTGCGCCCGACGTGAGTTACTAAGCCAGTTTTATATGAGTATACCTATAAGAAGTTGCAGAACCAGCTTCTGCACCAACTGCAACGCAATAATCGCAACGACCGGTGAAAAATCGACGCCGCCCATCGGCGGGATAAACCGGCGGAACAAATTGAGCCACGGGCCGCACACGCTATCGAGAACAGCGGCGATATCCTGTAGCAATCCACCCTGCTTCATGGGAATCCACGTCATAAAGCAGTAGACCACGATGAGCGTGGAGTAAAAGTTGAACAGCGTATTGACCAGCTGGACAATGGTGTAGATGTTGATGAGAATCTCCTCGTCTTGTTTTTACTTAAGGTAGCCGTCGGCACGGAGCTTCTTGAGGTCGGAATCCTTGACCTCGCAGCCGGCGGGAAGCACCATAAACACGCGGTCGCCCACCTCTTTGACCGTGGCACCCAGGCCGCAGGCAAAGCCGTAAGAGAAGTCCAAGACGCGCTTGGCGACCTCGGTACGAACGCCCACAAAAATCAGCGCGACAGGCTGCTTGGTGCGCACGCGGCGCACGACGGTCTCCACGTCGTCATAGCTCTCGGGGCGCAGGACATAGGCCGGCAGCTGCGGCGTAGAGTTGATGATGTTGCTCGCATACGCCGAGGCATCGCTCGGTGAGGGAGCAGGTGCGGGGGCAGCAGCGCGGGCACGTGTGCTCTCGGCATAGCTCGACGGCGTGTCGTAGGCACCGGGACGATAACCGCCCGCAACCGTCTCCTGCGAGCGCGATGGCGGGTTGTAGGTCGTAGCGTGGCGAGAATCGTCGCCGACCAGCTGACCGGAGCGTGTGTACACGGCCACCGACTCGGCCTCGCCGCGGCGCGTCTGACCCAACAAGCCGTTGCTCGGCTCGTCCTGGGTGTAGAAGCCCTCACCTGAGGCACCGCTGTAACCGTTGTTCTGGTAGCCGTCGTCATAGCCGTCATCGTAGCCGTAGTCGTCGTCCTGACCATAACCCTGGTCGTAACCCTGCTGGCCGCCCAGGTGCATCTTATTTTTAATCTCGTCAAGGAAGCCCATGGTTGTGTCCTCTCGCGGTTTAGTGCAGGCGCTCCGATAATCAGTGCGCACTTCAGAGCCTTATTTTACTGCAAACTCCGGGCTAAATACTACCCTGCCCAGGCGAACGAGCGTAGAGCCCTCCTCAAGGGCAGGCTCAAAGTCCTCGCTCATGCCGCAGGAAAGTTCGGGCAGGCTCAGATCGGAGTGCGTCGCCTCAAGCTCATCCCTTAGCTCGCGAAGTCCGGCAAAGGTGCGGCGCGCCACATCCTTATTCCCCCGGGGTGCCATAGTCATAAGGCCCTGCACACAAATTCCCTCAAGCTCCGCAAGCTCACCTGCGGCGTCGCGGACCTCGTCGGGCGAAAAGCCGCCCTTGGACTCCTCACCACTCACATTGACCTCGATCAGCACACGCTGGGGGCCGGAGAGCTCACCCGCCTCAATCTTGCGGACCACACGGCTCGAGATGGCCTGAGCCAAATGCAGCGATCCCACCGAATGAATCAGCTCAGCCGAGCCCAGAACCGCATTGATCTTGTTGGTCTGCAGGTTGCCGATCATATCGAAGCGCACCTCGGGTAGCTCCGGATGCTCTGCGAGGCCCGCAAGCTTGCGAACGAGCTCCTGCGGGCGGTTCTCGGCAAAATGGCGATACCCCGCCTGGATAGCGGCAACGGTCTCATCGACGCCAACAGTCTTGGAGACGGCAATCAGGCACGCGGCATCGTGGGGACGGCCCGCGCGATCGAGTGCCGCATAAAAACGCTCCAGAATCTGCTCGCGGCGAGCGCGCATCAAGTCCAAATAGTTATCCATTGCCAATCGCCTCCGCTGACAGCCATACAAGTAGTCCCATGCTAACGCAAGAGCGCGGCCTCGCATGTGCAAGGTCGCGCTCACTTAGGTATTTACAATCTTTCGACGAACGGGGCTACTTACTCCTCGTCATCCTCGCCATCGTCCTCGTCCTCAAGGTGTTCAAGCAGGTAGCGAAGGCCCTCGCTCAGCTCGTTAGCAGGCACCCTAGCAACAAAACGCGCATCGACGGCGGGCCTCATGATGACGCCCTCGCCCGAAGGCACGCGCATGCTCTCGAGCTCGTCCTCGTCCGTGCGGGCGATATCGCCGGCAGTCATACGCTGTCCGGTCAAAAGGAAGGTCAGACGGCAGGCGGCATCGATAGAAATCGAGGCGATGCGATCGAGATAGCGCGAGACCATGATGGCGCGGCGCAGGTCGTCATAGTTACTGTCGTCGTCCATAAAATCGCCGGTGTCCATGCGGTTGAAGGTACGGAAGAACTTCTCGTACGCCGCATGCACCGGCTCGTCCTCGACGGCCAGATTGCAGATGATGGACATGTCGTTGGTGACGAGCGCAGAAAGCGACGAACCCAGCACCTGATAGACAGCCTCGGCCTCGGCTTCAACCAAGGCCACAAGCTCCTGAGGCAGCGAGATGTCGGCCTTGACCATGTGACGCGTGGCGCGGCAGATCTGGCGAACCTTATCGGTCATGCGCTGCAGGTTAAAGTCGACGTAGATGATTGTCTGCAACAAGCGGAAGTCGGAGGCGACCGGCGACTGCGTAGCGATCAGGTTGTAGCACACGGCCTCCAAGTTGGCGCAGCGCGCGTCAATCGAAAGCGTGCGCTTCTTGGTCTTGGTGGCGAGCTTGCGATCGTCGGTCGCGTAGGCCTTCACGGCGTCGTGAAGCGCCAGGTCTACAGCCTCGTAGATGCTCAGCATCTCGTGACGGGCCTCGATGAGCTGACGGGAAAACAGTTTGCGCATGGTTCACTCCAATCAGTTGGGTGCGGTCATGCCGCCCGCACAGTGAATACGCACCGGACCAGGTCCGATCGGCTTGGGACTAGTCGCACCGATCAGCCAAAGCGGCCGGTGATATAGTCTTCCGTACGCGAGTCCACCGGGCTGGTGAAGATCGCGTCGGTTTGACCATACTCGATGAGCGTGGCGGGCTCGCCGGCAACTTCCTGCAAGAAAAATGCGGTGTAGTCGCTGATACGAGCTGCCTGCTGCATAGAATGCGTGACGATGATAATCGTCATCTCGGGCGCCAGCTCGGCCATCAGATCCTCGACCTTAGAGACGGACGTGGGGTCGATGGCGGAGCAGGGCTCGTCCATCAGAAGGACATCGGGTTGCACCGCAAGCACGCGCGCGATGCACAGACGCTGCTGCTGACCGCCCGAGAGCGCCAAACCATCCTTGTTGAGCTGATTGGATACCTCTTTCCAGAGGTTGGCGCGCTTGAGCGATTCTTCCACGATGTCATCGAGGTCGCTTTTGCTAGTCACGCCCTGCAGACGAGGGCCAAAGGCGACATTCTCGTAGATGGATTTGGGAAACGGGTTGGGCTGCTGAAAGATCATGCCCACGCGACGGCGAAGGTCGACCGGGTCGACGCCCTCGGCATAAATATCATTGCCGTCGAGCGTCATGGTGCCCTCGACGCGCGTACCCTCGATCAGGTCATTCATGCGGTTGATGCAACGCAAAAACGTCGACTTGCCGCAGCCCGAAGGACCGATAAACGAGGTGATGGCGTTTTTGGCGATGTTGAGGTCGAGCCCCGTCAGCGCATGAAAGTCACCGTACCAAAAGTTGAAATCCTTGGCCGTGATGGCCGCTTGCTCCGGCGTGGGAGCGGACTGATAGACGGACATGGGACTCCTTAACTAGCGGCGCTTGCGCGACAGATAGCGCGCAAACAGGTTGAAGGCCAGAATAATCGCCATCAGCAAAAGCGCGGTGCCGTAGGCTGCGTTCATGTTGATGCCGTCATTGGCGAGCAGATAAAGGTGAACGGTCATGGGACGACCGGAATCGAGCGGCGAAATAGGCAGGTTGATGGCCTGACCCATGGTGTAGAGCACCACGGCGGTCTCGCCGATGGCGCGGCCGATGGCAAGGACAATGCCGGTGGCGATGCGGCCAAAGGCAGAAGGAAGCACGATCTTGGAGACGACCTGCCACTTGGTGGCGCCCAGACCATATGCGCCCCAACGGATATAGCGCGGAACGGCGCGGATGGCTTCCTCGGTGGTGCGCATGACGATGGGAAGCATCAAGAGCGCAAGTGCCAGAGCGGCAGAGACCATCGAAAGGCCCAGACCCATAGCCTCGACAAACAAGGCGTAGCCAAAGAGGCCCATAACAATGGAGGGTACCGAGGCCAGGGCATCGGCAGCATAGCGAATGATGTCGACAATCTTGCCCTGCTTGGCGTATTCGGCCAGATAGACCGCAGCCAAGACGGCAACCGGCGTGCAGATGAGCATGGCGAGCGCCGTCACATAGATGGTCGAGACGATCGTGGGCCAAATGCCGCCTTCGGCGTTGACGCCCTGGGGCCAACCGAAGATAAAGTCGAGCGAGATATGCGGCAGGCCGTTAATGACCACGTAGGCGATGATAGCGACCAGCACCAGCGTGGTGATGTATGCCGCGGCACGGAACACGCCAAGCATGATCTTGTTGGACAGGTCCTTGTTGATGCGACCCTTCTTGCCGTGGGAAAGGGCACGCTTGATGCGCTCGCGCGACGAAGTCGTATCGACCGTCGTTTCAACGGAATCGGACATAGCCTACCCCCTCTTCTTCTTGGAAAGCAGACGGACGATACCCACCAGTGCGGCGGAGATGATAAACAGCACCACGCCCATACCAAACAGTGCCGAGCGGTGCAGGCCCGAGGAATAGCTCATGTCGAGCGCAATCTGACTCGTGAGCGTCGAGATAGGGCTCGAGATGCTATCCGGAATGACCGGAGCGTTACCCACGACCATAAGCACGGCCATGGTCTCGCCGATAGCACGACCCATGCCCAGCACGATGGCGTCCACGATACCCAGCTTGGCTGCGGGCAGCACGACCTTATAGATGGTCTGCCACTTGGTGGCGCCCATGGCATAGGATGCCTCGCGGATGCCCATGGGGATGGAGTTAAGGGCATCGATGGTGAGTGTCGTGATCGTGGGGACGATCATGATGGCAAGCACGAACCACGCCGTTAGGGCACCAAACCCAAGGCCACCGGTCAGCTGCGCAATAAACGGGCGGATGATGATCATGCCGAAGAAGCCGTAGATGATGGAGGGAATACCCGCCAGCAGGTCGACGGCAGGGCTGATGAGCTTGCGCACGCGCTTGCTGGCAATCTCGACCAGATACACGGCTGTGCCCACACCCAACGGTACGCCCATGGCAAGGGCACCGACGGTCACCAGACCTGAGCCGGCCAGCAGCGACATGATGCCGTAATGCCCCTCGGAAGGAGCCCATGTAAAGCTAAAGAAGTCCGCCAGGCCAATATCGGTAAAGACGGGCAGGGCCGAGTACGTGGTGAAGACAAAGATCAGGATGACGGTGACGACCGCCAAGAATGCGCAGGCGAAGAAGATCCACTGTAGCGCCTTCTCCTTAATATAAGTGCTGCGTGACACGAGCGCCAGCTCGCGCTTTTTGGGTGCCCGAGCAGTCTGCTCGGTCTGGGAGTTTTCCTGTGCCTCCATGCTACTCACTCCCCTTCCCGTCGTTCGTGACGGGAATAAAACCCGCCTCGCGAATCTGTTTGTCCATCTTTTCGGACGTCACGTAGTCGATGTAATCCTGCGCTTGCTGCGAAGGCGTTCCCTTCACAAAGAAATAGAGGTCGCGGGAGATGGGATAACCGCCACTCGCGACTGTCTTCTCGGACGCCTCGACGTGATTAACCGAGACGGCCTTGACCGAAGTCTTGGCGTTGAGGCTCTCGACAAAACCCAGCGAGATGTAGCCAATAGCACCGCGAGAGCGAGACACGACATCGCGTACCTGGCCCGTACCCGAAAGAACAGCCGAGCGGCGATCGAACGGCGTGCCGTCCATCACGATGGTGCGGAAGGCCTCACGCGTACCGGAAGCCTCGTCGCGGTTAATAACCTGAATCTTCAAGTCCTCGCCACCAACCTCTTTCCAGTTGGTGATCTTGCCCGCATAGATATCGCGGAGCTGTTCAGTCGAGAGGTTATCGACCGGGTTGTCGTCGTTCACGATGACCGCGATGCCGTCGTGTGCGATAACGATAGGCGTAAGGCCCAGGTTTTGCTCATCGGCGTTGAGGCCACGAGAGGAGCTGGCGATATCGGCGGTGCCGGCGCTAACAGCTTCGATGCCAGCAGATGAGCCCAGGCCAGAAACCAGCACGTCGGTGCCGGTCACCTCCTTAAAGCCCTCGGCCGCGATCTCGGCAATGGGAAGGCAGGTGGTCGAGCCGGCCACGGTGATAGAAGACGTAGAAGAGCCCGAGGAGCAGGCGCACAGCGTGAGCGTGAGCACTGCCGCACTCAGGACCGATGCGATCTTTCTCATAGCATCACGCCGATCGCCGCATGGCGCCCGCAGGTGCCACCCTCGTTGCGGTAGGAATAAAAGCGGTCGTTCTGGGATACGGTGGAAAGTTTGGTGTCCACAATGCCGTTCACATCGACGCCGGCATCCACCAGCGCCTCGCGAATGGCGGCGGAAAGATCGAGCATACGGGAAGCGCCCGCATCGATGCACGAGAACTCGGCGGCAAAGCGGTCCATGAGCTCTTGGGACACCTCGTACTCGTCGCCCAGGATATGGGGCCCAATATAGGCAGAAACATCGTTCGCATTGCAGCCGGTTGCATCGCAAAGCGCTTGGCACGCCTTGGCGGAAATGCGCGCAATCGTACCCTTCCAGCCAGAATGCACCACGGCAAAACCGTTGGGAGCAACCAGCACCACGGGAACGCAATCGGCAAAGCAGAGCAGCACGGGTACCTCATGGGCCGTACAGACGATGGCATCGCAGCCCTCGGCAATCTGCTCGCGAACAGCCTCAAGATCGTCGGCGCCGTTCGAGGTCACCGTAACTATATGGTCACCATGTACTTGATTGGGCACGAGCAAATTATGCTCGCACTCGGCGGCCCCCATGGCCCCGAGTACGCGGCGACGATTTTCCTGAACGGCAAAGGGGTCATCGCCTACATGCGAGCCCAGATTGAGCGAGGAGTACGCATCTTCGGAAACGCCACCGGTGCGCTCGGTAAAGGCAAAGCGAACATCGTGCGTCGCGCCCTCTACCAACGTAACTCCATCATGGTCGACACGCGAAACGTTGTCCGCACGTGCTGCCATACTAAAGCCTCCTAATAACACAAGTATCGCGGCGACGCCGCAGCAGTCCGCGTCATACGGCTGCCATACTTCATCAAAAGGATACCCGCAGCGGTAGGAACCAAACGTAAAGGGAACGTAAGGAGATTGGAGGCTTTCGTTTACAAAGACGAAACACAACAAAAAGGGGTGCGCCCAATCGGACGCACCCCATGCAGGTCGTTAAGAAAAACGAACTAGAAACTGCCGCGCTTGAGGAAGTCGGGAAGCTCAAACTGGTCGTTGCCAAAGTTGGGCAGCTCGGTACCACCGACGTTGCGAGTCGGGGCAGCCTGAGCGGGGCTGGCAGCCGGAGCGGTGCGCTGCGGCTCGGCAGAAGCAGCGGCCTTGCTCTGGGACTGCTGAGCAGCGAAGAGCTCGTCCTGACGGTTGACGTTGGAGTCGGAGAAGCCCGTAGCGATAACGGTGATGCGCACCTGGTCGCCCAGGGACTCGTCAACAACGGTACCGAAGATGATGTTGGCCTCAGGGTCGACGGCATTGGCGACAACGTCGGCGGCGTCGCTGATCTCCTGGATGCCCAGATCCTTGGAGCCGGCGATGGAAAGCAGGACGCGCGTGGCGCCATCGATGGAGCTCTCGAGCAGCGGACTGGAGATAGCCTGCTGGGCAGCGTCGACGGCACGGGTGTCCCCAGAAGCGGTACCGATACCCATCATGGCGGTACCAGCCTGCTTCATGATGGTCTTAACATCGGCGAAGTCCAGGTTGATGATACCCGGGACGGTGATGAGGTCGGTGATGCCCTGGGTGCCCTGGGAAAGGACGCCATCGGCAATCGCGAACGCCTCGAGCATCGTGGTCTTCTTCTCGGCGATGTCGAGCAGCTTGTCGTTAGGGATAACGATCATGGTGTCGACGCAATCGGAGAGGGTCTTGATGCCCTCCTCGGCGCTCTTCTTGCGCTTGCGGCCCTCGAAGGTGAAGGGCTTGGTCACGACGGCGACGGTCAGCGCGCCGACCTCGTTCATCGCGATATCGGCAACGATGGGAGCGGCGCCGGTACCGGTGCCACCGCCCTCGCCGCAGGTGATGAACACCATGTCGGCGCCAGCGAGCGCCTCGGCGATATCGTCGCGGGACTCATCGGCAGCCTTGCGGCCAACCTCGGGGTTGGCGCCGGCGCCCAGGCCGCGGGTAAGGTCGGTGCCGATGTGCACCTTGATATCGGCATCAGAGATCGCGAGCGCCTGAGCATCGGTGTTGATGGCAACAAACTCGACGCCGCGGATGCCCTCTTCGATCATTCGATTGACCGCGTTGGTACCGCCGCCGCCGACGCCGACCACCTTAATGACGGCAAGGTAGTTGTTGATCTCTGTCTCGTGCATGTCGGTCCTCCGAACAAAGGTTATAGCCATAGCATGGGTTGACCCCTGCGCACATTAACCTTCAGGTTGAAAGTAAATGCAAAGGTAAACCGTATTATGTTTGCACATTATGAACGTATCAGTCAAATAATTGACCGTGAAAACCAAACAAACCAGATAAACGGCGTGGTATGGCCCCTCAACAAAGCATCAACCAGCGCTACGAGGTCGGAGCATTCCTAAATGTGTAGTTGCCTGGAGAGCGCACATTGATATACGTTACGCCCTCTACCTGCGAAAGCAACTTGGTGACTACGCGTTCCTTCTTGGCGATATCGTCCGAATCGCCCAGCGACACCTCAATGCCGTTATTGAGGTTTGCCGAGATGGCTTCGACCGAAGGCGTAGAAATATCCTTGACTTGTCCCAAGAACTCGCTCGAAAAACCACGCACATAATCCAGGCCGGCCTTAACGGCCTTGGAGTTCACCGCCTGGCCGGAAACCGGAGCGACATCCGCCGAGACATCAGTCAACAACACCGCGCCATAATGCTTGGCGAGCGCCAGCGCGGCATCGATTCCGGTCAAGGTATTTGAGCCCTGCCCTGTCGTGATGACGTTGCCCTGGTCGTCCACTTCGACCGACGTCGACAGCGGGGCGATCCAGGTGTCATCGTCTCCGATAGCCCAGGCAAGGTCGTCGGAGCTGATATACGCAATGGCGATAACTTTACGCTCCGTCGGCGTGATGATAAGCGTATGGGGAAACTGGCGCTGGACATCCACGCCCGAAACCCACGGGTTCTGCTTGAGATCCTCGGTAATCTGGTCGGGATCGACGTTAAAAAGCGACGTTCCCTCGGGCAAGTCGATCAGCTGGATAGCATCGTGCTTCGTCACATGCTCGCTGCCTTGAATCTGAATATCAGTGGCAGTAAACAGTCCAGAGTTGATCACCACGGTGGCAACGACGACGAGCACGGCCAAGACGGCCAGAACGCCGCCCACGATTTTGCCTTTGCCTGTAACGACAGAAGCGGCGTCTGATGTTTTATTTGCCATCGCTCCAAGTGAAGATAACGGGTTGAAACCTTTTTTACTCGAAGGCTTCTTGGCGGTAGCCGGCACCGATGTCAGCGAGCGCGGTTTCGATGCGCCCAGCGTGCGACCTGGACGCGCCGCTTTAGTTCCCGTCGAGGGCTTGGGAGCTGCCATGGGACGGGCAGGCTTGGCGCCCATAACAGGCTTTGACGTCGTCGAGGGACGCGAGGACTTTTTTTCGGCCGGACGATTACCGAGCTGCGAGCCGACGACCGGACGACTGGTCTGTCGAGCATGCCCGACAGACTTAGAGTGCGCGACGGTATTGCGTTGAGGTTTGGCAGGCGCGCCGGAACGCCCTCCGGCGCGGCGGAAGGTGGGTTTCGATGCTCTAGAAGCCGAGGAATTTAACTTCCGGTCTGAGCTCGATGCCATACGCCTCCCTCACCTTTCCGTGCACATGTCTAATAACCGCGGCAACGTCATCGGCCGAGGCAGTTCCGTTATTAACGATAAAATTAGCGTGAACGGGCGAAACTTCCGCGCCGCCAATCGAAAAACCCTTTAATCCACAATCCTCGATAAGCTTGCCCACACTCGCATCGGGCGGGTTGCGAAAGACAGACCCGCAGGATGCGCGACCCATGGGCTGCGTACGCTTGCGCCTTGTAAGGTACCGCTCCATGCGCTCGCGAATGTCGGCCTTGGGCGCCGGTTTAAGCTTGAACACGCACTCGAGGATGATCTCATTGCGGGGAAGGCTACATTCGCGGTAGCCCCAAGAGATCTCGGACCCCGCATAATGCTTGATACCGGATGCCGGGTCAAACGTTACGACATCCTCAACCAGCGAGCCAATCCACTCGGTCCGTGTGCCGGCATTCATAGATACCGCACCGCCGACCGAACCAGGAATGCCAACGGCAAACTCAAGGCCCGAGAGGCTACGCGACAGGGCATCGTTGACCAGGCGCGCAAACATCACGCCCGCACCGACCGTCAGCGTACAACCGTCATCGGCAACAACCGTGCGCTGAAACTCACGTCCGAGCGAAATGACGGCACCGCGATAACCGCCATCGGCAACCAGCAGATTGGAGCCCTTGCCGATGATGACCCACGGCACCTGCTCGCGATCGAGCACCGCCACGGCGCGGCGGAGGGCATGATAGCTATGGCACGTCACAAAGAGGTCGGCCTTGCCGCCGATACGATAGCTCGTATGACGCGCAAGGCGCTCGTCCTCGATCACATCCGTGTCGATCATGCCCGAGAGCGCCATGACGGCGTTAAACAGACCCATTAGACTTAAGCGTCTTTCTTGGCAGTCAGATACTCAATGAACTCGGGACCGACGGTCGTAACGTCGCCGGCACCCATGGTGAGCAGCAGGTCGCCCTCGCCCACCATCTGCTCGAGCTCCTGATTGAGCTCAAGACGGCTGGAGCAGTACACGACCTCCTTGCCAGGGTGCTTGGCGCGCACGGTATCGGCGAGCATCTTAGAGGTGACACCCGGAATGGGCATCTCGCCAGCCGAGAACACATCAATCAGCAGCAGTTTATCGGCATTGGCAAATGCATCGGCAAAGTCGTCGCACAGGGCCTGCAGGCGCGAATAGCGGTGCGGCTGGAACACGACGTCGACGTGCTTGTAACCCAGCGACGAAGCGGCAGCAAGCGTCGCCTTGATCTCGGTGGGGTGATGGCCGTAATCATCGACCACGGTGATGCCATCGATATCGCCCACGTGGGTAAAGCGACGGCGGACGCCCTCAAAGCTCGAGAGCGCCTTGGCGGCGGCGTCGATGTCAAGGCCCAGGACATGGGCGACGGTGAGCACCGCCGTGGCGTTGAGCATGTTGTGGCGACCGGGATTGCTCTTGATCTCCACAGCGCGCTCAGTGCCGTCCTCAAAGCGAACGATAAAGTCACTCTGGATGCCCTTGACATCCGGGTGCACGCAGACGATGTCGTTGCTCTCGGCAAAGCCGTAGGAAAGCACGTGACGGCCCGTCGACTTGGCGAGCTCGACCAGATGCGGGTCCTCGCCGCAGACGATGACGGTGCCGTCCTCGCCCACCAGGCTCATGAATTTGGCGAAAGTTGCCTCGATCTCCTCGATACCCGAGTAGTGATCGAGGTGGTCGGCCTCGACGTTGGTCACAATGACCACGTTGGGGTTCAGGAACAGGAAGGAGCTGTCGGACTCGTCGGCCTCGGCGACAAAGTAGTCGCCCGAGCCGTTCTTGCCGTTCGTGTCATAGCCCTCGACGATTCCGCCGATCAAGAAACTCGGATCCAGACCCATGCGGTCGAGCATGGTGGCGCACATCGAAGACGTGGTGGTCTTGCCATGCGTGCCGGCAACAGCGACGGTGGTGTAGCCGTGGCCCAAAGCAGAGAGCATCTTGGCACGGGGCCACACGGGAATACCAAGCTCGCGAGCGCGAACGAGCTCAGGGTTGGACTCCGGAATAGCGGTGGAGACAACAACCACGTCGGGCTTGACCTCGTCGATCGTGGCTGCCTCATGGCCCACGTGCACCTTCACACCAGCGCGGGTAAGCTGGCGGATATAACGTGACGTCTTAAGGTCGGAGCCGGTAACGGCATAACCGCGCTCGTGCAGAACGAGGGCGATGCCGCTCATGCCGGCGCCGCCGATACCGATAAAGTGGGCGCTCTTAAACTCGGGCGCGGAGGTTGCAGTCTGGGAATCAGCCATGTGCTCGTGTACTCCTTGCGTAAACACTGCCTGTAACCCGTTAACTGTACCGCACCTACCGCATCAGCGCGAGGGCGACCGACGATATCCCGTCTAACTAACGCAAACCCTCTACCGCATCGGCCAGAAGAGCGGCGGCCCTATCCTGAGCCAGACCACGCGCCGCCTGACGCATGACGTCGCGCTCTGCCGCGTCATCGACCAGGTGCAGCAGCTCATCGGCAAAGGCAGAACCGTCGATATCGGCATCGGCACAGAGCACGCCGGCCCCGGCGTCGACCAGATAACGGGCATTGGTGGTTTGGTGGTCGGCCGTCGCATGCGGATACGGCACGAGTATCGAGGGCACGGCGAGCGCAGCGATCTCGGCCACGCTCGATGCACCCGAACGCGAGAGCACCAAATCGGCAGCAGCCAGCATGTCGCCCATGTTGTCGATGTAAGGCTGGACGCGGTAACGCTTCGCCTCCTCGAGCGTCAGCGCCAAAGCGCGCTCGGTCTCCTCAAAGCCGTCGGCACCCGTCGAATGCAACACATAGAGGTTCTTGCGCGAAAGCAGCTCGTTTTTGAGCGAAGCCACGCGCTCGTTGAGGTGCTGGGCGCCGAGTGAACCGCCAAAGACGAGCAGCAGCGTAGCGTCCTCGGGAACGCCAAGTGCCTTGCGGCCGCGAGCGCGATCGCCCTCGATCACCGAGCGACGTACGGGGTTGCCGGTCATGAGCACGTGGTCAGGGTCACCTTCGCGCTCAAAGACCGAACGCGCTGCCGGCACCGAGATGCACACGCGGGCGGCGTGGGAGTTCATCATCTTGTTGGCCAGGCCCGGAACAGAGTTCTGCTCATGCAGCAGATACGGAACGCCTGCGCCCTTGCACCACCCCAGCAGCGGAACCTCGACATAGGCACCAAAACCGATGGCGGCATCGGGCTTGCCGACCTTTGAGAAATGACTGGTGAGCGCACGCTTGGCCTTATTGACACGCCACAGCGAGGTCAGCGCCGTCCAAGGACGGGAGCGGTCGAAGCCCGTGACCGTAATGGGCACAAAATCAAACCCAGCCTCGGGGACCAAACGACCCTCGAGCTTGCGCGACTGGCCCACGAACACAACGTGGTGGCCACGGTCACGCAGTTCTTCGGCCAAGGCGAGCGCGGGGTTGATGTGTCCTGCCGTGCCGCCGGCTGCAATAGCAACGGTCATCTTATCGGTCATGGTAGTCCCTTCGTACACGCGGTCCCTGGTCGTCGGTGCGTAGACGCGCCGACGGGTCCGAGTTCAAATCGATTCGATTATATCCGCCGCCCGCGCTGCGAGGGCTGGGGCGCTGAGGACGACCTTGCGGAGCCGTCCGCGGACGTGGACGAGCTGCCGGCTCGGATGTAGAACCATCCAGAACGGTAAAGCCGCTACGCGAAGGTCGTTCACCGCGCACATGGGCTACGCCGGCGGTACTCTCATCCATAACGGCAAAGCTCTCGCGGCGACGGTCGTACTCATCGCGACGGGCGCTCTCGTACGAAACGCGCAGGATCAGACCGGCAAGCATAAGCGACACAATAATCGATGAACCGCCGTAGCTAATAAACGGCAACGGTTTGCCCGTCATGGGAAACACGTTGAGGATGCCCAGCGCGTTAATCAAAAACTGCACCGCGAGAATGACCGCGGAGCCAGACGCCATAAGCGCGCCCCGACGATCGGTCGCCTGCTCGGCAATGCGAAACGCCGAGTAGATCAGCATCGCAAACACCAAGAAGAACAGCACGGTTCCGACAAAGCCGACTTCCTCGCCAATGATGGCCAGGATGTAGTCATTGTGCGCCTCGGGCAGATACGAGTACTTCATGGTTGAGTTGCCGATGCCACGGCCGAACAGACCGCCCGAGGCAAAGGCCATGATGGCAAGCGTGGCCTGATAGCCGTCACCATACTCGTCAGCCCAAGGGTTCAAGGCAACCTGAATACGCACCATACGGTACGGCTCTGCGACAAGTGCAATCACGATCACGAGAATGCCGAAGATTAGCACGCCGATGATAAATCTCGGGTCGAGACCCGCAAACAACGCCATGCACATGAGGGTCAACAGGATGATCAGGACAGTACCGAAATCGGGCTGGATAAAGATCAGAAAGAGCGAAATACCCAGGTAGATGCCCATCTTGCGAAGGAATTCGTTGATGTTGCCACCGGGCGAAAAGAAGCGATCAAGCATGATGGCCGAATACGCAATGGCAAATGGCTTTAAAAACTCGGAAGGCTGGAACTGAATACCGGCGATGTTGAGCCAGCGCGTGGCGCCACGGCTGCCGCTGCCCACCAAGAACACCAGAAACAGTAGCCCTATCATGCCGATAAGGAAGATCCTAAGCACATCCTCCCCAAACCAGCTGTCCGGCAAAACGCGCACGATGGCAATCAGCGCCAGAACACCAACTCCGGCAAACGCGGCCTGTCGACCCAGGAAAAACGTCGCCGAGCCATTCTCGTGCAGCGCCTCGACCGAAGACGCCGAGTACACCATCAGCAGACCAAAGCACACCAAAGTAAACAGGCAGGCCATAAATATCAGACGGGGGCGCATGATGCGGGCGGGAACGCCGGCAATATAGCGTTCGCTAAACGACTGCCTGCCACGACCGGAACGCGGTGTGCTGCGCCGCGAGGAAGCACGGTCCGAGTCGGGCCTCCTCATACCTTGTCGGGGGCTCTCCTCTCTCACCGGCAACCCCTATTCCATTTGCGATTTCGCTGCAGCGGCAAGCTGAGCCACGTAGTCCTTAAACACGCGGCCGCGCTCCTCATAGCCCGAGAACTCATCGAACGAAGAGCAGGCAGGAGAAAGCAAGATCACGTCGCCACGGCTCGACAGCGAACGGGCAACGTCCACGGCATCGCGTAGGTCATCCGCTTGGGCGATATCCACATCGCCATCGACATCGGCCTCGTCCATAGCGGCGGTAAAGCGCTCGCGCGCATCGCCAAAGCAGACGACCGAGCGCACGTTATCCATAACGACGCGCGCGAAGTCCGTGAGCGGCGTGCCCTTATCGTGGCCGCCGAGCAGCAAGATCACGTTGTCATCGGGAAATGCCGTCAGTGCCTTCTCGACCGCGTCGGTGTTGGTCGCCTTGGAATCGTTGACGTAGCGCACTCCGTCAATCTCGCCGCACGGCTCCACGCGGTGCTCGAGCGGCTGGAACGAGGCCAGACCGCGGCAAATGCCCTCGGGATTGGCACCGACGGCCAGGACAGCCGTGGCAGCGCACAGGGCATTGATAACATTGTGATGGCCCGAGATCTTGAGCTCGGATGTAGCGATGAGCGGGGTCTCGACGCCCTTCAGGCGCACGATCATCTTGCCATCGCGCACAAAGGCGACATCCTCACCCTCTGGCTCGTCAAAGGCGACCTTGCAGATGCGACGACCCGGCGTGTAGATGTACTCATCGAACTCGTGAATGCCGGCGTCTTCGACGTCGACGACCACCAGATCGTCATCGACCATATTGTCAAACAGTTTGATCTTGGCAAGCGCATAGTTCTTATGGCTCTTATGCCAGCCCAAGTGGTCGGGAGTGATGTTGAGCAGCACCGCCACGCGAGGGTGGAGCTCGGTGGTCGTAGCAATCTGATAGCTCGAGAGCTCAGCCACAAACCACTCGTTGTGGGCTCGGCCGTCAATCTCGTTGATAGGCGGCTCGCCGATGTTGCCGACAGCTACACTGGCCTCACCGGAAGCCTTGAGCAGATAATCGGTCAGCGACGTGGTGGTCGTCTTGCCGTTGGTGCCCGTGATGGCAATCCAGTTATCGGGCGACAGGCGATAGGCAAACTCGGGCTCACCCATAATCTGGGCGGCATGCTCGCGCCCGGCCTTAAAGAAGCCCGAGAACTCCGAGATGCCCGGGCACGTCACGCATACGTCATAGGCGCCCTCGACCTGTTCGGTCCCATAGACAAACGACGCACCGGCAGCCTCGAGCGCACGCGTGGCGTCATTGGGCTCAGAGGTGCCGCCGCCATACACGGTAACGGCGCTTACGCGCTCTGGATGTGCCAGCGCCCAGCGGGCGACATCGAGACCGGATTTGCCCTGACCCAAAACGAGCAGGCTAAAGACATCAGCAAGAGGCATGAAAGACCACTATCCCAACTGGAAGAACAGGGCAAGGCCAACGGCACCAAATGCCGCAGCGATAATCCAAAAACGGATGACGACCTTGGTCTCGGCCCAACCCTTCTTTTCGAAATGATGATGGATGGGCGCCATAAGGAAGACGCGCTTGTGCGTAAAGTGGAAGTAGACAACCTGAATCATGACCGACAGGGTCTCAACGATAAACAGGCCACCGATGATGAGGGAGACGACCTCGGTGTTAGTCATGATGGACGTACAGGCAAACGCGGCACCCAGAGCAAGCGAGCCGGTATCACCCATAAAGATGCTCGCCGGATAGCAGTTGAACCACAGAAAGCCCAGGCAGGCACCGGCACACGCGGTGCAGAAGATGGACAGGTTCACGTCTCCGTGCAAAAACGCCATGGCAGCCATGGCGAGCATGGCGATCATGGAGGTGCCGCCAGCAAGACCGTCAAGGCCATCGGTCAAGTTCACGGCATTAGAAAGACCGGCAATCATCAGCCAGCAAAAGACAATATAGAGCCACGGGAACGAATAGCCGCAGATGGTAGTCGAAAGCACGCCAAGGTCAATCGTCAACCCACCGGGAAAACGAATCTCGGGGGCGACGCCGCACCAGTTGACGGCAAGCACCGTAAAGGTGACACAGATAATGGTTAGGCCGATCATCTTGGCATGAGGCGTCAGACCGAGCGAGCGCCCATGCGTAACGGAGGTCAGGTCGTCGATCAGGCCCAGCACACCGGTCGCCAGCGTGGCGAGCAGCACGAACACGAGCTCGGTGGTGAGCTTTCCCATCAGCAGGCAGGTCAGCGAGATCGCGACGAGGATGACAACACCACCCATGGTGGGCGTTCCCTGCTTAACCAAATGACGCTTGGGGCCGTCGGCACGAACCTGCTGGCCGATACCCTCGACCTTGAGTAGCTTGATCCACCACGGCATGAGCAGCAGCGCAATGGAAGCGGCGATGCCAAGCCCCAAAAAAGCCTGATACGTTGGATACGAGGGATTGCCGAACATGGGCTAGCACACACCTTCCACAAAGCGGTCGAGCTCAACAAAGCGGGAACCCTTGACCAGTACAACATCATGTTTTTCAAGCGCGCCGCCCATGCGGTCGAGCACCTGCTGATAATCGGAGAACACCTGGATGCGGTCCTCGTCCATGCCCATCATGCGCGCGGCATCGGCCATAAGCTGGGCCAGCTCACCACCCACGCACGCCAGCATGTCGAGCTTCTTGGCGGCGGCATAGGCGCCCACGAGTTCATGCATGCGAGGAGCCTCATCGCCCATCTCGCCCATCTCGCCCAGGATCGCCATGCGAGACCCCCTGCACGAAAGCGAGCACAGCAGGTCGAGACCGGCTGCCATGGATTCGGCGCTGGCGTTATAGGAATCGTCAATGACGCGGGCACCGCTCTTGGCGCGTTTGATCTCCTGGCGGTGACCGGTGATCGTGAGGCCTCTAAAGGCAGCATCGATCTGCTCGGGCGTCACGCCCAGGCGATAGGCAACCGCGGCGGCCTTAACGGCATTTGGGACGGACTGCACGCCGGGGATGGCAAGCATGGTATCGATTGTCTCGCCCTGACCAAAATCGAGCGTAAAGACCGGACGGCCCTCGTCATCAACACGAATGTCGCGGGCGCGGACCTCATCATCGTCCGAGACACCGGCCAGCATCACGTCGATGCCAGCAGGCTGGGCGAACGTATCGCGAATGAACGGCGTAAAGTCGTCCTCGCCGCCCAAAACCAGCAGCGGCAAATAGTCGCCGGCGGCGCACATGCCCTGGACAATCTCGGACTTGGCGCGGGCGATGTTCTCGCGGCTGCCCAAAATACCGATATGAGAGGTGCCGATCTTGCTCACGATGGCAAAGTTGGGATTGGCGGACTGGGAAAGGCGCTCGATCTCGTGGAAATGGTTCATGCCCATCTCGAGCACCAAGACCTCGGTATCGGCCGGAGCGGAAAGCACCGTGAGCGGCATGCCGATCAGGTTATTGAAATTGCCCTTGGTGGCCCAGACACGATAGCGCTTGGCGAGCACAGCGGCGAGCACGTCCTTGGTCGTCGTCTTGCCGATGGAACCGGTAATGCCAACGACCAGGCAGCCAAGCTCCAGGCGATACGCGTGCGCCAGGCGCAACAAGAACTCCTCGGGGTCGTCGGTCAGCAAGATGGCACAGCCCTTGTCCTGCGCCAGCGAAACCAGCTCGGCATCGGGCTCGCGCGTCATCACGACGGCGCCGGCACCCGACTGGACGGCACGGGAAGCAAAATCATTGCCGTCGACGTTTTCACCGGGAAAGGCGACGAAAATCGTCCCTTCCTCGACCTGGCGCGAGTCGATAACGCACCCGCGGCATACCCGATCGACTTCTCCCGTCACGGTTCGCGCCCCTGTTGCGGCCGCGAGGTTGTTGACGGCGATCTCTATCATTGCAGCTCCCCTGTAAACCTAAATAATGCTATCGGCGTATTGTATCCCAGCGCCGCGCATGCGTGGTGCAGGGCATGTGAACACCCCTCATATGGGACAACAAACCACGCCCCAAAGATTGTAACCCCCTACTTCGTGTGCGGGATACCTAGCACGTCGAGCGCGTTGGCCATAATGGACTGGAACGGCACCGCAGCGGCATCTGAGCCGCTCGGCGTTCCGTCGAGCGTGATATAGCACAGCACCTTGGGCGATTGTGCCGGTGCAAAGCCCATAAAGGACGACATGTAGTTCTCCTTGAGGTAGCCGCCGTTCTCGTCGGCACGTTCGGCCGTACCGGTCTTACCCGCCACGTCATAGCCGTCAACCGCGCCGCCAACGCCCGTTCCCTCCGACACGACCGTCTGCATGCACGATGTCACCTGGGATGCGGCGTCCTCCGAAATCGCGCGCTCGCCTTCGCCCCAGTCCTTCTCGTCGCCTTTGCTGGACTTATAGAAGTGCGGGGTCATCATCACGCCGCCGTTGGCGATGCCGCCCACGGCACGTGCGATCTCAATCGGCGAGACAGACAGCGCCTGTCCAAAGCTCATCGAGCCCAGCGTGGCGCCGTCATACTGGTCACGCTCCTTGACGATGCCCAGACTCTCGCCCGGAAAATCGACACCCGAGCTGTGACCGATGCCCCACTTGTCCACATAGGCGGCAAAGTCGTCGGCACCGATCTTGCGCCCCACCAGGACAAATCCCACGTTGGACGAACGGCGCATCATCTCGCGCACATCCATGGTCATGGCGTAGTCGCGCTTGTCGGCATCGGTGACGGTATCGTCGCCCACCTTGATGCTCGCCGGCACCTCAAACGACGTACTCGACCGCACGACGCCCAAGTCGAAGCCGGCGCCCGCCACGAGCGTCTTAAAGACCGAGCCGGGCTCGTAGGCGTCGGTGACCAGGCGCAGGTTCATATCCTCGGTCTTGGCGTTTTCCAAATTGGTCTGGTCGTAGGTCGGATACGAGCAGGCTGCCAAGATCTCGCCTGTCGTAGGATCGGTGACCAGCGCCGAGCCGTTCTTGGCCTTTGTCTTCTCGACAGCCTCTGCCAGGGCATCCTCGGCCGCACGCTGGATATTGACGTCGAGCGTCGTCACGATATCAACGCCGTCGACCGCAGCCACCTTTTTATAGGCACCGCCCGCGATATAGCTGCCGTCCCTCGCGCGCTCGCGTACGAGAGAACCGTTCGTGCCGGTCAGAAGCTTGTTGTATTGCTTTTCGAGACCCGTCAAGCCGTCGTTGTCTACATTCACTACACCCAGCACCTGCGATGCCAGATTGCCGTATGGATATACGCGCTTCATGGCCTGCTCAAAAAGCACGCCGGGCAGGTTCTTCTTCTCCAGCGCCGCAGCGTCGTCTTCGTCCACCTGGCGCTTGATATACACCCAGGTTCCATCGGACTCAACGAGCTTACGGCAGGTCTTTTTATCGATTCCAGTTGCCTTGACCAGCGCCGACACCGTCTTGTCAACATCCTCGACAAGCTGGGGGTTCACGGCGATGTTGCGACATTCGACCGACGACGCCAGCACGTTACCGTTGCGGTCGTAGATGGTGCCACGTTTGGCATAGAGGGTCTGCGCAAGCAGGCGGCGCGCATCGGCACGCTCGCGCAGTTTATCGGCTTCGACAATTTGATAGTCGGCAAGGCGAAAGACGCCCAAGCCCAAGCCAAGCCCAATGAAGCCCATGACGGCTTTGCGGCGAGGCAGAGGCGTGCCCGTGAGCCATTCGGTCGACGAACTCTTGCGCGACCTGGTGTTATGCACTTGAGGGCCGCCCGAGCCGCGAAGTCGCGACGCCGGGTCGTTGCCACGGGACTGCCCGGCGTTGTAAGATTGCCGACCCGTTCCTTGATAACCAGAACGTCCCCGCGACGAGGGACGTCCAGAACCGCGGCCCCCATCGGAACCGCGGCGATAGTCATTTGTCATACTCAGCTACCGTCTTGCTACTGAGCGGTCGCGGTCGCGTTGGCGCCCGCGGCTGCATCCTGCGAAAAGTCAAGTGTAACGCTCTCGCTGGGCTCCACCATGCCATAAGCGCCCGCAAGGTCGCGAATACGCGTGTCGGCGCCATAGACCGAATGCATGACCTCCAGGTCGGAGCTCTCATCGGTCGCCTTTTCGAGCGTGTTGGTAAGCTCGGCGTTGCTGTTGAGCACCTGGGCCGTAACGCCGGCGAGCGCCACGCGGGCGACGCCGATCGTCATGAAGATGGCCGCAATGATGCAAAACGTTTTAAGAACGCTCATGAAAACCGGGCTTACCGCCTGGTTTGCCTGACGGCCCGCGCCCGTGTAGACATCAAAGCGCGGCGTGCGCTGCTCACGGGGAGCAACGGGGGCCTGCGGCGTCTCACGATAGGCGGGCATGGCGTTCATATCATAGGCGAGTGCTGCGCTTGAAGTGTTGTAGCCCATGATATGCCGCCTCCCATCCCGAGTACGTTGGTAGTGTGTTTAAGCTTCGTTTATGGTGCGAGCGGGAGGTCCAATATCGCGCGGTCGTGCCTACAGACGCTGCGCCACGCGGATTTTGGCTGATCTCGCCCGAGGGTTGCGCTCAACCTCATCAGGCTGGGCAACCAAGGGTTTGCGGGTGATGACCTTGAGTATCGGCACGTTGCCGCACACGCACACCGGAATCTCCGGCGGACACGTGCACCCCTGGCTCATCTCCTTAAAGTGGTTCTTTACGATACGGTCCTCGAGCGAGTGATACGAGATGACGCAGATACGTCCGCCCGGGTTGAGCCACCTGGTGGCGGCATCAAGCCCTCGTTCGAGCACATCGAGCTCGTGATTGACCTCGATGCGAATGGCCTGGAAACTTTTCTTGGCCGGGTGTCCGCCATGCCGACGAGCGGCAGCCGGGATACCTGCCTTGATGATCTCGACAAATTGGCCGGTGGTTTCGATCGGTTCTTGCTCGCGGCGGCGCACGATCTCGCG
>URQD01000017.1:0-33940 GCA_900549905.1 uncultured Collinsella sp. | reverse complement strand
CATGATTGGTTATTGAGCGTTGGTCAAAATGGTTGTTTTTACAGTAGCGCTAACAGACCGAGGGACAGTGGTCCCAGCAGCGCGTGTTCTCCGAGGCCTCGGCCGCCGAGGGCTTCGCCGAGCCCGCGGACAGGCCGGCCCCGACAGAGGGGAGGCGCCGCGCGCTCGGGCGGCGCGCCAGGGAGATAGTGGACGAGATAGTCGAGAGGCGCGGTCTCAAGAAGGAGTAACATCGGGACTTGCAGCGACGGACCTCGGGACGCTCTTACACCACGTCTGCGCGCGCCACCTGTTTGGAGCCCAATTGCAACTCTGAAGGACGAAAATCGATGCACTTTTGGCCGCTGGCACCGATTTTGGAGGCCATTTGGCTGCCACTAAACTGGTAACAGTACTCATATTTGGCCTTTTTTGACCACCGGGTTTCCGGCAAACCCCAAAAGCGGGTCCGGATCGCTCGATCCGGACCCGCTGGGGACTGGCATGCGGTTAAGCGCGGCGCTTCATGGCCCACGCCAGCAGCAGAGCTGCTACACCGGCTGCGAGTACGGCACCAGCCATGACATACGTGCTGTCACCGGACTCAGGCAACGTCTCCTTGCCAGCCTTCTCCTTAGGCTTGGAAGTCGTAGCCGTGGTCGTAGTAGTCGTAGTGGTCTGGCCAGGAGCGGGCTTGGCGGCCTCGGCAACCGTAAAGTTCGTCTCGGCCGTGCCCGTGGCCGAAACCACGCTCAGCTTGTGTTCGCCCACGCCAAGTGTCTTTAGGAAGCTCGCCTTGAGCATCACGATCGTAGAGCCCTCGGTGAGCACGTAGTTCTCGGCGGCGACCTCCTTGTCGTCGACCAGCACCTTCTGGAAGAACTCAAGCGGTGCGTTCGAGCGGAAGCTCAGGTCCTTGGCGGCGTCGACCACCATCGTCTGACCCTTGCCGTCGATGATCTCGGGCTTCAGAATCGCGATCTCCTCGGTCTTGCCCTTCTCGCCGCAGATCTTGCACTCCTGGTGCTTCTCGCCCTTGGCCTCGACCGTCGCCGGCCTGTCGACGACCCACTCAAAGGTGTGCTCAGCCTTATCGATGACCTCACCGCAGCGGCAGACATGCCAGTGATTCTTAGCGTCGTGTGCCCAGCCCGTGCCGTCGGGCTCGTGCTTGAGGACACCCTCGACCGTCACGTTTACGTCGCCCTCGACATCCTTGAGCTCATAGGTGCCCTTGGCGGAAAGCTTAACGGACGTGCCGTTGACCTTGACGGCGTAGTCCTTGCCCGCAAAGTACGCGCTGTCGATGCTCATGGTGAGTGTTGCAGCCCCGTGCCAATCGAGCTCGGTTGCCGTCGCGGTAAGCGTGTAGCCCTGCTGATTAGTCGGCAGCGCCACGACCAGCTTGCGGCCGGCAGCCACGGTGATCTCGGTAACAGAGGAAACATCGTAGTTGGCCTTAGCCTGGTAGCGAACCTCGTACACACCGGCGGCGAGATCCTTGAGCTCGGTCACGCCCTCGCCCACGGCCTGGTACTCGGCGGCATCCTTGGCGCGCCACTCCATCGTCGCGTTGACGCCCGCGATCTTACCGTCACGCCTGCCGCTCACTGTCTCGGCCTCGGCCTGGACCTTCGGCGCGTCCTGGGCGGCGTTCTTGATGGAGAACTCGCATGTCAGGCCCTCGGTCGGCAGAACATAGTTGCCAGCGGCCTTGCCCGTCAGCGCGGTGAGGGTCGCCGTGTACGAGGCGCCGGCCTCGGTCTGGGAGCCCTCGACGGTCGCGCCAAGCTCGTCTTTGCCGATCACGTTGCCGAGCTTCGCCTCGGGGCAGTGCTCCTCGCCGTCGTAGACGAACTCGCTGGTGCCCCACGTCACGGTGAGCGGGCGCCGGTTAATGGTGAACACGCCGGCCTCGCAGGCAACGTCGTAGTTGGGGTTGGCATCCTTGGCCTGCGTCACATTCAGGGCATAGCCGCCCTCACGCACGGCCTCGCCAGCCTCGCGCTCAACAGTGATGCCCTCAAGAGACTCGCCCTCGACGAGCTCGCCGGACGTGACCGTCCACGTAAACACGGGGTCGGCCTCGCCGTACGTCTTGGAGGAATCGTCGGCCGCGACCGTAATTGCGCATGGTTTGACCTCGAGCGTAACCTCGCCCTCGGCCTTCGCACCATCAATCGTCACCTGGTAGGCAACGGTCAGCTTGCCAACGTCCTTAATCTTGGGGGCCTCGGGGGACCAGTTCTTGCCGTCCGTGCTGTACTTGGCCGTGGCGCCCTCGGGCAGGCTTGTCGCATCAACCGTGTGATAGTCGCCGTCGTACTCGTCGGAGTAGCCAACGATAGCGGCAGCCGGAATCTCGACCTCGGCCAGCTTGTGACCGCAGACCTTGCACTTCTGTTGCTTGGAGCCCTTCTCGGTTGCCGTGGGGGCCTTGACGACGACCCACTCAAAGTCGTGCTTGGCCTCGTCGATCTTGTCACCACAGGTGCACTGATGCCAATGCGTGCTGTCGTCGGAGAGCCACTCATCGCTCACGGCCTCGTGCTTGCGCACGCCCTCGACGGTGATGGTGGTCTTCTCCTCGACATTGCTCAGGACGAACTTTCCATCCTCGCCCTTCTCGAGAACAACGCCGTTCGCCTTGACGGCAAAGTCGTCGCCCGCGTAGTAGCCATCGGAGATCTTAACCGAGAACTCTACGCTTTCGTGCCACTGCAGTCTGTTCGGGCTATGCCAGTCTATCGAGTAGGCGTCATTCTCACTAGAAAGGGTGACCCATAAGTACTTACCGTTGTCGACATGCACTTCCACAGGCGCGGACGGCATGTAATTTTTAGTCTCGGCATACCAGACCTGGTAGTCGCCAGCGGCAAGATTCTCAATCTTACCGTCTTCGGAAACTATGGTCTCGCCATCGGCGTCCCCGGCTTCGGTGCGGAACAGGCGGTAGGCGACGCCGCCGCGCGCGCCTTCGATCTTGCCGTCGCACTTGCCACGGATGGTTTCAGCGGTAGCCTTCAGGCCCTGGGGCTTCTCCTGCTCGGCCTTATAAATCGTGTAGGTATGCTCAAGGTTCTCGGTAGGAAGGGCATAATTCTTGATAACCTCGGGGTCACCGGCGAGGCCCGTCACCTTTGCCGGATAGCTACCGGCATCGACGCCCGTCGCATTCTCGACCTCATAGGAGACCTTGCCCTCGTCACACTTGACGACATTGGTGGGCTCGACCTTGGGGCCCTGACGTTTGCCGTTATAGGTATACGTTCCGACCGTCCAGCCAACACCAATCTGGCGCTTGGCGATCTCGAACGTGCCGGTCTGGAGCGTCGGAGCATAGTTCGCCCGCTGGATCTTGTCCCACTTGTCGCCGACCTTTCTCTCCTCGATCGTCAGCGTATAGGTGCCCACGTTCTCGCCGGCCTCACGGTGAATCTTGAACCAGGAGAGCGGGTGGCCCTGAACAATCGAGCCCTTGACGGCTTCGAGTTCAAAGTTCGGATCAGCCTCGCCGTACGTCTTCGAAGCATCCTTGGGCTTCACCGTTACCGGACGGGGATCGACCTTAAGCTCGACCTCGCCCTCGCAGGTGTCGCCAGACGTGAGCGTCGCCTTAAACTCGACGGTCTTGGAGCCGGCATCGCAGATGAGCGGAGACTCGTCACTCCACTTCTTCTCGCCCTTCTCGCGATACTGGATAGATGCGACGGTCTCGGCGTTAACCGTCACGCCGTGCTTTTCGCCATCGTAGATACCCGAGTAGCCGGTAATACCGAAAGCCGGAATCTCGATAGACCCGCGCTCGTAGCCGCACGTCTTGCAGCGCTCGTGCTTGGAACCGGGCTTATCGGCCGTGGCGTCCTGGTCGACGACCCACTCAAAGTCGTGCTGGGCGCGGTCAACGTCCTCCTTGCCGCAGGTGCAGGTGTTCCAGTGCTCGGCGTCGTCGTGCTTCCAACCGCTACCGTCGGCCTTCTTGGGGCCGTCCTTGACCTCAACCGTCAGGGCCTCGGAGGCGTTATGGTTACGGTCGGCCTTAAGGCGAACGCTGTATTTGCCAGCGGCGAGGCCCTTAACCGACGTCTCGCCTTCGGCAATCCGCTGATAGTCGCCGGCGGCCTCGGCTTTCCACTCGTAGGTGTTATCAATCCCGTCGATGCTGCCATCCGCCAAGGCATGTCCGGTCGCGGCCGTCGTCTTAACGTCCTTGGGAGCAGCCTGTTCGGCGGGGGTGATCTTTATCTCGAGCTCGCCCTCCGCCGGTACGTAGTCGGGTGCGGTAATACGATATTTAATCGTCTCGGCGCACACGTTGCCGTAGACATCGCGCGTGACATTGGTATAGGAGGGGATTCGGTCTTCGTACAGCGAGCCACCATCGACGCTATATTCGATCTGCGTACCCTCGGGGGCGTTGTCGACCGTCACCGACGGCGAGTGAGCCTTGCCGTCATAGGTGCCATCAAAGCCCTTGGCCTGAACGTTCTCGAACTGCGTGCCGTAGATGCTCCAGTAGAAAAACTTGCCGTATGCAAAGTTTCCCAGACCCCAAGCTTGGCTCCTATACGCACCGGGATCTTTCTCCGAAACCGATTCGCCCCAAGCGAGGCGTTCGAAATCGACGCCCTCTTTAAGCTCAATCCATTCGTCGCCAAGCTTATACGTCACCTTAATGCGAGGCGTTATCTCCTCACCCGTCCACTTATAAGACGGTACGTCGTTGAGCACGTCACCGTTGCTGAACCTGACGTTATCCTTCAGCTTGTCGTAGCCAATGATTTCGACCTTGCAAAGATTCTTGCGGTTGGAGTCCTTCTCTGCAAGCGAGGCGGGGTTGATCTTGAACACGCGCTCGAGCGTGACATCGTTCTGTCCCTCGATGGCGACCGTCGCCACCACGCGATAGGTGCCCGCATCGCACGGCTGCGACCCTTCCATCTCGATGCCCTGGGGATTATTGTCATCCACGCCCCTATAGAACCGCGCGCTCACAATCTTTACCTTGCCCTGGGCTACAGCGTTGTCCTTTTGAGACGGCTTAGTCGTAGCAAGCACGGCATCGCGCGGCTTGCCGTTGTAGGTAAAGCTCAGGTCGCCGCTCTTGGACGACATCAGCGAGATCTTCTCGCCATCCCTGGAGTAGACACAGTGTGAGGCCTCATACTGTCCGTTGCACGTAGCCGCGATGCTGTACCCATCCTTGTTGGCGGAATAGGTCCACTCGTGCTCGTGCTTGCGATGGATAACCTTGACCTTGCCATCGGTAACGTCGTATGCAAGGTCGGCATTAGCAAACTTGAGCCTGCTCGCAAGATCCTCCTGCGAAAGATCGCTCGTGCCAAGGTTCACATACTCATAGTAGTAGTACTGCTTATTGGACTCGGGATCGAACTTGGTATCGTCGACAGACAGGACGGCTTCGCCCGTAAAAGACTTATCGACGTGAACCTTGCCGTAGCTACCGACATCGGATGCGTCGATGCCCTTCGCCTTAGTCGTGGTGACCTTCGTGTTGCCGGCGAGTGTCACAGAACCAAGAGCGTAAATCGCGCAGCGCTTCTCGTCCTGACCGCTTATGTCGCGACCGTTGAAATAATCAGAGGGGAACACGTACGAATCATTGATAACCGTATCGTTTATGGTGCACGACGCATCCTTTGCCACCGCAATGGCGCTCGTCATGTGCATCTGATATTGAATATCCCACACCTTGAACATATAAGAGCAGGGTCCATTCCATGACGTATCGCTCGTCGAACGAATGCTGCAGTTATTCAGGGTAACTTTGGCATTTTTGACGCCAATATTGCCCGCATGCACATGGCCGCTCTCGAACTTCATCTCGTCGCATGCAATCATTCCCTGACTGTTGTTTTCGAACGTGCAGCCGCTCAACGTGACCTTGGGGGACTTCGCTCGCCCGACCACGCTCAAGGCGCCGACGCAGTCATCACTATTATTCTTAAACGTGCAGTTGACAAACGTTGCATCCACCGCGACCTGGCTGCCTCTGATAGTCACAGGTGCCGGCGAGGCTTCGTAGATTTCATTATCCTGGTCAACCTTGAATGCGTTGTTCTTGCAGCATTTCCAACCGCTGACATTCACGTTCGTGAAGCTGGCCGTCTCCCCCGCACCCATGGTTCCATAGAGCGTGATTGCCCGAACGGTATCATCGTTATCGGTCCTTGAAACAAGCTTGAGGTTTTTCACGACAAGGTTGAGGCTCTTGCCTGTATTCGGCTTATCGACACCTCCACGCGCTTCGTAATCGTTGCTATCGCTCAAAAACGTTTTTCCATCACAGCGGACCTCGGTCGAGGTGCCCGAATCACCGATGAACTCGACATAACCGCCCTTAAGCACAAAGAGGGGATGCTGCGAATACGTGAGGTCACGTTTGACGGTCAGCGGACCGCCCAGAGACGAGCTGTTGGTGAAATATAGGCGAGTCGGATTCTCCTTGGTACCGCCCTCGATCTCATAGTGGTCGATATCGACCGTACCGGCAAACCAGTAGTCTTTGCCGCCAGAAAGCTGGATTACGTCGCTTTCGCCATACGAAAGCTCACTTTTCAAGTGTTTAGGTTTGGTCACGGTGTACGGATACGCCTCCGCTACCGTAGACGTGGCAAGCGTCGTCGCCGCACCCCCAAGCGCCAGCGCTGCAGCCAGCACGCAAGCAGCAAGTCTGCGCATCCCCATCTTCTTCCCCTTCATCGTTCAGCTCCCTTACCCCTATGCTTTCGCGATGTCCGATATCGCTTGGCGCTGGCGGCCGGCATGGTCCCTCGCCAGCCGCCAGCTCAAATTGACATATATATCCATCTGGTATTGTGCAACCGCATGTTTTGACACCCCGCCGCTCGGCGCGAGTTGCGTACCGTGGGGCGCAAACGGAACGCACCCCCGCGGGTGGCGCGTGCACGATGTGGCAAAATCGAGGTACTAAGGGGGCCCAATATGCTCAAAATCATCGCCTGCGACGACGACGTCGCCTTTCTAGATAACCTGCACCGCATGATCAACCGCTGGTCGGCCGAGACGGGTACGGCGGTCGATGTTGCGCTCGTTACGCGCGGCGAGGACCTGCTGGCACGCCATGCCGCATCGCGCGCCGACATTATCATGCTCGACATGATCATGCCGCTCGTCAACGGCATGGACACCGCCCGCGAGCTGCGCCAATCCGATACCGCCGTACGCCTGGTGTTTCTGACCTCATCGCCCGAATTCGCGCTTGAGTCCTACGAGGTCCGCGCCTTCGACTACCTGCTCAAACCCGTGACCTACGAGCGCGTGGCGCAACTGCTCGACGAGCTGTCGAGCCTGCGTCCGGCAGCGACCGACGAGCTCGTCATCAAAACGTCCTTTGGCTACCATGCCCTGCGCCTATCCGATATCGAATATGCCGAGGCTCGCAACAAGCACGTGGTCTTCCACCTGCGCGATGGCCGCGATATCGAAGCGCTCGAGCCGTTCCGCAGCATCGAGGACCGACTGGCCCAAAACGCGACCTTCTTTAAATGCCACCGCAGCTACCAGGTCAATCTGCGCAACATCGACCACTTTAACCGCACGGAAATCGTCATGCGCTCGGGCGCGTGCATACCGCTCGCGCGCAGCTGCAAGCAGGGATTCCAAGACGCCTACTTTGCGGTGCGGTTCGAGGGCGGGAGACGCTGATGCTTTCCTCGGCAGAACTGGTACTTTGGGCAATCCACCATGCGACGACGTTGCTCTTTGGCGTCTTTGCCTCGGCGGCTCTGTGCGGTGTCGAGATCAACGGCCGCCATTCGTTCGAACTGGTGGGGGTCGGCGCCGTAACCGGATGCGCATTCGGCCTCGCCAATGCCGTCGGCGGCGAGCTTTTCGCCCGTCAGGCCTATCCGCTCGTCGTGCATCTGCCGCTTGTCGTCTACCTGTGCGTACGCTATCGCCTGAGTCCGCTGCTCGCCATCCTGGGCGTTACCAGTGCCTACCTGAGCTGCCAGTTTAGCAACTGGATGGGCATCGCCGCATTCGCCGCCACCGATTCGCAGGTCGCGTACTACGTGGCGCGCATCGTCACCACACTCGGCGTCTTTGCCGTCTTGTTGCATTGGGCAAGCGACATTGGCCCCCGCCTGGCGATCAAAAGCCCCACCGAGTTGGAGATTCTGCTCATCCTGCCGCTCGTCTACTACATCTTCGACTACGCCACCAACGTCTATACCACGCTCTTCCACTCGGGCTCGGTGGTAACCGTTGAGTTTTTGGCGTTCGCCCTCTGCGCGTTCTACCTTATGTTTCTTGCCGTCTACCTTCGCGAATACGAGGCAAAGGAAATCGCCGAGCGCGAGCGCTGGATGCTCGCGACCCGCGACAGCGCGGCCATCAAAGAGCTCGAAGCCTGGCGCCAGTCCGGACGCGAGCTCTCGGTTCTCCGTCACGACATGCGCCACTACCTGCGCGGTCTTGCGGCCCTGATCGAAGAGGGTCACACCGATGAGGCGCTCGAGCGTATCGACGCGCTCTGCGAGACCAACGACCGCACCGCTGTGCGCCGCTACTGCGCCAACGAAACGGTCAACATTGCGCTCTCGTCGCTTTCCGCGGACATCAACGCGCACGGCATCACCGCCGACCTGCGAGCCGCCGTGCCCGAAACCGTCCACGTGGGCGATGCCGATCTGTTCAGTGTGGTATCGAACGCCCTGGACAATGCCATCGCCGCGGCGAGCGCCGCCCCCGAAGGCAAGCGGTTTGTCGACCTGGACCTTCGCTACGAAGACGGTCAGCTTCTATTGCTGGTTTCCAACACGTTTGGCCGTGCGCCGCACATGGTCGACGGCATGCCCGTGGCTCAGCACACTGGGCACGGCTTTGGCACCAAGAGCATTAAGCTTGCCGTCGAGCGCATGAACGGCAACTGCCAGTTCCGCATTAACGGCGACCGGTTTGAGCTGCGCGCCGTGATGTAGGGGCTGCCGCCAGCCTCGCTACAGCGGTGCAGCCGCCGGGGTCAGCTGCTTGATGTAGGCCCACATGCGCTGCTTGGCGGCCTTGTCGGTGAGCGCCGCCTCAAAACCGTCGAGCGCCAGCACGCGGCGCCCCTGCACATGGGCGACCAGGCCGGGCTTGAGCATGGCAGTGTCAAAGTCATCAATCGCCACAAGCATATCGGCATAGGTCTCGCGCATGACATCGGCCGCGCTGTTGTCCAGCAGCAGCACCGCCTCGGGGTCTAAGGTCTCCAGCGCCTCGCGGAACAGATCGCACGTCAGGGCCTTGCCCGCCGCGACCGCTCCGTCGCCCGTGCCGGCGACGCTTGCCAGCACGCAAAAATCCTCGGGGGCATATCCGATAGCGCCGAGCGCCTTGCGCAACGCGGCGCCATCCGCGCCGGCAGCCAGCTCGCCGCCCGAGCACTCGGCTTCATCCAAATCGCCTTTGACCAGCACAATCGGCGAGCACGCGTTGCCCGCGATGCGCACACCGCGATCTGCAAGCGACGCGAGCTCCTGCTCGGTCGCCTGAGCGATGGCTTCTTTTTTCTGGCTTTGTGACGTGGGCATGCGCTCTCCAATCGTTTGCGTGCCCACCATTATATAAAAGAGCCGCCCGCGAGTGGTTGCTTTGCGGGCCGCTGGGTATAAGCACGGTCGTACTGAGTTTTACGCGGCCGAGCCGCGTCGTATTATGGAGGTCACCATGGCTGACATTAAGCAGATTACCCCCGAGAACTTCGGCGCTGTCGTCAACGATAGCCTGCCCGTACTGGTTGATTTTTGGGCCCCGTGGTGCGGCCCCTGCCGCTCGCTCTCGCCCATCGTAGACGAGGTTGCCGACGAGCTGGCCGGCAAGTTGGCTGTGGCCAAGTGCAACGTCGACGACAACCAGGACCTGGCCATGAAGTTTGGCGTCATGAGCATCCCCACGCTGATCGTCTTTAAGAACGGCGAGGAGGTCGACCGCTCGGTCGGCGCCTTGCCCAAGGCAAGACTTCAGGCACTGCTGGAGAAACATCTGTAATACGCTTGTTACTTGTCTGCCGTCCATGAGCGGTTTCGCACCGCTCACCGGAGTGCCAAACGCAAGGCATGCGACCACGGATAGTATGGTAGACACAAACAGCCCCCAGTGAACGGGCGCGGGTCAGACGGACTCGCGCCCGTTTTCTTATGCGGCGGCGCCCAAGGCGGGCGTAGTAGAATCTGAACCACCATATCGCCCCGTACAAAAGGAGACTCCCCATGCATGACGTCGGAATGAACATGAGCCAGCTTGCCATGAGCGTCAAGCAGGTCGACGACACCATTGAGCTCGCTCACGAGTGGAGCCATCAGCTGCTGCACGCGACCGAGAACTTTGACATGGAGCGCATTGGCGCCAAGCTCGAGGCCGCCATGTCTGCGCTGCACGAGGCGCACGATGCGCTCGAGGGCTACGAGGAGGCCATCGAGGCAGATCACAACTCCGTCGGCTCTGTGAAACTGGTGTAACGTGGCCGAGCACGAGCACGCGCACGATCACGGTGCGGACGACGATGCGAGCTGCCGCTACAGCGGCTCCAGCTCCGAGCTGGTCCGCTTTTCGGTCACCGCGCCCGACGACCTGCTGCGCCGCTTTGACGAGCAGATCGCGCGCCGTGGTGACGTGGCTAACCGATCCGAGGCCGTACGCGATCTGATTCGCGCCTCGATCGCCAAGGAACAGATGCGCACGCCCGACGAGCAGGTCATCGGTTCGCTCACCATGATCTATGACCACCATACCGGCGATCTGGCGCGCCGTCTGGACGAGGTGCAGCACGACTACACCGACGAGATCGTCTCGACCATGCACGTGCATCTGGACCACCACAACTGCCTGGAGATTCTGGCGCTCAAGGGTCGCGGCGAGCGTGTCTACGAGCTGGCCGACCGGTTGCTGGGGCTGCGCGGCGTTAAGCACGGCGAGCTCACGTGCGCCGCCACCAAGCAGAGCCTGGGGCTGTAGCGGGATTTCCCACAGCGCACCTGCCATAAAGGGACAGGTTTGTTTTGGCAGGTTTAGAAGTTTTACCGACCAAAATAAACCTGTCCCTTTTTGGTCGGTTTTGACGAGGGGAAGCCACATGCGGCATGTGCATATTCATGAGACGGGCATTGTGCAGGGCGTTGGCATGCGGCCATTTGTGTATCGCGAGGCTATGGCGCATGGCATTTGCGGCTGGGTGCTCAACGCGGGCGATGGCGTGCACATCGAGGCGCATGCTTCAGTCGAGGCACTCGACGAATTTGTCACCGCGCTGTCGGAGCACGCGCCTGCCGCGGCCCGCGTTGAGCATGTCGCTGTTGAGGACCTGGAGCCCGACGCTTGGGATGCCGACGATGAGCAGGCCTTTCGTATTGTAGCGTCGCAGGATCAGACCGTGCACACGACGCTCATCTCCCCCGATATCGCCACCTGTGACGACTGCCTGCGCGAACTGTTCGACCCCGCCGACCGACGCTATCACTACCCCTTTATCAACTGCACCAACTGCGGGCCGCGCTTTACCATCATCCGGTCGCTGCCTTATGACCGAGCGGCCACGTCGATGGATTGCTTTCCTATGTGCCCCGAGTGCGCCGCAGAGTATGGCGACCCGCTTGACCGGCGCTTTCATGCGCAGCCCGATGCCTGCTTTGACTGCGGGCCACATATTACCTGGCGCGAGGCGGCGGGCGACATGGAGCTCGAGGGTCTGGGGGCGATGCCGGCCGTCGGCAGCACGCGCGAAACCAGCGATGCCATTATTGACCGCTGTGTCGAGCTGCTGGCCAGCGGCGGTATTGTCGCCATCAAGGGGCTGGGCGGATTCCATCTGGCCTGCAACGCCGCCAATGAGCAGGCGGTGGTCGAGCTGCGCCGTCGCAAGCGCCGCAGCAACAAGCCGCTTGCCGTTATGGTGCGCAGCCTTGCCGATACTGAACGCCTGTGCCATGTCGATGATGCCGAGCGCGACTTGCTGGCCGGCAGCATCCGCCCCATTGTGCCGCTGCGCCGCCGTGTTGTTGGCGAGGGAGATTCCCCCGACGGCCTTACGCTCGCGCCATCCGTCGCGCACGATCTACCCGAGCTCGGCGTCATGCTCCCCTATACACCGCTTCAGCATCTGCTGCTTGCAGCTGCCTCGTCGCATGGCATGCACGCGCTGGTCATGACCAGCGGAAACCTGAGCGAGGAACCTATCGAGACCGACGATGCACTTGCATGGGAACATCTTGTTGCCGCCGGCATCGCCGACGCGCTACTTGGCAACGACCGTGCGATTCTCTCACGCTACGACGACTCCGTGGTACGTGTGGTCGACGGCACCGTCATGCCTGTGCGTCGTGCACGCGGATATGCGCCGCAACCGTTGTCGCTGCCGGCGCTCGACGGCACTGCGCCCTGCGTGCTCGCCTGCGGGCCGCAGCAAAAAGCCACGATCGCGCTCACGCGCGAGGACGCCGACGGCCATGTGGCCTGTTTTGTGTCGCAGCATATCGGCGATGTCGAAAACGGCGCGACCTTCGATGCCTGGAGCGCCGCCCGCGCACGTCTAGAAAACCTCTTTGACCTGACGCCTGCCGCCCTGGCATGCGACATGCATCCCAACTATCTATCGAGCCAGTGGGCGCGTGAGCGGGCACGGGAGCACAGTCTGCCGCTAATCGAAATCCAACATCATCATGCGCACATCGCGAGCGTAATGGCAGAGGCGATTGTCGCTGGCCGGCTTGCGCCCGATGCGCGCGTCCTCGGTATTGCCTTCGATGGTACGGGTGCCGGCACCGACGGCACCATATGGGGCGGTGAGTTTCTTATCGCCGGCCTTGCCGATTTTGAACGCGCCGCGCACCTGCGCACCTGGGCGCTGCCAGGCGGAGCCGCATCCGTGCGCGATGCCCGGCGCAATGCCTTTGCCCTGCTGAGCGAGCTCGGCCTGCTCGAGCATCCGGGTGCCGCGGGGCTATTGGGCACCCTCGACGAGCAAACACGCAGCGTGACAGCCACCATGATCGAGCGCGGCATCAACAGCCCGCGTACCAGCAGCATGGGGCGTCTCTTTGATGCCGCGGCAGCGATTCTGGGCATCTGCGGCAAGGCAACCTACGAGGGCGAACCCGCCATAGAACTCGAAGCCGCCGCCTGGCGCGCGCTCGGCGGTAAGACCGTTCGTCTCGACGACAATCACACAGGCGTATTCACGTCTGCCGACGACTCCCCCATCTTGGACCCCCAACCGCTCATCGAAGCTCTTCTGAATGGAATCGAGGCAGGCGCGCCGGCCGACCGGCTCGCCCTCGGGTTTCACATCGCCATTACGCACGCTACGACCCACATCGCACGCGAAATCTGCGCGCGCGAAGGCATCGATACCGTCGCGCTCTCGGGCGGTGTGTTCATGAACCGGCTTTTGCTTCAGCTCCTTACCCACGAACTCAAAGACGCCGGTCTTGCCGTCTTGGTCCCCCACGCTGTACCCGCCAACGACGGCTGCATCGCCTACGGTCAGGCCGCCATCGCTCGCGCTCGCCTCGCGCAGACGGCGTTGCGATAGGCTGTTTTGCCAGCCTGCGCGCCGCCGTCTCACAGGTGTAACGCGTTTGCTCGTGACTCCCGCGAGCGCTACCATCAACTGATGGGTAATTAGGCGCCTGTCCAGCGCAAAACGTATAAAAGGGGAACATTATGTGCCTTGCCGTTCCCGGTAAAGTGGTCAAACGCGACGACGACCTTAAGGCGACCGTCGACATGATGGGCATCGAGCGCCCCGTTTCGCTGCGCCTCGTGCCGACGGCACAGGTAGGCGACTATATTCTCGTGCACGCCGGCTTTGGCATTCAGATTGTCGACGAGCAGGAAGCCCAAGAGACACTCGAGCTCGTCAATACCATGACCGAGCTGGCCGAAGAAGACCAACTCGCCACCAACCCGGCCGAGGCATACTAGTGGCGGCGGCGCAGCCGGTTCGCTCCGGTATCGACTTTTCGGCATTTCGCGACCCCAAGCTGGCCCGCGAGCTCATCGATCGTATTCATGAGCTTGTCGGCAACCGCAGCATCAACCTTATGGAAGTCTGCGGTACGCATACCGTGAGCATTGGCCGCTATGGCTTTCGCTCCATTATGCCGACGGGGCTCAAACTGCTAAGCGGCCCGGGGTGCCCCGTTTGCGTCACCGCCAACCGCGACATCGATCACGCAATCGCGCTTTCCAACATGGACGGCGCCATCATCACCACCTTTGGCGACATGATGCGCGTGCCCGGATCGTCCACCTCGCTTGCCGCGCAAAAGGCGGCGGGGCGCGACATCCGCATCGTCTATTCTCCGCTCGACGCACTCGACATTGCCGAGCAAAATCCCGAACGCCCGGTCATCTTTATGGGCGTCGGCTTTGAGACCACAACGCCCACCATTGCCGCCGCTATCCTGGAGGCCGACGCGCGCGGGCTCCAGAACTTCTCGGTCTACTGTGCTCACAAGACCACGCCGCCGGCTCTGCGTGCGATCTCCAACGACCCCGAGACCGCCATCGACGGCTTTATCCTGCCGGGTCACGTCGCTACCATCACGGGCCTGGCACCCTTTAGGTTTTTGGTCGATGAGTTCGAGACCCCCGGCGTAGTCACCGGGTTTGAGCCGGTCGATATCTTGCAGGGCATCTGCATGCTGGTCCAGATGGTTGTCGAGCACAGGCCCGCAATCGACAACGCCTACCGCCGTGGCGTCAACGCTGACGGCAACCCCGTGGCGCGCCAGCTGGTCGAGCAGGTGTTTGAGCCGTGCGACACAACGTGGCGCGGGCTGGGACCGATTGTGAATTCGGGTCTTTCCATCCGACCCGAATTCGCGCGCTTTGATGCCGGCGCCCGCTTTGATGTGCCCGTTGAGGCGACGGTCGAGCCACGCGGGTGCCGCTGCGGCGACGTGCTGCGCGGAGCCATCACGCCGAGCGACTGTCCTCTGTTTGGCCGCGCTTGCACGCCCGAACATCCCGTCGGCCCGTGCATGGTGAGCTCCGAAGGTAGCTGCGCGGCGTACTTTAGATACCGCGACTAGCCCGGACGCCCCCGCGTACCGGCACCACCCACGATTGGAGTTTTCGATATGTCCCGTAATGCCACCGATAGCACTGTCCTGCTGGGCCACGGCTCCGGCGGCCAGATGATGAAGCGCATTATCGATGAGGTCTTTCTGGATGCCTTTGGGTCGCCCGAGCTGCTTGCAGGCAACGATGCCGGTGTCGCCGCACTGCCCGCAAGCGGGCGAATCGCCATGTCGACCGACAGCTTTGTGGTAACGCCGCAGTTCTTCCCCGGCGGCAATATCGGCCGCCTCGCCGTATGTGGAACCGTCAACGACGTCGCGACCTCGGGCGCTAACGTGCGCTACCTGTCGTGCGGCTTTATCCTCGAAGAGGGCTATCCCATGGACAAGCTGCGCCAGATTGTGCAGACCATGGCCGAAACGGCACATGAGGCAGGCGTGAAGATTATCACCGGCGACACCAAGGTGGTCGAGCGTGGAGGTGCCGACGGCGTCTACATCAATACCGCCGGCGTGGGCGAAGTGCCCGCGGGCGTAGCGCTCAGCGGTGCAAACTGTCGGCCCGGCGATGTCATCCTGGTGTCGGGTACGCTAGGCGACCACGGCATCGCCATCATGAGCCAACGCGAGGCCCTGGCGTTTTCGAGCACCATCGAAAGCGACGCCGCACCGCTCAATCATCTGATTGCCGACGTGCTCGCCGCCGCCCCCGACACCCGCTGCTTCCGCGACCCCACGCGCGGCGGCCTGGCATCCACGCTCAACGAGTTTGCCCAGGCCAGCGGCGTTGCGATGGAGGTCGATGAGGACGCCGTGCCCGTGCGTCCCGATGTGCAGGCGGCTTGCGAGATGCTCGGCTATGACGTGCTGCAGGTGGCAAACGAGGGCAAGATGGTCGCCGTGGTGCCGGCCGAGCAGGCCGATGCCGCGCTGGCAGCCATGCGCGCCGCGCGCTACGGCGAGAATGCCGCCATTATCGGTCGCGTGCTGCCGCTTGCCGAGGGCGCCCGTCCCGCCGTGCGCGTACGCACCGGCTGGGGATCGACCCGTATTCTCGACATGCTCGTAGGAGAACAGCTGCCGAGAATTTGCTAGCGGCTGCTCTGCAAGCTGCTCAGCATCCGGCCACAATCGGCCCGCCCATTTTCACTGGGACGTTGGCCCACTCAAACCGCGAGGAGATGGAAGGGCCCTCCTGCCGAGCTGATCGGCAGGAGGGCCCTTCGCTTTGCAAGACCATACTCCTTGCAGTATTTACCTGGTAGGCAGAGGCTCGCTACGCCGCGCGGCGCTTGGTGTAGACAAACCAGCCGCCGACGGCCCCGATACCGACGATGCCCACGGCAACGCCAGCGATAGCAAAGCCGTTTGGACCCGCGTCCGCAGCCTTGTTGGCGGCGCCGGCGCTCAACGCGGCGGTCTTGCCGGACGTGCCCGACTTTTTGCCGCTCTTGTCTGTCTTACCGGCGACGGAAGACTCCGTCAAATCCTTCTTGCCGGATTCAGCCTCGTCCTTGGAATCGCCAGCTGCCTTGGCGGCCACAGGAGCCATCACGGCCGCAAAACCGCCGGTTCCGTTGCCGGCACCGCTGGCCGACCCGGTACCCAGCGTCAGAACGCCCGGCGCCACCGTGGGCTTCTGCGGGTCGTTGCTGCTCGAGTCCTTGCCCGCCATCACGGCCGTCTTCCAGGCAATCGTCTCTCCCGAGGAGACACGATACGTCGTGAGCGCGCGGAGCGCTTGCTCGGTCGCCATGGCGTTGGCCGTGCCGCCCTTGCTGTGCGCATAGCCGTTGCCGCCGTCCACGCGGTACAGGTCCAGCGCACACACCACGTTGGTCGCGGCATTTGCAAACCCGTTGACGGGGTTGGCCGGGTCACGGTCGAGCGAAAGCAGCGCAAGGATCACCTGAGCATTGGCCTCGGCAGAACCAAAGTCGCAGGTGCCCGCATTCATCTTGCCCTTGAGGTAGGAGAGGCCATTCTCGATGGCAGCATCGACCTTGGTGTCAACCGCGTAAGGCGCCACGGCCTGGATCGCCATAGCCGTCAGGTCCACGTCGCCCAGGCGCGTACCCTCCACAGCCTCGTCGCTGCCGAGGAGCTCACAGACGGCATCCACGAGACTCGCGCACGTCCAGGCGGAGCCGGCGGGCGCATCCGAGCCGCTCGCATTGAGCGCCATCAGCGCGAAGATCTTCTCGTTGGCGCGCGTCATATCGGTGCGGCTGCAGATGAGCTCGACCAGGTTGACGCCGTCATAGTTGGTGATGTCCTTGCCTATGGCGGAGAGAGCCAGCGCCGCACGCTCGGTCTCGGTCAGAGCGCAGGTCGCACTCCCCCACTCGGCCTTGTGCTCGGCCAGCGAGGCATGGTAGTTGTCGAGCAGCTTGGAATCGATCTTGCGGCCCGCCTTGGCAAAGTCGTAGATCTCCCACTCGTCGCCGAACTGGAAGGCGTCGGAGCTGCGGCGCGCGTCGATGAACGCAGCGGCAGCGTCGATGCCCGCCGAGGCGGACTCACTCGTGGCGGGGCTCGCGGCCACACCGGCCACGGTGATGGCAAGCGTCACGGGATCGGCGGGGGCAGTCGTGTCCACCGGCGTACCCGTCGCGACCACCGTGCCGGCCGAAAGCGCCGTCACCGTGTAGTCGCTCGAGGCCACGTACAGGCCGTCGTCGGGAGCGCCGTCGACGTGCTTCCAAGCGCCCTTCTCGTTGCGGTCGATGCTCACGATCCCCGAGGCGTCCTTGCCGTCGAGCGTCTTGAACGTCCAGGTGAGGCCGGGTTCGGTCACGCTCCAGCCATCCGCGTCGTTCTTACCGGTAAAGGTCAGGTCGAGCTTTTGCGCCGAGCCGGCCTTGAGGTAGAGGCTGTCCGTACCGGCCGTCACGCTCGCAAGCGGATTTTGGTAGGCATAAGTCACGTCGAGCGACGCGCTGATGACCTTGCCATCGGCGTCCGTGTCGGGCAGCGTCGCGGTAAACGTGGTGGTGCCGGCCTTGTACGCCGTGTAGCCGATCTCGCCCGCGGTAGTGTAGGCCGCCACGGCAGGATCACTGCTCGTCACGGTAAAGTTGTCGCGGTTGGTGGCGTTGTCGGGCGTCACCACGGGGCGTGCGTGATCGGTCAAAAACGCGCCGCACTCGGAGAGTGGGTTGCGGCCCTGCAGGTAGACGGTGGCGCCGTCCTCGTTGTAGCCCATCGAGATGGACGTGGCGGCCACGGCTTCTGACGTCAGCGTCACGCTCTTGGAGCCGGCGCCCGCAGATGCGGCGTCGCGCGGGGTAACGGTGATCGTGGCACTGCCGGCATGCTTGAAGTAAAAGCAGGCCGAGTAGTCGTTGCTGTAGATGGTCGTAGGATCGCTCGAGGCAAAGTGGAAGCGGCTGAACGAGACGGGCACGTACTCGCCCTTATCGGCGTCGACGTAATGCACGCGAATCTCGAGGTTGCGCACCTCGGAGCCCTGGACGGTAGCCGCACCATCGGTCACGTTGCTCACGGTGCCGTCGGAGGCACGATACCACAGCTCAAAGTCGTCGAACTGTTTGGCCTTGGCCTTGATCTTGATGGTAGCCACGGTCTGCTCGGAGCCATCGGCCTTGTGCTCGGTGGCGGTCACCGTGCCGGTAGCGTTGTCGTAGATGTAGAGCTCTCCCGTGGACTCGTTGATGCCGATGTTGCCGCGGTTGGCGTCATCGGTGCCCCAGGTGATGGTGCTCGTGGCCGGGACGCCCTTAAGTGCAAAGACGCCAAGTTTGCGGTAGGCGTCCACAGCATCAGGCGAAACCTCGAGCATATGGCCGGCAACCGTCTGGCTGGCGCCGTCGTTGGCCGTGAAGCTCACGGTGTAGGCGTCGTCGGGCGTGGTGTCCTCGGGCGCCTGGTAGCTGTTGCCCGAGCCAAAGACCGGCGTGCCATTTTTATCGATACCCCAGCTGCTGCCGTTGGCGCCGCAGTTGGCGTTGATAAGATCGGCGAAGGCATCGGTGGCCATGTCAGCGGGGTCGACAGCATAGGAGTTGACGAGCGCCGAGGCGGGAGCGCCCATCTTGTTGGTGAGGAATGCGCCCCAGTAGGTGTTGACGAGCTGGCCCGCGCTATAGGTCGCGAACAGCGCGCCCGCCGTGCCCTTGGAGGTCGAAACGCAGTTGGACACGATGCCGCCGTCGAGCGTGCGCGCAAAGCCCGCTACGCCCTTGCCGGTCACGCTCGTGGAGCAGTTGAGCACGGCGCCCTGAACCTTGTTGCCCAGGGGGCCGAACGCCTTGCCGTCCGTCGCCCGCTTCAGCTCGCCGGCGAACGAGATGTTCTGCACCACGCCCGTGGAGGCAACGCCGTCCATGAGCGACTTCACGCCACCGCCGTTGGTGAAGGTGATGGCGTGGCCCTGACCATCAAGCGTACCCGCGAGCATGCCCGTGGGGGCAAAGAAGTACTCGTCGTCGATGGTGATGTCGTTGTCGAGGACGTAGTAGGCGTCGACGTCGGCAGGCTTGAACTTGCCCATGAAGGCGTCGAGGTCGCTCTGCGAGCTCAGGTGCACTACGCTCTGCGGCTGAGCCACGGGCTCAGTGGGCTTGGGTTTCTCGAGCGCGGCGGTGGCATCGGTGAGTGCCTTGGTTGCAGCGTTGACCTCGGCCTGTGCAGCGTCATCGTTGGCGTAGACGTCCTGGGCGTTCGCAAGGGCCTCGGCGAGCTTGGACCAGCTCTTGGCCGTGTAGTCGCCCTCGACCTTGGCGCTGGCATCGTCGATGGCGGCCTTGAGGGCACCCTTGTTCACGACGACCACGGCGCTGCCCGAGACCAGCACGGGCAAACCGCCCTGTGCAGACCAGCTAAAGCCGGTGGCAGGAGCATCGGTGTTGAGCTTATCGACCGAGGCCTGGGTCTTGAGGTCGTCGACAGAGATTTTGCTGCCGAAGGAAGAATCGACCTTGTAGCCGCACGCCTGATCGCCCACAGTGAACAGATTGTTGGCCACGGTGCCAGACTTGTAATATCCAACAAGGCCGTGGGCGCAAAAGCCCGACATCGATCCGGAAACATAGGAGTTGATTACAGACCCACCGTTGAGCGTTCCCACCAGGCCACCGTAATCGGCCCAAGAGCCGCCATCGCTCAAAGTGGCCGTCGACCAGCACATCTGCACGGTTCCCGAGCAATTGATCGCAAGGGCGCCCTCATAATCGCCCATGGTTGCCCGGCCCGTCACGCCCAGATTCTGCACCGTGCCAGTCACGCTCTTCGCAAGTGCCTTGCCGTTAAGCACGGTGCTGTGGCCCTGGCCATCGAGCGTGCCGGCCACGGTCTCGATCTGCTGGTCGGCGCCAAGACTGATATTCGCCGCGAGCTTCACGACAGCCCCGGCCTCGATGGTGGTGGGCAGCTCATCGGCAGAAGAGACCATCACAGTCTCGCCGGCCTTGGCGACACGCACGTCACGTGCCTGCTGAACATCGGCGTCGTCATCGTCGACGTTCACCGCGGCGGCGTTCTGCCCGTCCGCACTCAGCATGGCGGCAAGCCCCTCATCGGCAGACGGAGCAACGTCGGATCTTGCCTCGTCCGCCGACGCCTCGGCGCCTTCAGCACCCGTCTGCTCGTCCGCAGTGAAACTCGTCTCGTCGGCATTCTCGGCAGCATCCGCCTGCTGCGAGGCCTGGGCCTGCGCCTGCACAGCGATTTCTGCCATGCCCTCGGCAAATGCTGACGTACCCGGCATCGACCAGACGAGTAGCACCGAGAAAGCAGCGGCTCCCAGGCGCTTGAGCATAATGTTGTTTCGCGTCACCCGTTCTCCTTCTTTCGCGAACTTGCAATAGAGCCGTGGCGAAGAAGGCGGGGCAGGCGATGCCCCGGCAGCACAAAGGCGCACGTCAGCCACCCTATCGGCAGCAAAACGCACGCTCAGCAGCACCCCTTGTAGACCGGAATCCAGCGGCAAACAGAGAGGCCCTCGGTTTCGAGAAGAGCACGGGCAGGTAATCTGACTCGCGGGCGCGCCCGCACACAGTAACCGCCTTGCTCGGGATTCTCACCCGATTCCCCTTTATGCACTCGCGCGCACCCGTGCTCCGGCTTCTATTTTTTAACGGAGGAAGTGTACGTTACCGCAGGTAAATCGGTCAATGCACTACACAAAAACCGCCATATCCGAGCCATATGGCTCCCGGATAACCGCCTATAGGCAGCCCATATCGCCAGCCGTCCACCGAGCCGTCCCTGCCCACAAGATTGAGCGGCCCGAATGTCCCCCGTGGGCTGAGGGGGCAAAATGTACCTGTTAGAAGCCATTTAAGCGTTTTAACAGGGACTTTTGGCCCCCTCAGTCCCACGGGGGGCTTTTGGCCCGCTCATTTTGCTTTAGCTCAAGCAAACGGTCCCGCACGATTACTCGTACGGGACCGTTTTTAGTTAGGGCTGTCGTCTATGACCCGCTCCGGTTAATTCGCACGCTTGCGGATAAGCACGGCCCCCATAACGGCCAGAACTCCAGCCACCGTCAGAAGCGCCACGATCACCACAGACGAATCACCGGTCTTGGCAAGCCCTCCCTTGGTCGCCTTCTTGGCGGTATCGGTCTTGACGTCCGTCTTCACATCCGTCTTCTGACCGGGCTTCTGCCCAGGCTCCTCCTGCGCAGCCTGCGTCACGGTCACCGTCGCTTCATCGGACGTGGAAACCAGCCCGGCAGCACTCGTCACCTCAACGCGATACACCTTTGAACCGACCTCGGTCGTCGCGGCGACGTACTCAGCCGCCGTCGCCCCGTCGATGGCAGAGAAGTTACCGTCCTCGCCCTTGACGAACCACTGGTAGGTAAGCTGGGCATCCGAGCCATCCACGCTGTCATCAACCGTCGCGGCAACGCTCAGCTTGGCCTCAGCGCCCTGAGCACACGTTACCGACTGCGGCTGAGCCGTGATGCTGGGAGCAACAAAAGCGGACGCGTACATAATCGGGGTCCGGGAGGTTCCATTCTCGGCGTCATAGTCGCTCGGCATAAACGCACTCGAGGTATCTCCCGCATTCACATAGGCGCGCATCTCATCGAGAAGCTTGGCCGCCTTGTTGTAGACCTGTTCGCTCACTGCGGCAAACGCCTTGTTGGCAAGGTCCGTGCGCTGATCGGCAGGGGTTGCCTGCATCAACCCGTCAACAACGTCCTGCTGGGCGATAACCTGCTTCTGAAGGACATCGAGGTAGGCGCGCACGTTCTCACCCATCGAGGCACGGTTGTTGTAGGCGAGCGTGTTGATGTCCATGAAGACGTAGTCGAGGTTCTTGCCGTCCTTTTCGACCAAAGCCTGCGCGACGTCGTCCTTGCGTCCTGTATAAGTGCCGTCCACCGTGTTCCACGCCGGGAAGTAGTCAGCCGGAACTTCCGTCAACAGCGCAGAGTAGCTGGGCAGGTACACGCTGAACTCGCAACGCGAAAGCGCTTCCCACTGAATCGTGGCGATATCACTGGAAAGGCCGGACCGAATCTGGAAGATATTGCTCTCGGTCGTCCTGTTGTTGCCGATGGCATACAGGGCACTGTTGAGATTGGCGTTGAGGCTGTCATCCTGCTCGCCGCGGGCAGCGAGGGAACGCAACGCCGTGAACGTATCGGATTTGATGCCCGGCGTAAACGTCAGCTGCGGGTCGATGAGCGAGGTGACGCGACCCTGTTCATCAACGTTATAGTCCGTCTGAGGCGCAAGGGCAGCACCGAAGTAAGCACGTCCCTGGGCCAGGCGCGTATTCTGCGACGAACCCGAATTCTCCTTGCCATACGTCTTGAAGATGTTCGGCGTGCCGTCGTCATAGGTTACGAGAACGCCGTTGGACTCGGGCAGCGTCACGACACCGGCCGAGTGCAGGCACTGACTCGCATCGTCAAGATTGACCTTATACTGCAGGCCGCCGATGTTGGGATTAACGGACGCCACGTCGTCGCCCATCTTGACGGCAATCCACTGATGGCCCGAAAGCTGAGCGAAAATCCAGGTCTCGGTATTGTCGGCAATGACGATCTGGTTGCAGTCCTGAGAGCCATACTGATCGATGATGGCGCCGAGCTTCTCCACGCCGTCGCGCGCCGAGGACGAAACGCTCAACAGGTAGTCGGCCAGGTTATACTCGCCGATGCCCGTGTCGACAAGAGGGTCGATAGCCTTGATTCCGTCGTTGTAATCCGTTGTGAGCGTCGCGGAAACGGAGACACCGCGCTCGTTGGTGCCGGCCTCGGAATACACGCGGGACGCTGCCTCGTCGTCCTGGGCATCCCACGCATCGGGATTGTCACGAACATAGGTGTAACGATACGAGCGACCCTGATAGGTGTACTCAAAGCCGGTCCCCGGCACAGAATCGTTCTCGAAAGAACGGAAGACAGGGTTGTCGATCGGCTGCTGCACGCCAAAGGTCTTGCAGTAGCGAGGTGAATAGTCCTCGGCGCGACCGACATAGGTATCGCCCGTCGTTGTCTGGTTCTTACCGATGTAAACCTGCGTGCAGGCGAGCGCGGGCGCGGGCATGGCAAGCACAAGCGCCGCGACTATGCCCCCCCCCTAAACGCCTTCTTAGCAAAAGCCGGTAACCTCATACGTTCTCCCCTCCACACGGAGCCCGAACTACCCACCAACAATATGCGTAATGAGAACACTTTAGCTGGGTAAATCGGATTGAATATGCCGTTCTCAGCTTATCTTATGTGTTAAGGAAGTATGGACATGGCACTCGTAACAACCCGCGACCGGTCGTTTGCATCTGGCAGGCGGCATTCCCCGCAGGGTTGAACAGGCCGATAAGCCCCGTGCGCAAGATTGAGCGGGCCGAGTGTCCCCCGTGGGATTGAGGGGGCCAAATGTACCTGTTAGAGGCCATTTAAGCGTTTTAACGGGGACTTTTGGCCCCCTCAGTCCCACGGGGGACATTTGGCCCGCTCATGCCCGACTGGAACGGCACGCGCTATCATGGGTGCCGTTTTGATGAGTCATCTTGATGGGAGCGTACCTATGGCAGCTTTTTCCACCGTGATCTTTGACCTTGACGGCACAATCCTCAACACGCTCGAAGACCTGGCGGCCGCCGGCAACCACACCTGCGAGATGCACGGCTGGCCCACGTTTGCCGTGGACGAGTACCGCTATAAGGTGGGAAACGGCATGCTCAAGCTGGTCGAGCGCTTTATGCCCGCCGAGTATGCGGGCGACGGCCGTATGTTTGAGCAGACGCTTGCCGAGTTTAGGGCTTATTACAGCGAGCACAAGGAGGACCACACCGCCCCCTACGCCGGCACGATTGAGATGCTCGACCGTCTGCGCGCCGCGGGCATTCAGCTTGCCGTGCTCACCAACAAGGATCATATTTCGGCAGCCCCGCTTATCGAGAAATACTTTGGTTCCGAGCGCTTTGCGCTGGTGCAAGGCCGTGTCGATGCGTTTCCGCCTAAGCCCGAGGCACCCGTCACGCTGCACGTGATGAAGGAGCTGTGCGCCGATCCGGCAACCACGCTCTATGTGGGCGATTCGAATGTCGATGTCCTGACCGGCCACAACGCCGGCCTTAAGAGCGCCGGCGTCAGCTGGGGCTTCCGCGGCCGCGCAGAGCTGGAGGCCGCCGGCGCCGACTACGTGGTGGACACCCAGGCAGAGCTCGCGGCGCTGGTGCTGGGCGAGTAGCGAGCGGCACTGCTTAACGTAGCTGCGACAATTCTTCCGCGCGGAAAGCGCATCCCGTTTTGGAGCTCCGGAATGGGACGCGCTTTCCGCTTGAGCCCCATCGGGGAAACGGCATCCCGTTGTGGAGCAATATTCCGGGTCGCACTTTCCGCAACCCACCCCATCCGGAAACCGTGACCCACTATTCGGCCAAAAACCGGGTCGCATTTTCCCGAGCGTTCGCGATGCAACGCTGGCGCAAGGGGTGTCCCCAACTGCCGGCAGAAAAGGAACGTCCTCAACTGCCACCTCAATGACTACCATGGCAACGCCGCAGGTAGAGGACGGGCAGCGAGCGGGCACCAGAGCGAACAAATTGGCATGAAAAGAGGACGGCATAGACCTTCTGGTCATGCCGTCCTCTTTGAATGACAAGTTGTCGCTCTGGCGCCCGCGCAGCGTCGAACAGTTACGGCGTTTGGTAAAACGCCGTAACTCCCCTAGCTCATCATGGCATTCATCATCTCGTTGGTTGCAGAATCGTCTGCAGACCACTCGCCGTCGTCATTGCAGGAATACTTGAAGGTGACCTTGGTGTCCTTGGTCTTAGCAGCCTTGGTCACATCGACCATAACCTGACCGGCCATCTTGTACAGCTCGTCATCGGAAGGCATCGAATCGAGCGCGGCGACCTTTTCCTGGTACTGGGTGGCAAAATCCTCAACGATCTGGTTCATGGACTTGCAGGTAATGGTGACCTCGGCAGTTGCGGTACCCTTGTCCTCGTCGACCGTCACGTCGCCGATCTTGTAGTCAAAGCCCTCGAGATAGCTCTTGGCGTACTCCTTGGGATCGATGCCCAGCTGCTCGAACTCGTCGCCCGAGGCCTCTTCCAGGCCGGCGAGGAAGTCGTCGCCGCCGTTCTTGACCTCGTCAAACTGCGTCGTAAGATCCTCGGTGATGAGCTCCTCAACCGAAGGACCTCCGCAGCCGGAAAGCACAACCACGCACGCGACCAGAACAGCCATCAGGGGCGCAAGCAGCAGCTTCTTCTTCATGACATTCCTCCCAACAAGCGGCACCGCGCTTCCCGACGCGGTGCACGTCGTAACAATAAGGCCATACTAGCCGCTAACGAACACCCCCGGCAAAGCAAAGGCGCAATCGGCTCGATTTAACGTCCGAACGGTTTACCGGTCCGCCCAACGCGCAATAAAACGTTCCGCCGCATTGTAATAAAAAAGGGCGGCCGGATAACCCGACCACCCCAAAACACCCTTATGTTGCCGCAGACTACTTGCGGACGACCTTGACGATGACATCGCCGGCGGCGACAGCAGAGTCAGCCTCGACGGCGAGCTCGACGTCGGCGAACTCGGCGGTGTTGGACACAGCCACGACAACGCAGTCCTTGTAGCCGGCAGCGGCGATCTTGGCGCGGTCGATCTTGAGCATGGGCTGACCAGCCTTGACGACGTCGTCGGCCTTGACGAAGCCCTCGAAGCCGTCGCCGTTCATGTTGACGGTATCGACGCCAACGTGCACAAGAACCTCGATGCCGCTATCGGACTGCAGACCCACGGCGTGACCCATGGTGACGGTCACCTTGCCGTCGCAGGGAGCGTAGACCAGATCGTCCTCGGGCCACACGGCGCAGCCCTTGCCCAAAACCTCGCCACCAAAGACGGGATCGGGCACGTCGGCCATCTTGATGACCTTGCCCTTGACGGGCGAGCACAGCACGTCGGCGCCGGCAGAAGCAGAGATGGAGGCCGGAGCAGCGACAGCCGCGGGCTCAGCCTTCTTCTTGAACATATCAAACAGACCCATATGTTTTCTCCTCTTGATTAAGCGCAACGTTATGCGCATCCCTATGGTGATTATAGTGCCAAATGATCAAATTGCTAAGGTGAGGGCTCGAATCGAGAGCCCGTCCCAAGGCTTTCCCCGGTGGCACTCATCTTGTCAATTAAGCCAGGCCCTCGGTACCGTTGGACTTGATGATCTTCTGGTAGGCGAAGAAGCTGTCCTTGCGGCGGCGCTCGTAGGTGCCGGTGCCGTCATCGTACTTATCGACGTGGATAAAGCCGTAGCGCTTGCGCATCTCGCCCGTGCCGGCGGAAACCAGGTCGATGGGGCCCCACCAGGTGTAGGCGATCAGGTCGACGCCGTCGGCAATGGCCTCGCCCATGGCCTTGACGTGGCTCTGCAAGTAGGCGATGCGATACGGGTCATGGATGGAGCCGTCCTCCTCGACCTCGTCGTAGGCGCCCATGCCGTTCTCGACCACCATCAGCGGAATCTCGTAGCGGGCGTAAATCTCGTTGAGGGCGATGCGCAGGCCCAGCGGATCGATCTGCCAGCCCCAATCGGTGGACTCCAGATAGGGGTTCTTGCCGCCAAAGGTCATGTTGCCCTCGGTCATCTCGTGATCCTTGTGGGTGCCCACGGTGCCGGACATGTAGTAGCTAAAGGTGTAGAAATCGACCTTGCCGTCGGCGATATCCTGCAGGTCGCCGTCCTCCATCACGAGCTCGACATCGTTTTCGGCCCAGAAGCGCTTGGCATAGAACGGATACTTGCCGCGCACCTGCACGTCGGAGCAGTACCAGTTCATGGTATTCATCTCCTGCTGCGTGGCGAACACGTCGGCCGGATCGCACGTGGCGGCATAGGAGAGGATGAAGCAGTCCATGTTGCCCATCTTAAACTGCGGATAGTGCTCGTGGGCATAGCGCACGACGCGGCCGCTGGCGACAAACTGGTGATGCAGGGCCTGCATACGGGCCTGCGGCGTGGTGTGGACCGCCGAAGCCGGGCCCTCAAAGCCCTGGATCATGCTGGTCCCAAAGAGGTTACCCATGTCCTGGGTGCCGCAGTTGATCTCGTTGAAGGTGAGCCAGAACTTGACCTTGTCCTGATAGCGGTCGAAGACGGTCTGGCAGTACTTCTCAAAGAAGCCGATGAGCTCGCGGCTCGCCCAGCCATTGTATTTCTCGACCAGGTGATAGGGCATCTCGTAGTGCGACAGGGTCACGAGCGGCTCGATATTGTGAGCGCGCAGGCAGTCGAAGACGCGGTCGTAGAAGGCGAGACCTGCCTCATTGGGCTCGGCGTCGTCACCGTTGGGGAAGATGCGGCTCCAAGAGATGGACATGCGGAACATGTTGAAGCCCATCTCGGCGAACAGCGCGATGTCCTCCTCGTAGTGATGGTAGAAATCGATGCCGTCATGGTTGGGGTAGAAGCGGTCGGAGTCGATGTCGATCGTAATCTGACGCGGCTCCTTGTAGCTGCCGCCCAAAAAATGGTCGTCGACGGAAGGACCGCGGCCGTCCACGTTCCAAGCGCCCTCAAACTGATTGGCGGCGGTAGCGCCACCCCAATAGAAACCCTCGGGGAATCCCATAAGTGCCTCCTCGCTCATGCGTGTTGCTGATGAAACGAGTATGCCGCCGAGTCGCTCCAGGCCAGGGCGAAGGCGCCGATTTGGACACTTCTTTTCGCAGACGCGCGCTGCAACAGCGCTGCAGCTGAAACTTTTTGACACCGAAGGAGCGAAGACGATCCGCCCCGCGCTTACCGGCGGTATGCCGCGGGGGTGCAGCCATACTTGTCGTGAAACTTACGGTAGAAGAAGCTCATGTTTTCATAGCCAACCGCATGCGCGGCCGCCCCGGCCGTGGCGCCACCGCGCAGAAGTTCGGCCGCACGCACCAGGCGTCGCTCCTGCACAAGCTGCCTAAAGGTCTTGCCCACATGCCGCTTGAGGAGCGCCGTCGCATAATTAGGGCTCAAGCCAAACTCCGCCGCCATCCCCTCGAGGGAGCACGCGGCGAATTCGCGATCGATATAGCCGAGCATTCCCGTCACCAGGGCAGTGGGCCCCGCCGCGCCGTCCGCCGCGCCGCGCACCAGCTCGCGCTCGTAGCAATCCATGAGCTCGGCCAAAAACAGCTGAAACAGACGCAAGACGATTTCGGGACCGTTGGGGCTCGGGTCGTACAGCTCGCAGAGCATCTCCTGCATGTAGCGCCGAATCCGACGGCTCTCGCCGCAGTAAAAACGGACATGGCCCCGATGGTCCGTCTCGCTGTTGAGCGCGTTGAACAAAAACCGCGAGACCGCGCTCTCGCGCGAGAGGCTCGACTCGAGACTCCGGCGCAAAAAAGAGCGTGAAACGGTCATGCTCAGCATGATGTCGTCCTCGCCGAGCGCCGCCACGGCATGAGGGCAAAGGGCGTCGAGCAAAAGCACCTCGTTGCGGCGCAACTCGAGCCTCTCCCCCGCCACCGTCTGCGGGCAGCGTCCGCGATACACATAGCTCAGCTCCACGTAATCATGCACGTGCTCGGGAACTGCATTAAAACGCGAGTTTTTCCTTATCGTCAGGCCACGCGGCATGCCGGGCTGGGCATAGGCAAACCCTGGCTGCCCAATCTTGCGCACTGGGCATCCGTCGATTTCGACATGCTCGGTCATAATCGACCAATCAAATGCCATGCCGTCTTTATAAGCGATCTCACTGGCGCTCAGTTCGCTGAGCCTACGCTCGAGCTCGTCGATCTCCATGGCTTGCCAATCGTTGATTTGGTCATAGTTCGTCGTGATTCAGATATTAGCAGAACGCGCCGACGCGTCCATAATCTGTGCTATGCAGCAGATCAATCGAGCCAAGGAGGATCCATGACCGCGTACTATCAGCAGGTGCTCGAGGGCACATACGACAACCACGTGCTTCCGTTTTTGTGGATGAAGGGCGAGAGCCATAAGACCATTGCCGAGTATCTGGAAAAGATCGCCGGCGCCGACATCCACGAGGTCTGTCTCGAAAGCCGCCCACACCCCGATTTTTGCGGCGAGGGCTGGTGGCGCGACTTGCGCTTTGTCATTGACGAGTGCAAGCAGCTGGGCCTTAAGCTCTGGATCTTGGACGACGCGCACTTCCCCACGGGCTTTGCCAACGGCGCCGTCAAGGAGGCCGTGCCCGAGCTCCGCAAGATCGTGCTCACGCACCGCACGTTCGACATCGTGGGCCCCACGTCCGCCGCGAGCATCGCGCTCGCCAACATGCTCGACAAAACGGAGCGCTTCTACGGCGTGACATTTATGCAGGACGGCAGCCCCGTCGACGTCGCTTACCGAGTAATCGACGATGCAGACGGCAACCCCAGCCGCCTGGTCTTCGATGCACCTGCGGGCCTCACGCAGGCATGCGTGATGTTCACGAGCGGCAAGACCTCCTACAACGAGGACTACATCAATATGGTCGACCGCGCCTCGGTGGCGCAGCTCATCGATGCTGTCTACGAGCCGCATTTTGAGCATCTGGGCGATGAGTTTGGCAAGACGATCCTGGGCTTTTTCTCCGATGAGCCCGGATTTGCCAACGAGAAGGGCACCACGGGCCCCGATGGCATCTCGGACACGCTCATCGGCAAGGCCACCGCGCCCCTACCCTGGTCGGCCGAGCTTGAGCGTCGCCTGCGCGCGGCACTGGGCGAGCGCTACCTGGCCGAGCTCCCGCACCTGTGGGACCGCGAGCCGGCCGGCGCGCACGTACGCCACGTCTATATGGACATCGCGAGCACCCTCTATAAGGAGTGTTTCTGCGACCAGCTCGGAGACTGGTGCCGCGCGCGCGGCGTGCAGCACATCGGCCACGTTATCGAGGACAAGGACTGCCACGCGCGCCTGGGCGTGGGCGCCGGGCACTACTTCCGCGCCGTGGGCGGTCAGGACATGGCGGGCGTCGACATCGTGATCAACCAGCTGGTACCCGGCATGGACCGCGGCCTTCACAGCTACGGACGCGGCGTGTGGGACCTCGAGTTCTATAACTACGTGCTGCCCAAGCTGGGCTCCTCGGCAGCACACCTCGACCCCAAAAAGCAGGGGCGCTGCATGGCCGAGGTCTTTGGCGCATTTGGATGGCACGAAGGCCTACGCGAGATGAAGTGGATCGCCGATCATTTTTTGGTGCGCGGCGTCAATTGGTTTGTGCCGCATGCCTTTAGCATGGCCGCCTTCCCCGACTGGGACTGCCCGCCGCATTTCTATGCGCATGGCCAAAACCCCCAGTTTGCACACTTTGGGCAGCTTATGAGCTACATGAACCGTACGGCGAGCCTGCTGAGCGGCGGGCGCGCAACGACCCCGGTGGCGCTTCTCTACCATGCGGACGCCGAGTGGGCAGGCGAGGCGAACTTTATGCAGCATGCCGCCTCCGAGCTTATGCGCGCGCAGGTCGACTTTGACATCGTGCCGGCAGAGGCATTTGAGGACGCAGGGCGCTATGCCGTTGAAATTGCCGCAGACGGTAGCGGCTTTAGCGTGAACGGCCAGGCATACCGCTGCCTGGTGATGCCCGGAGCCGAGTTTGTCGGCGGAGCCGTGCTCGACTTTGCCGCGCGCGCCGCAGCCGCAGGTGTTGCCGTGTACGCGCTGGATGAGTTGCCGAGCAAGCGCTACGACGGTGATATTGCAGCCCGCGAGGGCTTTGCCTCCGTGGATGCAGCCGCGGTCGCCGGCATCAAGCTCCTGGCAACCGCCGAGTTCGCAGGCACGCTTGCCGACACCGGTATGCAGACCGTGGTTTGTGCCGAGTCCCAGCCCTGGCTGCGCGCACTGCGCTACGAGCGGGCGGGCGAGACCTATCTGATGCTCGTCAACGAGCATCCCAAGCAGGGTATCTCCACTCAGATTGCGCTTGCCGGCGGCACACCCGTTGCAGGCGCGCGCCTCGACCTGTTCAACGGCACCGATCCCGCCGCCTTTGACGGCACGCTCGAGCTGGCTCCCTACGAGAGCTGCATCGTGGTCCTTGGGGCTACAGGTTCCGTTGCTGTGGCAACCGCCGAAGACGAAGCCGCATGCATCGACGGGCCCTGGACGGTTGCCTTCTCTACCCCTGGCACCGATGCCTTTGGCGAGTCTGTTGAGCTTGCAGACCTGCACGACCTTTCCTCGGCCGAGTTCCCCGGCAAGGCCGGCACATTCCGCTACCGGGCTTCCTTTGTCCTGGGCGAAGCGGCCAGCCGCACCGTCATCGACCTTGGGGAGGTCTTTGAGACCGCAACCGTCACCCTCGACGGCAAATCCCTCGGCACACGCATCTGTCCGCCTTACCGCTTTGAGGCCGGCGCGCTTTTGGCCGGTGAGCACGCGCTTACGGTTGACATCATCAACACCCTCGACCACGCCGTCCCCGACATGTTCGGCATGACCGAGCCCTCCGATCCCAGCGGCCTCTTGGGGCCCGTACGCGTGCTCGGGTAACGCCCCGGGCACAAACGGCCCAACAAGGACAGCGCCCCTATGTTGAGCCCGCACAGCGTCGAGCGGTCCGTCGTTCATAGACCGGCGGACCAAAACTCCCAGCCAAGCCGAACGTTTTATTTATCGCTATGATTGGTTTATCGCGACGCAAACGCATAGGAGCCATATGGATATCAGGCGGAAGATCACGCAGGGCAAAAGCCTCACCCCCACCGAGCAACAACTTGGGCGAACGGCCCTCGCCATGGGCGAGGATGTGCGCGGGCTTTCCATTAAGGAATTTGCCGCGCGCGCCAACGTTTCGGTCGCGAGCGTTCACCGCTTTTGCAAAAAGCTCGGCCTCGAGGGCTTCAAAGACCTCAAGGTCGAGCTCATCCGCCAGGCGACCGAGGCGGGCAACCGGCGCGACGTGGACATCAACTTTCCCTTCGATGCCACCTCCACCCCTGCGCAGGTGATGGAGCGCATGGAGGGGCTCTACCAGACCACCTTGGCCGAAACGCAGGAGCTGCTCGACCCTGCACAGCTCGACCACGCCGCCAAGCTCATCATGCGCGCCGGCACCGTGGACATCTACACGGGCTCGCATAACCTGTATCCAGCGGGAATGTTCCGCGATCGCCTGCTTTCCGCCGGCAAAAGCGCGACGTGCCACGACAGCGTCGAGGCGCAGGTGCGCACGGCGCTCGCCTCGGGTCCCGACCATGTGGCAATCATCATCTCCTACAGCGGCCTTGCCCCCAACCTCAAGGAGATCTTGCCGATCCTTAGCAGTCGACATGTCCCGGTCATCGTCATCGGCACGCCGTACTGTGCCCGCATTCACCCCGGCTTTGCCGCCTATCTCACGGTAAGCGATCACGAGAGCATGACGCACCGCATCACGCAGTTCGCCAGCCATATCGCCGTGCAATACGTACTCGATTCGCTCTATAGCAGCTACTTTGCCAAAGATTACGCCCGCTGCTCCGAGTTCTTAGAGCGCTCGTTCCCCTACACCCGCCTGCCCGGACTCAAGTAGCGACGAGCGTGGATTTTTGGACACTCAGATAACGAGCGTGGATAATCTCCCACTTTGAGCCCGCACACAGGCCAAAACCGGGAGATTATCCACGCTCATTTTGGGTCCCCCGGGAACGCATGAGGAGGGCGGATAGACAGCCGTTATTTGCGAGGCGTCAGCGACGTAAAGAGTCCGTGTTGGTTGCAGTAAAGATATATCCTGCCGCGCCCGGTAATATGGAAGCGCGGCTGCACCGATTGCTCTGGATAGAGCTTCTTAAAGCAGATGCCGTCCATAGTCGCATATGCCACAAAGCTAATGTAGTGATCCTTGGTCATGGGATGATCGAGCGTGACGTACCAATCGTCCTCGATGCGCTCGATGGAAAAGGCGTGGTCCGCGTCCGGCTCTTCGGCCTCCTGGGGAAACATCGTGGAGCCACAGCAGCTAAAGCTGCCTTCTCCGAGCGCGTGCACAACGTTTCCGCAGATAGGGCAAACGTAAAAGACGCCTTTGAGCATATTGCCTGCACGGTTGGCGTTGGCCCGAATGTCACCAGCCAAAAGCTCAGCCACGCTTATGCCGAGTCTCTGGGCCAAAGGCTCAACGAGGGAAATGTCGGGAAGGCCGCGGCCGGATTCCCACTTGCTGACGGCTTTATCGGTCACGCCAAGGCTTTCCGCCAGGGCGCGCTGGGTGAGGCCGCGCTCTTCGCGCAGCTGCTTGATGGCATGCGCTGCCAAAAAAGTATGGGAGGCATTGGTTTGCCGTGTCTGGTTCATGGGCTATCCAATCAAATTGAAGAAATGGAGTGAACCGGTTCGACAGTCAGTATCCATTTGAAGGCCAGGCTCGACAACCTACGCTGCGTAGACATGCGCCAATCGAACGAGTACGGATTTTGGACGCTCATCCTAAGTAGTCATTTAAGAACGTCCATTACAGTCGAAATTGTCAGCCCGGGCCCGTCTCGGGCTACG
>URQD01000016.1:0-36952 GCA_900549905.1 uncultured Collinsella sp. | reverse complement strand
GACACGGAAGAGGTCAGAAGTTCAAATCTTCTAACGCCCACCAAATGTTCGCAGCCCAGAGGCTTAGCCTCTGGGCTGTTTTATTTTGCTCGCCAAATGGGTCGCCAAATACGTCACCAAATTTCGAGTTTTTTGATCTTCTGGGATGCTTCTCAGTAGCCATCCGAGAAAACTCTCATCTTCTCTGTTTGCATACACATATCTTTCAAGGATTCGTGCCGCGGTTACATGGGGCTCGGCAAGGCACGACCGCAACATGTTGGTCAAGCATAATCTTTTGGATTCTTTTGGCGTGAGCGGCTTGGTTTTGGTAGGATTTGTCAGCGGCTTGACTAAGGGGGTTTTATAACTGCCATGCAGGTAGCCGTGTTGGTAACGTTTTACCGACTTGCCAAGAACCCCTCATAATTAATGCGTCTGCAAAATGACCAATTGCTTTGACCTGCTGAAACACTATATGTTGTGTTTGAACTAAAAAAAGAATACAGGATATAGATGCCTCTTTGTCGTATGATAGATGGCGGACAGAGAACGAGGACCTTATTTGCCCCATTTGGATAGATCTTTGAGCCGCTTGATCGGCCGCGAGGATTGTCCGCATGAGGACCTATGGTTTATCGAGAACACAGATTGCGCGACGGCGCCGCAAGACAGGGGCAAGCCCTGCCGGGCATCGTTTGGCTCTGAAGCGCAATGAGACTACGACGCGAAAGAGGCAAGAGGATGAAGATCATCAAGCGCAGCGGCACCGAGGTTGTCTTTGACATCGATAAGATCGTCAATGCGATTCGCGCCGCAAACTTGGAGGTCGAGGAGAGCTCTCGTCTAACCGACCGCCAGGTGGTTTATGCGGCGCAAAACGTCGCCGAGGCATGCGAGAACGCGGGCCACACCGTTTCGGTCGAGGAGATCCAGGATTTGGTCGAGGACGAGATCATGCGTCTCGACTGCTACGAGGTCGCCCGCCACTACATCATCTATCGCTATGTCCAGAGCCTGAAGCGCCAGAAGAACACGACCGACGACAAGATTCTGTCGCTGATCGAGTGCAATAACGAAGAGGTCAAGCAGGAGAACTCTAACAAGAACCCGACCGTCAACTCCGTTCAGCGCGACTACATGGCCGGCGAGATTTCCAAGGACCTGACTCAGCGCGTGCTGCTGCCCCAGGAGATCGTGGATGCCCACAACGAGGGCCTGATCCACTTCCACGATTCCGACTACTTTGCCCAGCACATGCATAACTGCGACCTGGTGAACCTGGAGGATATGCTTCAGAACGGCACCGTTATTTCGGGCACGCTGATCGAGAAGCCGCACAGCTTCTCGACTGCCTGCAACATCGCGACGCAGATTATCGCCCAGGTTGCTTCCTCCCAGTACGGCGGCCAGTCTATTTCGCTGACCCATCTTGCCCCGTTTGTTGAGGTGAGCCGTCAAAAGATTCGCGGCGAGGTCGCTCGCGAGCTTGAGGAGCTCGGTGTTTCGGCATCTGCCGAAAAGGTCCGTGAGGTCGTTGAGGACCGTCTGCGCGATGAGATCCGTCGCGGCGTCCAGACGATTCAGTATCAGGTCGTGACCCTTATGACCACCAATGGCCAGGCGCCGTTCGTGACGGTCTTTATGTATCTCAATGAGGCCCGTACGCCCCAGGAGAAGCACGACCTTGCCATGATCGTGGAGGAGACGCTTCGTCAACGCTATGAGGGCGTTAAGAACGAAGCCGGTGTGTGGATTACCCCGGCATTCCCCAAGCTTATCTATGTACTCGAGGACGATAACGTTCACGAGAATTCCCCGTACTTCTACCTGACCCAGCTGGCTGCCAAGTGTACCGCCAAGCGCATGGTGCCCGATTACATCTCCGAGAAGAAGATGCGCGAGCTCAAGCTGTCGAAGGGCGAGACCGCCGGCAACGGCGATTGCTACACCTGCATGGGTTGTCGCAGTTTCCTGACGCCCGACCGCTCGGGCAACGGCTTTAACAATGTCGCCAACGCGCTGAACTATGACCCGACCAAACCTAAGTACTATGGCCGCTTTAACCAGGGTGTCGTGACCATCAACCTGCCCGATGTCGCGCTGAGCTCGCATCAGGACATGGACAAGTTCTGGAAGATCTTCGACGAGCGCCTTGAGCTGTGCCACCGTGCTCTGCTGTGCCGTCATGAGCGCCTGATGGGCACGCTTTCGGATGCCGCGCCGATTCTTTGGCAGTACGGTGCCCTGGCGCGTCTGAAGAAGGGCGAGACGATCGATAAGCTGCTCGTGGGCGGCTATTCCACCATCAGCCTGGGGTATGCCGGTCTGTATGAGTGCGTCAAGTACATGACGGGTCACAGCCACACCGAGAAGGAGGGCACGCCGTTTGCCATGGCCGTCATGCAGCGCATGAACGACAAGTGCGCCGAGTGGAAGGCCGAAAGCGATATCGACTTCTCGCTGTACGGCACCCCGCTTGAGTCGACGACCTACAAGTTCGCCAAGTGCCTGCAGCGTCGTTTTGGCATTATCCCGGGCGTGACGGACAAGGGCTACATCACCAACAGCTACCACGTCCACGTGTCCGAGGAGATCGACGCATTCGACAAGCTCAAGTTCGAGGGCATGTTCCAGCAGCTTTCGCCGGGCGGTGCTATCTCCTACGTCGAGGTTCCCAACATGCAGGACAACCTCAAGGCTGTCATTCGCGTGATGCAGTACATCTACGACAACATCATGTACGCCGAGCTCAACACCAAGAGCGACTACTGCCAGGTGTGCGGCTACGATGGCGAGATCCGCATTGTCGAGGACGATGGCAAGCTGGTGTGGGAGTGCCCCAACTGCGGCAACCGCGACCAGGAGAAGATGAATGTCGCCCGTCGCACGTGCGGCTACATCGGTACCCAGTTCTGGAACCAGGGCCGAACCGAGGAGATCCGCGACCGCGTTCTGCATCTCTAATAGTCATCCCAGGCCGCCCCGTAGCGAGGCCCCGGACCTTTACTCGCTATTTCGGACAGTCCTGGCTCACGACGGAGGCGCCACTGGCGCCTCCTGTTCGTGCGGAACTCATATCGAGCAAAGGTCCGGGGCCTCGCTACGGGGCAGCCAAGTTGACGTAGCTGAGATGCAGTACGCGGTCTGCTCACTCCTCGAAGTTCTTAGCGGAAATAATTCGGGCTGCAGCTGCGATTTACTTGCGATGGCGGTTGAGCCGCAACTCAGTTTTTATTAGACCACGAACCCTATACTCGATGTTCGCTTCGTTCATTGAGTTACCCTTTGCATGAGGTCGGGACATATCGTCCCGCCCGCAGTTTCGCAGGCCGCAGGCCGAGAATGTTTGAGGACGGGATGATATGTCCCGGCCTCCCGGGAGAGTTACCTATGAACTACGCGAACATTAAGTATTTCGACATTGCTGATGGAGAAGGCGTCCGCACTTCTCTGTTTGTGAGCGGGTGCCGTCGTGGGTGCAAGAATTGCTTTAACTCTGTTGCGTGGGACTTTGCTGCGGGCGAGCCCTTTGATCGTGCCGTCGAGGACAAGATTATCGAGAGCCTCGATCATCCCTTTATTGACGGCCTGACGATTCTGGGCGGAGAGCCCATGGAGCCCGAGAACCAGGCGGGGCTCGTTGAGTTTGTCGAGCGTGTTCGTGCCGCTTATCCTGCGGGGTCAGGAAAGACCATTTGGTGTTTTACCGGCGACGTGCTCGAGGAGCTTATGCCGGGTGGTCGTCACCATACTGAGGTGACGGACCGTATCCTTGCCTGCCTCGACATGTTGGTGGATGGCCCGTTTGTTCAGGATTTTTATGATATCTCGTTGCGCTTTAGGGGCTCGAGTAACCAGCGTGTGATCGATATGAACGCTACGCGCGACCGCGCTGTGCGTGAGGGCGTTGCGCTTTGCGATGCTGTGGAGCTTTGGCGTGATGATCCGGTCTATTCGACCCATACTATGTAGCTTGTGGTCGATGCCGGAGGGCGTGGTACCATAGCGCGAACGTGAAATCGGAAAAGTGAGGCCCAGATGGTCGATCAGGAAAAAGTCGAGGCCGCCATTAAGCTGTTGCTTGAGGGCATAGGCGAGGACCCAACTCGTGAGGGCCTGCTGGAGACCCCGGCGCGCGTTGCCCGTATGTATGGTGAGATCGCCGGCGGTATGGACCAGAGTGCCGAGGAACACCTGTCCAAAACCTTTGCCGTCGCTTCGAACGATTTGGTTATCGAGCGCGACATCACGTTCTACTCGCTGTGCGAACATCATCTGCTGCCGTTTTATGGCAAGGCCGCCATTGGTTATATCCCTAACGGTCGGGTGGCTGGGCTTTCCAAGCTCGCCCGCACGGTTGAGGTTTATGCCCGCCGTCTGCAGCTGCAGGAGCAACTGTGCGCACAGGTTGCCGATGCCCTCATGGATTATCTCGCTCCCCAGGGAGCGATTGTGTTGATGGAGGCCGAGCATATGTGCATGACGATGCGTGGCGTGCAAAAGCCCGGCACCAAGACCGTGACGCTTGCTCGCCGCGGCGTCTTTGAGACCGATCCCGCGCTCGAGGAGCGTTTCTTTAGGATGCTGGGCCGCTAACCATGAGAGTCGTCAACGACTTTACATCGAAGACCGATGAGGGGACGTCGCGTCGCGGCTTTATGGCTTCGGGCCTGGCCCCCTTTGGTGCCATGCCTCGCATTGATTACATTTGTGCCAACGGGCTGTTCCGGCGGCACCTGGGCAACATCGTACAGTTGGAATCGGGGCGCATCTTCTGCCGCCACGGTATTGACCATCTGCTCGATGTCGCGCGCATTATGTGGATCAAGAATCTCGAGGAGCAGCTCGAATTTGACCGCGAGGTCATCTACGCCACAGCACTTCTTCACGATATCGGCAAAGATGAACAGTATGAATCGGGTACATCCCATGATGTTGCAAGCGAACGCGTCGCTGATGCGATTCTCGGCGGCATGCCCGATGACGTGGCGTTTGAGCCGGCCGATGCCGCAGCCATTAAGACGGCCATTCTGGGCCATCGAAAGCTGCGCGTGAACAGCCAACCGCTTGAGCGTCTGCTCTATGCAGCCGACAAAGCGTCGCGTGCCTGCTTTGCATGCCCCGCGCGCAACGCTTGCAACTGGAGCGATGATAAAAAGAACCTGTCGATTCGCGTGTAGTTAGTTTGCGCGGTCGGGGTTCTAAACGAAGGAGACGATCGCGTTGAGTAACAAGAAACTGCCCGAGAATGCAACCAAGACCGAAGGCGCCGAGCTCGCCCGCCGTGGAAGGGGCGAAATATCCACCGCAACGGCGGTGCCTCACGTGAGCTATGACGATTTGCGCCATGCCGATCGTATTGTCATTGACGGCCTGGAGGTTTTTGCCAACCATGGCGTGTATCCCGAGGAGAACGCGCTGGGTCAGAAGTTCATCGTTTCTCTGGTGCTCTATGCCGACCTGCGCGCGGCGGGGGAGCACGATAACCTGGACGCCTCGATTGACTACGGCTCGGTGTGCCACGATGTCGATGGCTATCTGCGCGAGCATACGTTTAAGCTCATCGAGGCGGCAGCCGAGGGGACAGCCCAGATGCTGCTGCGCCGTTATCCCTCGCTGCTTGGTGTGCGCATAAAGCTCGATAAGCCGTGGGCTCCTGTTGGCCTGCCCCTGGCAAGCTGCGGCGTCGAGATCGAGCGCGTGCGCTAGTCGACGCTAGAGCTTGTTGAGGGGTGGCTGCTTGAGCCGCTGAGACAGTGCTCTATTGTTGGGACAGTACGTGTCGAGCAGGGCGTGAAAGCGCTGATTGTGGCTCGGCTCGAGCAGATGGACGAGCTCGTGGGCGACAACCATGTCGAGGCATTCGACAGGGTAGGCGGCGAGCTCGCGCGCGATGCGAATGGCGCCGGTTTTGGGCGTGCAGGAGCCCCAACGCGTTTTCATGCTGCGCACGGAGACGCGGGCCACGGTGACGCCCATTGCGATTTCGTACGCGTGCACGATGTCGCGTAGCGCTGCGGTGACCTCGGACGCGTAGAGCTGGTCGATGTGGGCTTGGAGCTCGTCGGACGTTAGGCCGTCGAGGATTGCGCGCCGCTTGGCCTGTGGGCTTTCGTCCGATTCGTCGGTACCCATAAAACTTGCGAAGGTGGCCTGCTTGGGTCGCGGTGCGGGCGATGCAAAGTTGTGATCGAGTGCGTCCTGTACCGTGATGGGCTTGCCCCAAAGTGCAATGATGGACGAGGGGCTGAGCGGTTCTCGCGCTGTCGCCTGACGTTGCTCACGTTGGGCAAGTCGGCTGATAATCCAGGCGCTGTTGCGCTTCACAAACGCTTCGATGCGCTCGCGGCTGGCGCCGAGCGGTGCGCTGGCGTGGACCTCGCCGCTCGATGTGACGCGTAGGTTGAAGTTCTTGACGCGCTTTTTGGTAACGACGACGGGGATGGTCGTCCCATCCGGTCGGGATGCGGAAATCGTAAACTGCTGCGTCAAAAGCGGTCCTTCAGATCGGGGACGGGCCGGCATGTCGACCGTTCGGCATGCCGGCCCGCTCAAGGGATGTGAAATTAATAACGCTCGAAGAAGGCAAGCGCGTTGTCGCTGCAGAGCTTTTGCATCACGGTCTTGCCAAAATGCTTGGAAAGCATGTTCTGGAACTCGGGCATCTTGCTGGCATCGGAGAGGAAAGCGGGCACCGTGGCGCCGTCCCAGTCGCCGCCGAGCGCGATGACGTCCTCGCCGCCCAGGTCGAGCCAGTGCTCGATATGCGCCGCCAGCTGGTCGAAGGTGACGTCTGCGGCGGTCTTGTCGGTTGCGTCGTTGGAAAGGAACTCGCTGCAGTAGTTGAGGCCGACGATGCCACCCATGTCGCGAATGGTGCGGAACTGGTCGTCGGTAAGGTTGCGTTTGGCGCCGCAAACCGCACGGGAGTTGGAGTGGCTGGCGACGAAGGGACGCGTGGCGCGGGCGGCGGCCTCGTCAAAGCACTCATCGTTGAGGTGGGAGACGTCGAGCACCATGCCGGCGTGCTCCATCTGCGTAAGCGCCTCGATGCCGGCGGCGGTGAGGCCGGCGTGGGTGTCGTGGCCGCTCGCGAGCGGTCCCTGCGCGTTCCAGCTGAGTGACGACATAAGCACGCCCAGGCTCTTGAGCACCTCGATCAGCGCGGGGTCCTCGGCAAAGAACGTGGCGTTTTCGATGGTGTGGATGCAAGCGACCTTGCCGTCCTTGAGCGCGGGGCGAATGTCTGCGGCGCTGCGCACGTTGACCATACGGTCGTGGTTGAGCATTGCCTGGCCGCTCATATGCGCCATGATCTGCGCCTGGAAGCGCGCGGCGTGGGCGGTGGGAATCTCGTCGGGGACAAACGTGGCGAAGCACTGTGCCCACGGCGTGTTGCCGATCTTTGCGAGCGAGATGGCACAGGCGTTACCCTCGATGAGGTCGAAATCTTGCGGATGCGTTTCGTCGCCGGGGAAATAACCGTCGGTGCCGGCGGTAAAGCGCAGGTCGAGATCGAGCGTGGCCCAGCCGATTCGGTCGGCAGTGTCGCAGTGTAGGTCAAATACGGGATATGCCATGGTTCCTCCGGTTGCAGCGTTTCTTTGCAAACTGTCATTGAATTGTATGACTAGGGTATAGTTAGCGCCATATGTTCACGGCGGCCCGCGTTGTGCGCCGCCCTTATCACGGAGGTTACCATGTCCAACCAGGGCAAGAAGGTCAAGACCCATTATCGCGGCACGCTCGATGACGGCACGCAGTTCGATAGCTCCTACGATCGCGGCGAGCCGCTGGAGTTCACCTGCGGCGCCGGTCAGATGATCAAGGGCTTCGACGCCGCTGTTGTCGACATGCAGGTGGGCGAGAAGAAGACCGTGCACATTCCTGCTGCCGATGCCTACGGCGAGCACAATCCCGAGATGGTTCTGGCCTTCCCGGCCGAACAGGTTCCCAACATCGAGCAGATCGAGAAGGGCATGAAGCTTTTCCTGTCCACGCCGAGCGGTATGCCCGTTCCCGCCGTGGTCATCGACGTAACGCCCGAGGCTGTGACGCTCGACGCCAACCACGAGCTGGCCGGCAAGGACCTCAACTTTGATATCGAGCTCGTTGAGGTCGAGGGTTAGAGTATGCCTGAACGCTTGGTTTCGACGACATGCTTGGGAAATCTCAACGATCCGTCCTATGAACTCCTGCTTCGCCGGAAGTTGGGCGGCGTCTTTGAAGTTGACGAGCTACTGTTCGATTGGGACCGGGCTGATGTATGCGCGTTTGCGGGCGTGACGGAGCTGGGGCGCACGATCGATGTTCGGCTGGATGCTGCCGACGGCGGTCGTCTTGCCGATGGCGACGTGCTCGCCATCGACCGTTCGGGCATGGTGCCCGTGGCGGTTGTCGTGCGCCTGCGCAGCGCCGAGGTTTATTTGGTCGAAGTCGACCGCATGGATCCGATTGCGCTCGCGCATGCGTGCTGGGAGATCGGCAATATGCACGCGCCGCTTTTCCGAGGCGATTCGGACGAGCATACCGTGCGCATGTATACGCCGGTGCAGCCTGTTTTGGGCCGCATGCTCCGGGGCGTCGAGGGTGTTCGGCTCTCGGTGGTTACCCGTGAACTCGATGCGGACCGGCGCTTTGCATCGAGTGCGGCGGAGGCCGTCGTGAGCATGGCTCCCGACTTTACCATCGTAAAAAAGACGCGCGGCTAAGCGCGTATATACGCAAGGCGGGCTTTGAGGGGCGACCAATCAAGGTCCGTCTTGCTGTTGATAGGAGGCTTTGGGGAAGCATATGGGTCTTGAGGGAATCAAGCTGATTGCATGCGATTTGGACGGCACGTTGCTGCATCCGGGGGAGCGCGAGCCGCGTTCCGAGGCCTTTGAACTCATCGATGAACTGCATCGTCGCGGTATCGTGTTTATGCCGGCGAGCGGCCGTCAATATGCGAGCTTGCGCTACCTGTTTGCCCCGGTGGCCGATGAGCTCGCCTATGTATGCGAAAACGGAGCCCTGGTGATGAGCGAGGGGCGTGCCGTTGTCAAGCGCTCTATGGAGCGTGACCTGGCGATGGATATCGCGAATGCCGTGGTCGCCTACCCCCATGCCGACGTTACCCTTTCCTGCGAGGGGCACCTCTACACCATAAGCGGCAACGATGCGTTCGTCGACCATTTGCGCTATGAGGTCCACTGCGATGTGGCGGTGGTCGGCCGTCCCGAGGACATCGACGAGGACGTCATTAAGATTGCCTTCCAGATGCCCGAGGTGGATCAGCCGGCGGCCCTGGAGTATTTCGAGCGCCTCTTTAGCGACCGTGTTGACGTGATGACGTCGGGAACCGAATGGACGGACTTTATCGGTTTCGGTTCGGGCAAGGGCTCCGCGCTTGCCGATTACGGTCGTGCCCTGGGTATTTCGCCCGATGAGATGATGGCGTTTGGCGATAACGAAAACGACCGCGACATGCTCAACGTAGTGGGCCATCCTTATCTAATGGAGAGCTGCAATCCCTCTATGCGCGGCATCAACGACCACGTCCGCTACGTGCGCACGGTCGAAGAGGAGCTGCGCCGTCTGCTCGCCGAGTAGGTTTTCGGGACATACCTAGAAATCTATTTTTTGCTGCAAAGTGCGAAAAGGTGGATTTAAGGCATGTTCCAAACATTTACCGGCAGTCGGGGCAGAGACCCTCGAAGATGGTGTAGTGCGACGTGACGTGCCAGCCGATTTGCTCGGACGCCTTGGCGTCGATCTGGGCATCGAAGGGGAGCGGTACGTCGATGACGCGGCTGCACGAGGTGCAGATGATATGTGCGTGCGGCTCGATGGTGCGATCGAAGCGACTTCCGCCCGGCGTCTTGATGGAGAGAATCTCGCTGGCGTCGGCCAAGAGATTGAGGTTGCGGTAGACCGTACCGCGGCTGATTTTGTCATCCTGCGCGCGCACGACGTTGTAGATTTCGTCGGCGGTGGGATGGTTATAGCTTTGGCGCACGGCGTCAAGAACCAGCTTTCGCTGCCTGGTATTCCTTCTTTGCACCGCCATGCGCCTCGCCTCTTTTCTATTAACGGTCGTAGGTAAATGATACCGTATTTAGCACACAATACTAATAACGAGGCGTGAAACCGTCTTCATTGGCAAGTGGGGCTCGAGCCTGGGCGTCTGCGAGGCGAAAACGCGTTCCCATGCGCTCGTAGGAGGCATGAAGCGCTTCGAGATGAGATAGGATATTTGCCGGAGCTCCCTGTATCTCCATCTCGACTGAGCCGTCTTCCATGTTACGCACCCAGCCGGTGAGCGCGCGTGCCTGCGCGAGGTTGGTGTTGGTAAAGCGAAAGCCAACGCCCTGGACTTGCCCCGCCCAGCGCAGGAAATAGCGCAGGGGAGTGTCTTGAGTGGCCTCGTCGCTTGCGAGCACAGTAAGCCTGCGGCGCAGCTCGAGCTCGACGTTTGATGGTTTTTGAGGTTCTCGACTGCCGCCGGTGACGCTGGAGAAGAACGTATCGAAGAGGCCCATCGCTATGCCTGCTTGCCTGCGTCGGCCGGGAAGGTTATGCCGGCCTGCTGGCGCACGGCATCCATGATGCGCAGCGAGACGAGCGTGACATCGCGGTAGTGACCAAGTTCGTGACGTCCCGCCGGGGTCTCCCAAATCTCTTCCTTAACGTTATCGATGCCGCCGATGGCGGTGATAAAGTCTGTGAGTTCGTATTCCATAGTGTTGCTCGATTTGGGCAGGTCGAGCACGCGGCCGTTGTCGCCCTGTTCGCGCGGTGCCTCGGTCGCCGAGCCGCGTACGACATCGCCGCGATAGTCGATGCGGACGTTGCGGGGCGTGGACAGATGGTCGATCTGGATAGTGCCACGCTCGCCTTCGATCTGCGAGGGCAGCAGGTCATTCGTTATTTTGGAGTGCGCGAGCTCGACGGAGATACGGCCACCGCCGTAGCTGGCGAGGATGGAACCGCAGCCGTCGATGGGGCCGTGCGTGAGCTGTCGCGTGGCGGGGTCGAGCAGAGTAGCCATGCTCGTAAGGCCGGAGGGCATGCCGAAAATCTCGACCATGGGCTCGACGGTGTAGACGCCAATGTCCATGAGGGAACCCGATGCCATATTGCAGTCGAAGATATTGGTGGCGCGTCCCGCGAGAATCTCGTTGTAGCGCGAGGAATATTTGCCAAAGCGCAATGAGGCGCGGCGGATGGGGGCGATCTCGCCTAGGGCGTCCTCGATGGCGTGGAAGGCGGGGTCGTGGAGGGGACGCATGGCCTCGAGGGCCACGACACCTGCTGCCTCGGCAGCGCGGAAGACTTCCAGCGCCTGCGCTTCGGTGGCGCAGAAGGGCTTCTCGACGATGACGTGCTTGCCACCGGCGATGCAGGCAAGGGCCTGCTCGTAGTGAAGTGCGTTAGGGCTGCCGATATAGACGGCGTCGACGTCGGCGGCTGCCGCGAGCTCATCGAGTGAAGTAAAGTTTCGCTCGCCACCGCGCTCGGCGGTAAAGGCGGCGCCGCGATCTGCATCGCGCGAGAGCGTGCCCACAAACGCAGCTTGGTCGTTGGCGTTGACGACCTGGATAAAGTCGTCGGTGATCATGGATGTGCCGATGGTCGCTATACGCAGCATGTATCCCCCTCGTGCCGTTCGGTTTACAGGATGAGTGTAGCGCGAGGAGGCAGGAAATAGCGTGCGAAAACGCCGTTACAGGTCGCTCTCGTTAAAGCCAGTGTCGATATCGAGGTTGCTGCCGTCGGCCGCCGTGGTGGCAAGTTCGTCGCAGCGCTCGTTGAGCTCATGGCCGGCGTGACCCTTAACCCAGATGAACTCAATCTTATGTTTGCTTTTGGCGGTGAGTAGGCGCTCCCACAGATCGCGGTTCTTGACAGGCTGCTTGTTGGCGGTCTTCCAACCGCGTTTTTTCCATCCGTCAATCCAGTGCTTGTTGAAGGCGTTGACGACGTATTGCGAATCGGAATGGACTTCGACCTCGCAAGGGCGGTTGAGCGCCTCGAGCGCCACGATGACCGCCATGAGTTCCATGCGGTTGTTGGTGGTCTTGGCGTAGCCGCGCGAAAGCTCGGAGGTGAAGGTCTTGCCGGCGGGGTTGGTGTATTTGAGCACGGCGCCGTAGCCGCCGCGTCCCGGATTTGATCGGGCCGAGCCGTCGGTATAGATGATGACCTTCACGGGCTTCCTTTCGTTGGGTACGTTTCGTGTGAGTGACCATTGTAGCGCCATGCCCGCCGGGGGCTAGCAATCTACGATTTCTACCCCGTCTTCCGACAGTTAGTTGGCACGGATGATGCGGTTGAGCTCGTCGAGGTATTGCTGCAAGAGGGGAGAGGGCTTGCGCTCGTCGTGCATGATATAGCCTACGTGCATCGTTGGGGCGTCTGCTAACGGGATCGATGCCATACCCCATTGCATTTCATTGGAGAGGACGCCGGTCGACAGGGTGTAACCGTTCGACGTGATAAGTAAGTTGGTAAGTGTTCCGCGGTCCGAGATTCGTATGTTGCGGTCGCAAGGGATATAGCTAAAAGGTTCCTCGGCGTAATAGAAGGAGTTTGAGGTTCCCTGCTCAAAGCTGTAGCGCGTATAGGGCGTGAGGTCGGCAAGGGACAGCTGCGGGCGGCGTGCGAGCGGGTGGCGCTCGCTAACGAAGACGTGGACCGTCGCGTCGAATAGGGGATGGAAGCTTGCGCGGGCATCGGCGAAGGCCTTCTGCAGAACGCGGGCGTTAAAGTCATCCAGATACAGAATGCCGATATCGCTGCGAAACGCACGGACGTCATCGATGATCTGCGATGTGGTGGTCTCGCGCATGATGAACTCGAACTTGCTGTCGCGGCAGCGCTCGACTACGTTGACAAAGGCCTCGACCGAAAAGGCGTAGTGCTGGGCGGAAATGGCGAGGCGGGCTTGCGGGGTGCCACCGTCCTCGTAGCGTGCCTCGAGCATGTCGGCCTGCTCTACGACCTGGCGCGCATAGCCCAAAAGCTCGGTGCCGTCGTTGGTGAGCGTGACGCCGCGGCTGGAGCGCGTAAAGATCTCCAGATGGAGCTCTTGTTCTAGGCTTTTGACGGCGTTTGAGATGTTGGACTGAGCGGTATAGAGGCGCTGAGCTGCGGCGTTGATTGAGCCGGACTCTGCCACGGCGATAAGAAAACGAAGCTGCTGGAGTGTCATCGGTGCCCGTCCTTTCGATAGCTATCTAAAAAACCGATAACAGGTTAGCGCTTTTAAGTGATTGACCGAGCGAAACAATGCTCGTACTATTCAAAACACACAAAGGCGGTAGGTAATTAAGCCGACCACGGAACCGGGATGTCAAAAGGAGGACCGCATATGAACTGCTTACCAAGACGAATGCCGGGCTCCTGTTTGCGCCCGTCGGCGTGATCAGGAGACAGCGACTTACTTCTCTCTTTTTTATTTACTTTCGTTCGATCAAGGAGATCATCATGAGCCAGTTCATCAACAACCCCGAGCACACCTTTGGTTTCGATACCCTGCAGCTGCACGTTGGCCAGGAGAGTGCCGATCCCGCATCCGACTCCCGTGCCGTGCCTATCTACCAGACCACGAGCTATGTGTTCCGCAACTCCCAGCACGCCGCCGACCGCTTTGGTCTTGCCGACGCCGGTAACATCTACGGCCGTCTGACCAACTCCACCCAGGGCGTCTTCGAGGACCGTATCGCCGCGCTCGAGGGCGGCGTGGCAGGTCTTGCCGTCGCCTCCGGCGCTGCTGCCATCACCTATACCCTGCAGGCTCTTGCCCAGGATGGTGACCACGTGGTGGCTCAGAAGACCATCTACGGTGGCTCCTACAACCTGCTGGAGCATACGCTCTCCCAGTTTGGCGTCGAGACCACGTTTGTCGATGCCCATAACCTGGAAGAGGTTGAGGGTGCCATCAAGGACAGCACCACGGTCATCTATCTCGAGACGCTCGGCAACCCCAACTCCGACATCCCCAACATCGACGCCATCTCCGAGATTGCCAAGAAGCACGGTCTGCCGGTTGTCGTCGACAACACCTTCGGCACCCCGTATCTGTTCCGTCCGCTGGAGCACGGCGCCAACATCGTCGTCCACTCCGCAACCAAGTTCATCGGCGGCCACGGTACCTCGCTGGGCGGTGTGATCGTCGACGGCGGTAACTTCGATTGGAAGGCGAGTGGCAAGTACGCCCAGATCGCTGAGCCCAACCCCTCCTACCATGGTGTTTCGTTTGCCGAGGCTGCCGGTCCCACCGCCTTCGCAACCTATGTCCGCGCTATCCTGCTGCGTGACGAGGGCGCCTGCATCAGCCCGTTCAACGCCTGGGTCCTGCTCCAGGGCACCGAGACTCTGTCGCTGCGCGTCGACCGTCATGTCGAGAACACCAAGAAGGTCGTTGAGTTCCTGGCTGGCGACAGCCACGTCGCCAAGGTGAATCACCCGAGCCTGCCTGAGCACCCCGATCACGAGCTCTATCAGAAGTACTTCCCCCGTGGCGGTGCTTCGATCTTTACCTTTGAGATTAAGGGTGGCCAGGAGGCTGCATGGAAGTTCATCGATCATCTGCAGGTGTTCTCGCTGCTCGCCAACGTGGCCGACGTCAAGTCGCTCGTCGTGCACCCGGCTACCACCACGCACTCCCAGCTCTCTGCCGAGGAGCTCGCCGAGCAGAACATCACGCCCTCCACGATCCGTCTTTCCATCGGTACCGAGAACGCCGAGGATATCATTTGGGATCTGAAGCAGGCCTTTGCCGCGCTGGACGAGTAAGGCGACTTGTGCAAGGACCCCTTGCGACTCGATAGGTATAACTGCATAAAATGCCTGCTCAAGGCGCCTGTGCGAACAATGGTTGCACAGGCGTCGTTTTTGCATAGAGAGGGTGCAAAAACAGGGTTTTTGACACGCTTTATGCAATCGAGATGTGGAAAACTCCTGTTGAGAGGATGTGAGTTTTACGCAATTGACGTGCGCCTTTTGAGTAAAACCGCAGGTCGCGATTTGCTCGGGGTACTATGCAGCGCGATTAAATCACACGCAGCTCAAACGCAGCAAAAACGCACTACGGAGGTTTCCAACTACATGAGGATCGATTCACGAAAACCGAAAGCCGCCGCCCTTTCCGCCGCTCTGACCGTGGCACTTTTGGCGGGCGCCGGCGCAACTGATGCCCACGCGGCAACACTATCCGATACGGTCGGATCTGCGCCGTCTGAGGCGACGCTGGTGCAGCCCGTCGACTACCGCGGCGACGGTTATGGCTCTATGCAGGAGTGGAACGCCTCGATGGGGGCAAAGCGCGATTCCCTGGAGATGCGCGCTCAGATCATTATGAATATGTATGGCGACTATGCTACCGATGACGAGCGCGCTGTGTTGCAGGGTTGCATCGACGGTGCGGGTAGCCTGTTGACGATGGGGGAAGTCGACGCCAAGTCGACCGAGCTCGACGAGCTTCGCTCCACGCTTGAGGATGCCAAGCGCGAGGCGCTCGAGGCTGCCGCAGCCGAAGCCGAGGCCGCTGAGGCCGTTCAGGCTTCGTATTACAACGCCGGCTCCGGCTCGTCTTATACGTCTGCTGCGTATTACGCGAACGGCTCGGGTCTGACGCGCTCGAGCGGCGTCAATAACTATAACGGCCGCCGCGAGACTTATTACAGCAGCAACGTGTTGTATCACCACCGCACGGGCGAGTGGACGCAGGATTCCGAGGGCTTTTGGCGCGATTCCGATGGTTACTACGTCGTTGCCGCGGGCGATAAGGCCCAAGGCTCTACGTTTACCGGTTCCAAGGGCGAGTGCAAGGTCTATGACTCCGGCTGCGCTGCCGGAACCACCGACTACTACACTGGCTGGTAATCTGCCATAAGCCAATAGGACATGACGGGCGGGCGTCTTTACCGAGCCTTTGGGCAACGTAAGGGCGTTCGTTTTTTGTGCGTGCTTGAGTTAACAGAGCGCTTACCGTGGCAGTACGCCGCGCATATGGGCGCGGGGCACACTAGTTCATGAGAAATAAGGTCTTTCTCTTGGAGGAAGTGGTCTTGTGAACGCTCGAGATATCGCCGTTGCCGCCGTCGCATTGGTGCTTGGTTGCCTTGGTCCTACGGCCGCGCTCATTGCGGGCATGCAGGGGTCATGCGGGGCTGCTCCAATCGTGGTTGGCGCGCTGATTGCGGCCGCGCTGCTGGGAAGTGCGGGTGTAGTCCTTTGTCGCGACGATGAGGGCCAGGCCTCGGAGTCGCAGCTCTGACCGTCGGGACATCGACTACTGGTTATAGATGAAGATGAAAGCCGCCGTAAGGGGAGTGCCCTTGCGGCGGCTTTGCTGTTGAGTCTGTTGACGTGGTGAGTCGGGCGCTACCAGCTTGCCTCGATATCGCGAATGCGCTGATAGAGCCATTCGTTCTGCGGTGCCTGGATATCGTGCTTGGCCGCCAGACGGCAGATGGTGCCGGCGAACTCCTCGACCTCGGTTTTGCGCCGCGCGACGCGGTCTTGCGCCATCGAGGGCATGCCGGCGGGATCGATTCCTTCGATGAGGTGCACCATCTGCGTCAGGTCTGCCTCGGTCAGCTCAACGCCCTCGGCGTTGGCGACCGCAAGCGTTTCGCGCATGGCGGAAACAAGGCAGCGACGCTGCTCGGAGCCCGGCTCCGTGGCGCTTCCGTACGTGCCGCCGTAGGCCATGCAGGTCTGGTTGATGCCGTCGTTGAGCATGAGTTTGGCCCACATGCGGTGCGCAATGTCGCTCTCGACGGTGTGTGCGATGCCGCAGCGCGTGTAGAGCTCGTCGATTGCGGTGATGGCTGCGGGATCCGTACCGGCCGCCGCGCCAAAGCGGATTTCGCCCGTGTTGGTAAAGGTGAGCTCTCCGTTGAGAAACACAGCGTCCATGCCCTGGCAAATACCAAGAACGGTATGCTCCCAGCCAAAGCGCTCGGCAATCTTTTGCTCGCTCGTGATACCGTTGCACAGCGAGGCGATGAGCGTATTGGGTCCCACGACGCGCTCCATAGTCTTGAGTGCTTGGTCGAGACCGGTGGTCTTGACCGTCAGGATGACCAGATCGGCGGGCGTTGCCTTGCTGGCGCGGACGGACTTGAGCGCACAGGGCTTGCCGTTGACGGTGAGCGCATCGTTTGCGTGACGCTCAAAACGGGCGTCATCCATAACGTATTCGACGGCGTCATTGCCGAGGGCCTTGGCAATCATGCTGCCGTAGAGCAGGCCGACGCCGCCCTTGCCGATAAAGGCGATCTTGTTGATCTGCATGCGAATCATCTCCCCATATAAAAGGCGCCCGCGTAAGGGGCGCCTGATGGATTGTATGCTGCCAGGGTGATTGGTGGGTGCGCGGAGCGGCTGTTATGAAAAAGAAACGTTTGCCTGGACGCTACGCTGCAGGGCAGACCGCAAAGACGCGCGCGGGATATCCAACGCCATCGCGTACCTTGGGGAAGGTGCAGAAGATGACAGCGCCCGTGGCGGGAAGCTCGTCTAGATGGTCCATGACCTCGATCTGGTAACGGTCGACCGAGAGGATGTACTGTTCGCCGGGGTAGGGGTAGGCGTCCTCATGCGTGGTCACGCTCGCCGGGTCGGTGTCAGCCGGCTCGTGGCCGATGGCGCCGATGTTGCGCTCTTCTACAAGCCATTTGATGGCATCGAGGTCCCAGCCGGGGTAGTGGGGCTGGCCGTCCTCGTCCTTGTTCTCGAGGTCGGCGAGCTTGGACCAGTCGGAGCGGAAGGCGACGAAAGCGTCCTCGGGAATGCGACCGTGCTCATCTTCCCAGGCTTTGAGGTCCTCGATGGTCAGGATAAAGTCGGGATTCGCGGCGCACTCCTCGTGCTTGTCGATCATGCAGAGCGGATGCATAAACTCGATGGGTTCAATCTCTCCAAGGGAACGACCCTCGACATGGAAGTGGCGCGGCGCGTCGACGTGGGTGCCGTACTGCGAGGCGACCGAATACTGGAAGCAACGCATGGGGGCGAGCATGTCCTCGGGCGTGCCGGGCAGGTAGTCGAAGAGCTTGGTGGACTCAAATGGCTTAAAGCCAAACCAGTGCGGGGTGTCGCATGAGAGCGTGTGGGTGAGGTCGACCCAGCGATAATCGTTGCTTTTGAGCTGGGAGGCGAGGTTCCAAAGGTCGAGCGCGGGCATGGGCGGCTCCTTTCATCGGGCTTTTTGCTGATGTTAAAGCGGTGCCGTGACAGCTCGATTTCTGCTGCGTTACGATACGTTCTCGATTGCGATTCCACGATGTTTCGGCCGCGTGACCATTGTGTTTCGTCTTGCCGGGGCGCTGATGGCGAAAGGAGGGGCCGTGCAATACCGCGTTGACCCCAAAAGTGGTAACCGAATATCTGCTCTGGGTCTGGGCTGCATGAGATTTCCCGGTGCGCCGGGACACCCCGATGCGAAGACGGCCGATGCCATCATTTCCCGTGCGGTGGAACAGGGGATTAATTATCTGGATACTGCGTATCTTTATCCCGGTAACGAGGTGTGCGTGGGCGCCTCACTTGAGCGCTTGGGGCTGCGTGACCGGGTGTTGCTGGCGACTAAGTTGCCGCACGCTTCGTGCAAATGTGCGGAGGATTTCGACCGCTTTTTTGACGAGCAGCTGCACCGTTTGCGGACCGACCATATCGACTACTACCTTATGCACAACATCACCTCGCCCGCCCAGTGGGAGCGCGTGGTGGCGTTGGGCATCGAGGACTGGATTGCGCACCAAAAGGCTGCGGGGCGTATTCGCCAGATAGGTTTTTCGTATCACGGCAGTGCGGCGGACTTCCTCACGATGCTTGACGCGTATGACTGGGATTTTTGCCAGATCCAGTACAACTACGCTGGAGAGCGCTACCAAGCGGGGACGGCGGGACTCATGGCGGCTGCGGAGCGCGGGCTCGCGGTGTTTGTGATGGAGCCGCTGCTGGGCGGGCGTTTAGCGGGCAAGCTGCCGCCGCGGGCCCGCGCTGTGCTCGATGGCGCCCCTGACCCGCATTTGCGCACTCCTGCCGCCTGGGGCCTTTCGTGGGTGTGGAACCATCCTCAAGTCACGATGCTGCTTTCGGGCATGACCGATACCGCGCAGGTGGACGAGAACGCGGCATTGGCGGATCGCGCACTGCCGAATTCGATGACGACAGAGCAGCTCGATACCATCGCGCGTGTGCTGGGAGAGTTTGAGAAATCGAATCGCGTGCCCTGTACGGGCTGCGGCTACTGCATGCCGTGTCCCAAAGGCATCAATATCCCTGGGTGTTTCGCCGCCTACAACGCAAGCTATGCGCACAGCTGGTTTACGGGCCTGTCGCAGTATTTTACGGCGAGCGCGGTGCGGACGAGTGAGCCCAAGTTGGTGAGCAATTGCGTCAAATGCGGCAAATGCGCACGTCACTGCCCGCAGCACATCGATATTCCTGAGCGTCTCGAAGATGTGCGCCGACGTTTCCAGCCTGGCCCCGTAACGGCCGCGCTTAAAGCCTTTTGCAAAACGCGTTCCTGATGCCCCTTTTATAAGTTGCGGTGGAATAGTTCCTGTTTGCGGCAGAATAGGGCATCGACAGGAACTATTTCACCGCAACTGATGAGGGGGAGCTGGAGATGCTAACGATTGGGTGTCATCTTTCGACGACGAAGGGCTATCGGGCGATGGGGGAGACGGCGCTGTCCATTGGCGCCAATACCTTTGCGTTCTTCACGCGCAACCCGCGCGGCGGCAAGGCGAAAGACCTTGATATGGATGATGTGGCGGCCCTGCGCGAGCTTATGGAGCAAAACGATTTTGGCCCGCTTGTGGCTCATGCTCCGTATACCTATAACCCCTGTTCGGCTAAAGAGCGGGCGCGCGAGTTCGCCTTGGAGGCAATGGCCGAGGACTTGCAGCGTCTGGAAGCACTGCCCGGCAACTACTACAACTTCCACCCCGGCGCGCATGTGGGGCAGGGCTCCGACGCCGGCATTCAGATGATCGTCGACGCCCTGTGCCAGGTGATGTTTGAGGGCCAGCAGACGACGGTGCTGCTCGAGACCATGGCGGGAAAGGGTACCGAGGTGGGCCGTAGCTTTGAAGAGCTGGCGCGCATTATCGAGGGTGCTGCCGCCAGGCGTCCAGAGCTATCGGACAAGCTGGGCGTATGTCTGGACACCTGCCATGTGAGCGATGCCGGCTACGACATCATCCATGATCTGGACGGCGTACTCGACGAGTTCGACCGCGTGGTGGGTATCGACCGCTTGCGTGCCGTACACATCAACGATTCGAAGAACCCCAGTGGTGCCCATAAAGATCGTCACGAGTGCATCGGCAAGGGCTACCTTGGCAGCGAGGAGTTTGGCGGCGGTATGCAGGTTATGCAGAATATTGTATCGAATGGCCGCTTGCGCGCATTGCCATTCATTTTGGAGACACCGAACGAACTTGCAGGTTATGCGGCTGAAATCAAACTGTTAAGGTCATTGCAGCAGTAATGACTGTCATAAAGTGGAGTGTTCCATTCACGTTATGGGTTTGTTTCAATCAGTTTTCTAATTGCGGATTCTTCCAAACGGGCGCATAATATCCAACAGTTTTTGCAGACCTCTGAATCAAACGGGGTCACCGGAAGGAGACTGATTATGAAGCTGAAGAAGCTTGGCGCATTTGCCGCCACGGGCGCCATGGCACTCGCCCTCGCACTGACGGGCTGCGGCTCGTCCAACGCCACCTCTGGTTCTGATGCCGGTTCCAGCAGCTCTGACGACGCTAGGGTCGAGAAGGTCGACGGCTCCAAGGAGTACGCGCTCGTCAAGGACGGTACGCTGACCGTCGGCACCTCTGCCGAGTACGCTCCGTTTGAGTACAAGGACGACAACGGCGATTATCAGGGCTTTGACCTTGAGCTTATCAAGGCTATCGGCGACAAGCTGGGCCTGGATGTCGAGTACGTCAACAATGACTTTGACACGCTGGTTCCGGGTGTCGCTTCGGGCGCCAAGTATGACGTTTCCATCGCGGCTATCACCGACACGCCCGAGCGTGAGAAGGAAGTCACTTTCTCCGATTCCTACTACATGGACGATCAGGCTATCGTGACCAAGGTCGATAACACCGACATCACGGCCGACAACTACAGCGAGAAGCTCAACAACGCCGACGCTACCATCATCGTCCAGTCTGGATCGACCGCCGAGGCCTTTGCTCAGGAAAACTTCCCCAAGGCTAAGATCGTTCCCTACAAGGACGCCACCGAGTGCTTCAGCGCCCTGCAGTCCGATAAGGGCGATGCCGTAGTCACCAACCGCTCCGTTGCCAGCCAGCTGACCGCCGAGCAGTTCAACACCTGCCAGACCATCAAGCAGGTCAGCACCGGCGAGGAGTACGCCATCGCCATCAACCAGGGCAACACCAAGCTCAAGGACGACATCAACCAGGCCATCAAGGACCTGACCGACGACGGTACCGTTGACGCCCTCATGGCTAAGTACAACATCAAGTAAAATAGTCACTTGATTGCGCGCGGGCCCTTTCCATTTTGCGGAGAGGGCCTTTGCGCTTCTCTTGACGGAGAGCGTTTCCGTCTCGTTTTGCCGGCAACTTCTACGATAGGAGCCACCTTGTCTCGACTGAACAAAGGGGCCACGGAGCAGCGTTTTCCACTGCCCGCCTTGCTCCAAAAGCTAGCCTGCGTCATGGCCGTGGCGCTCGCGCTGGTGTGCGCGGGGGCATATGCGCCCACGACCGCCCAGGCGCTTGAGACCGCAAAGATTACTGCCCGACCCAACACCGGTTCGGGCAGCGCTGTGGTCGGCGGCACCGAGACGCGCATTACCTGGGAAGTTCAGGCCGATGCCGACGAGGAGCTGAGCGGTCTATCGCTGACGTTTGTCGACGGCACGACGTTTGGTACCGATGACACGCGATTGACGATGCTCTCGGGCGAGGACCTCATGGACCGTACGCCCATGAAGCCTACGTGCAAGGTCGACGGCCAGACGCTCAAGATCGATTTTGGCGAGACGGCTCCGGCCGGCGGCTATTTCCGTGTCGAGGTCTGCGGCGTGACCTTCCCCGTCGAGGGCGGCGACGAGGCTTTTAGCGGCACCTACACGTTGGCTGACGGTTCAACCAAGAAGATCTCCAAGATTCCTTCCGTCGAGATTAAGGGCGTGACGGCATTCGATAACTTCCTGGCCGACCTTAAGGAGCAGCCGTGGGTCGAGGCATGGAATTCCAACATGTTCCTTCGCCTGTTCCTGAACCCGGTCATTTTGGTTCAGAGCCTGCCGATCGTATTCAAAGGCTTCCTCATGTCGCTCTCGATCGTGCTCGTGGCATTTCCGTTGGCCATTCCCTTTGGCTTTGCCTTGTCACTCATGCGCATCTCCAAGTCGCGCATCCTGCGTTGCCTTGCCGGCATCTATGTGAATATCATCCGCGGTACGCCGGCGTTCCTGCAGATCTACATCGCGTTCTTTGGCCTGCCGCTGGCCGGCGTCAAGGTTGACGATTATGTGCTGGGCGTCATCGTCATGGCCATGAACTCGTCCGCCTACCTGTGCGAGATCTTCCGCGCCGGTATTCAGTCGATCCCCAAGGGCCAGAACGAGGCCGCGCGCTCGCTGGGCATGAACGCCTTCCAGACGCTGCTCTACGTTATGATTCCGCAGACGTTCCGCAATGTCCTGCCTACGCTGACCAGCGAGTTTATCCTGCTTTACAAGGATACGTCGCTGCTCGCGGCCGTGGGCGTGGTCGAGATCGTCATGAACGCCCGTACCATTGTGGCCACGACGGGTTCCATTACGCCATATGTGGTTGCCGCGCTGTTCTACCTGGTCATCACCCTGCCGCTTGCTCGCTTGGTGAGCGGTCTTGAGGCGAGGCTTCTGGGGACGGCCGAAACCAAGAAGAAGCGTCCCGCCAAGAGCGCTGGACAGGTCGTCGCGACGCCCGCCGACCACATCGCCGGTCTGTAAGGAGGTCCTATCATGAGCGAAACCAATAACTCGAACGAGGTCGTCGTCAGCATCAAGAACCTCCAGAAGGCCTTCGGCGATAACGTGGTCCTGCGCGACATCGATCTGGATGTGCACAAGGGCGAGGTCGTCGTAGTCCTGGGTCCTTCGGGCTCGGGCAAGTCGACGATGCTTCGCTGCATCAATCGTCTGGAGCATCCCACGAGCGGCTCGATCGTCGTTGAGGGCGTGGACGTGTGCGCCAAGGGCGTCGACCTTAACAAGGTACGTACGCATCTGGGTATGGTGTTCCAGCAGTTCAATTTGTTCCCGCACCTGTCAGTCAAAAAGAACGTCATGCTCGCACAGCAAAAGGTACTCAAGCGCAGCAAGGAAGAGGCCGAGAAAATCGCTATCGAGGAGCTGACCAAGGTCGGTCTTGCCGAGCGCATCGACTTTATGCCGAGCCAGCTCTCGGGTGGCCAGCAGCAGCGCGTTGCCATCGCCCGCGCCCTGTCGATGAACCCTCACGTCATGCTCTTTGACGAGGCCACGTCGGCGCTCGACCCCGAGCTGGTTCGCGACGTTCTTGGCGTTATGCGCGATCTTGCACGTGACGGTATGACCATGATCGTCGTGACGCATGAGATGGGCTTTGCCCGCGACGTCGCCGACCGCGTCGTCTTTATGGACGGCGGCGTTATCGTGGAAGAGGGTACGCCGAGCGAGGTCTTCGACCACCCCAAGAGCGAGCGCACCAAGGCGTTCTTGGGAAATATCTCGTAGCCGCTTTATATGACTGACATAACAGAAAACGGGAGCCGGATGTGATCCGGCTCCCGTTTTTGTTGGGATGCGAATGTGTTTTGGTGCAGAGCTCGTTATGGGCGGAGCTCATTGCCGCTAGGCGAGCTCGGCTCCAAGGGCGCGGCAGGCCGCCTCGCTCTCATCGTCGGGAGCGTCGTAGCAGATGACGGAATCGACGACGTTGACGCCCGCCTCGTCGGCGTCGGCCTTCCAGTTGTCCATCCACTCGCCCTCGGCCCACGAATAGGAGCCAAAGAGGACGACCTTCTTGTCGCCGAGGGTTTCCTTGACTTCGTCCCACATTGGCTGGAACTCATCGTACTCGAGTTCCTCGGAGCCCATGGCGGGGCAGCCGAAGGCAAAGGCGTCATAGTTGGTGACCTTGTCGGCAGAGAAGTCGGCGCAGGAGATGACCTCAGCCTCGGCACCCGCGGACGTGGCGCCTTCGGAGACGAGGTTTGCCATGGCCTCGGTGTTGCCCGTGCCGCTCCAGTAGACGACGGCGATCTTGCTCATGTTGAGTCCTTTCAGTTGTGCGGCAGGTTGCCGCGGCTTCTATGTTCTATCGGGTTGCCTGGGCAAGTTGCGCCAAGCTGCAGCCCTGCTGATAGACAAAGGTGAGGTATTGAGTGCAAGCGCGGTAGGCGTCAAACATCGCAAGCGCTTGCTCGACATTCGTGTAGACCTTCCAGGCCCCAAAGACCTTGTAGTTCTCGCCGCGCTGGACGATAAACTCGTGCACGTCGTCGTAGGGATATCCAAGGAAGTAGCCTATTTCGTGCGGAAACTCGCAGGTGCAGTCGTTGCTGCAGCTAGCTTGCTGGGGTAGTGCGCATCGAGTCTGGCTACAAGCGCATTCCGCGACGTTATTGCTCGCGAGCGTGATGCGTGATGCCAAATGCACAAGGCATGTCGAAAGGTCTCTCGTGTCGTAGCCTTCCGAGGCGAGCGCTGTTTGGGCGCGAGGGTCTGCGAAATAGGTGGCGAGGCTTTTGGCTCGGTACACGTACACGAGTGCTCCGCAGGGCCGCCAGACCAAAACACTCAGGTGGATGCCGAGCGGGTCAAGCTCGCGATTGCACTGGGCGATAACGTTGAGCAGGCGTGCTCGACGTTCTGCGATGGTTTCGGTTGTGGTCGAGCCGTTCCCGTGGGCGTAGGTGCCTGGATAGGTAAAGAGCGATGCCGGCTTGATGCCCGCGAGCGTGGGAGAGCAGTTGCGCACGACCGCTGCCTGAAACGTTGGGATATCTATGGTTCGAGTCACGGCGCTCCTTACGGATCTAAACAGTTAGCCTAGGAAAACTTATACACGAAAGTAAGCCATGGTCAACAAAAAAGTTTGAAGAGGGAAACTAATTGACCGAACAGACATGATTTTGGGTTAAGATGGGGACACCCCATGGGGGTATCTAGATAGTGCTACTTGAAAGGGGAGCGCATGAGTGACTTGCTCAACCCTGCGAATCTCATCGTGCTGGCCGTCATTGCCGTCGGCATGTTTTTTGGACTGCGTCGCATTGCCGCTTCGACACACGGGAAGAGTTGCTGCAGCGATGGTACGAGCGGCAAGAAGGCCAAAAAGGTTGTTGTGGTGGATACCGATGCGTCACACTATCCCTATAGCGATGAGCTGCTCATCGGCGGCATGAGCTGTGACGGCTGCGCTCAGAACGTAGCCAATGCCCTCAATGCGCTGGATGGCGTGTGGGCAACGGTGACGTATGCGGACCACACGGCACGCGTGCGCTCTAAGCAGCCGGTTGATCGTGGTGTCCTCGAGACGGCCGTGAAAGATGCGGGCTACTACGTCATGACGCTGTAAGCGCCGCCCTGGATGCGCTTCCTTGGCTAGGCTCGTCCGCGCAGTTCGATGTCTTGGATGTCGTCGAAGTTGATGGCGATGTCTCGGAGCTTGAGGAGCTTGAAGGCGGGGAGCGCCTCGTCGAGGATGCCGGTGCGGCTGCGATAGCCGTATGTATCGTAATAGTTGACACGAACCAAGTCGCCACGTTTGAGACCCTCGAGCTTTTTAGAAAGTACGAGGGCTTTTTCTTCCGTGAGCTCACGTTTTGGCTCGACGGTGATTTCCTGCTTGCGCACGAGTTCGTAGTATCCCGTGAGGGCGGCAAAGGGCATAAACTGCGCGGCACGGCCGGCACGGACGGCGCCGTTGGCGGTGAGCTTGGGGTCGGCGGATCGACGTCTTCCCTCGGGGTCCGCCAGGCGCTCGAAGGCGGTCGGCGGGCGCACGGGCTGTTGTTTGGGTTTAGGCACGGTGTCCTCCAACTTGGTCGTTGCGTTCGCGCGCGGTGGCGCCGGCGGTAAAGCTCAATCCCTTGATGAGCGCGTTCTTGCCGTACTTGCCCTTCACGGCCAGGACGGCGCGCGCCAGGTCGCGCTCGCGCTCATCGGCCTCGACATCGCTAAATAGATCGATGGTGGCAAACTCCTCCGGCATGAGGTTGCCAAATCCCAGGTTGATGCGCTTGACCGGTCGTTTGGGATCGACAGTCTGCGCCCAGAGCTCATCGAAATAGCCCATGATCTTCTTAAACGAATTGGTGCGCTCGGGCAGCTTTCGCGAGGCGTTTGAGTGTGCAAAGAGTGCAGCATAGCCACCGCGCGGTTTGCCGCCGTGCTCTCCCACAAAGATGCCATCGATTGCCTGCGCCTCCCGCACCTCCCGCACCAGGCGGCGCCGTTCGTCATCGCGCTGGACGGGCTTGGGCGCACGGGGCGCGAGCTCGGGGCCGGCGGTTGCGGCGGGCTCGATGCTCGACGTGCTCGAACGCAAATGCCCGCATCCGTCTACATATTGCGCTGTGCCGCTGGCGTCGAGGCGGCGTATGTCGGCGCGCTCGCTCGCGTAGCCTATAAAGAGTGAGATGCTGTCGCACACCACGTGCTTATCGACTAAGTCCAGCACAGCGTTGTCGACCATCTCGCGCAAGACGGTGTAGGCTTGCTCATAGGCATAACCCTTCGAGAGCACTTGCCCCGTGGTTGTTGAGGTGGCCTGCGGGCGATAGGCCTGAATATCGGCGATGGTTGTCGGCTCGCGCCCAAAGGCGTGGTCGATGAGATACTCGGCATTGACGCCGAGCTCGTCGTAGAGCAGGTTTTCGTCGAGCGCCGCGACCCCCATCAGGTCGTAGACGCCGTATTTCTCGAGACGGGCCGCCACGCCGGGGCCGATGCCCCAGATGTCGGTGATGGGGCGATGGGGCCAGATCTCCTTGCGAAAGGTCTCGTCGTCGAGTGTGCCGATGCGACTGGGCACATGCTTGGCGGTGATATCGAGTGCTACCTTGGCCTGGAATAGGTTGGGGCCGATGCCGACCGTCGCCGTGATGCCGGTGCGCGCGAGGACCTCATCGCGCAACATACGGGCGAAGCCTTCCACATCGGTGTGATAGAGGTCCAGATAGGGTGTCACGTCGATAAAGCACTCGTCAATTGAGTAGACGTGAACGTCTTGCGGACTGACGTATTCCAGGTAGATACCGTAGATCTGCGCCGACACCTCCATGTAGTGCTGCATGCGCGGTACGGCCTTAATGTAGTCGATACCATCGGGTATTTCGAACAGGCGACAGCGGTTGTGAATCCCTAGATCCTTCATAGCCTGCGTGATAGCGAGACAGATAGTCGTGCGTCCGCGCGATTCGTCGGCAACGACCAGGTTGGTGGTGAGCGGATCGAGCCCACGATCGACGCACTCGACGCTGGCATAAAACGTCTTGAGGTCGATGCAGATGTAGGTGTGCTGCTCGTGCGCCATCCGTGCCTCCCATCAAACACATGTTCTTATCGAATACCTGTTCGATAATACCTGCTCGACCGGACACCGTCAAAACCTGTCCCTCTTTGGCGGGTATGGTCGTGCGGCTGCATCGGGTTTTTAACGCAGCCCTAAAGAGCGCGAAACAGCTCGGAAAAGCTCGCTTCGTAGCATGAGGCTAACGATTGATGCCACCATAAAGCACGGAAGGGTTGTGGGGATAATGGTTAACTATGGGTTTGGTATGCCGACGCGCTTGGTTGCGGATGGGGACGTGGCTCGCTGGTGCGGGCGATTGGTTGCCCACTATGGCGGCACCAAGACACTGGTCGTGCTGGGAGGCGACAAGCACACGCGTGATGAGCTCGTTTCGGCGGCGCTGGGCTCGCTCGATCGCGCCCTGCTCGAACGCGTGCTCTTTCGTTGCGGCTTGGTCGGGGGCGACGGGGGAGACGATTTGGTCGATGAGGCCGTAGCCCTGGCGACCGATGAGGGCGTGGACTTTGTCCTGGCGATCGGCGATGCCGATACTGCCGGCTTTGCGCGCGAGCTCGCCCGTCGCATGGCGGCGCTCGATGTCGGCGAAGACGGTTTTGTCCCTTATGGATGTATCGTCTCGGAGGGCAAGGTGCCTGCCGTCGTGGGGGCCGGCGAGGTTCCCGTTTTTGCCATCATCGCGCCCGAACTGCTGGAGGGCATCGGGTCTCCTCTGCGTGAGTTGCTCGGTAGCGTCTGCGCTGCGGCCTAATATTTGGCATAAAGGGATAGGTTATTTTTGATTGGTAAAGCGTTTGACCTGCCAAATTAAACCTGTCCCTTTTTGGTCGGTTGCCGTTTGGGGGCCGATTGGCAACGCTCGCTGATTATAGTCTTGACCTGCGCTAGAATAGTGGCATCTGAATGTCCGGGCGCATGGAGGCGTGCGCTCGTATGCTGAGGAGGACTCTATGGCAACTGTTGCCGCACCTATCGACGCTACGTCGACTGCCGCTTGGAAGGCGCTCGAGGCTCATCAGGAGAAGCTCGAGGCCGAAGGTATCGACCTCAAGGCCTGGTTCGCTGCCGATGCCGAGCGCGTGAACAAGCTGAGCTTTGACGCCGGTGACCTGCACTTCGATCTGTCCAAGAACCTGGTGACCGATGAGACCGTCAAGCTGCTGTGCGATCTTGCCCGCGAGGTGAAGCTCGAGGAGCGCCGCGACGCCATGTTCTCCGGCGAGCACATCAACACCACCGAGGACCGCGCCGTCCTGCACACCGCGCTGCGCCGTCCGGCGAGCGAGAAAGGCCAGCTCATCGTTGACGGCCAGGACGTCGTCGCCGACGTGCACGAGGTCCTCGATCGCATGTATGCTTTCGCCGAGCGCGTGCGCTCCGGTGAGTGGAAGGGCGTTACCGGCAAGAAGATCGAGCACCTGGTGTCCATCGGCATCGGCGGCTCCGATCTGGGCCCGGTCATGGCTTACGAGGCTCTGCGCCCCTATGCCGACGCCGGTATCGACTGCCGCTACATCTCCAACATCGACCCCAACGACCAGGCCGAGAAGCTCAAGGGTTTGGATCCCGAGACCACGCTCGTGATTATCGTCTCCAAGACCTTCACCACGCTCGAGACCCTCACCAACGCCCGCGAGGTCAAGACCTGGATGCTCGAGCAGCTCAAGGCTCAGGGCGCCATCGATGGCTCCGATGAACAGAACGCCGAGGCCGTGGCAAAGCACTTCGTCGCTGTTTCAACCGCACTCGAGAAGGTCGAGGCTTTCGGTATCGACCCGGCCAACGCCTTTGGTTTCTGGAACTGGGTCGGCGGCCGCTACTCCGTCGACTCCGCCGTGGGCCTGTCGCTGATCGTCGTGCTCGGCCCCGAGCGTTTCCAGCAGTTCCTCGAGGGCTTCCACGCCATCGACGAGTACTTCTGCAACACCCCGCTCGAGAACAACGCCGTTGCGCTGATGGGCCTGCTCAACGTCTGGTACGTCAACTTCTTCGGTTCCAAGAGCCACGCCGTGCTTCCGTACTGCCAGTACCTGCACCGTTTCCCGGCCTACCTGCAGCAGCTCACCATGGAGTCCAACGGCAAGCACGTCCGCTGGGACGGCAGCGCCGTGACCTCCGACACCGGTGAGATCTTCTGGGGCGAGCCCGGCACCAACGGCCAGCATGCCTTCTACCAGCTGCTGCACCAGGGCACCGTGGTGGTCCCGGCCGACTTCATCGCCTTCGCCAACACCGCTAACCCCGCGACCGACGGCGGCCAGGACGTGCACGAGCTGTTCCTGGGCAACTTCCTGGCCCAGACCAAGGCGCTCGCCTTTGGCAAGACGGCCGACGAGGTTCGTGCCGAGGGCACGCCCGAGCAGATCGTCCCGGCTCGCTGCTTTGAGGGCAACCGTCCGACGACCTCGATTTTCGGCGACACGCTGACCCCGTTTGCACTCGGCGAGCTCATCGCCCTGTATGAGCACATCACGTTTGTCGAGGGCACGGTCTGGGGCATCGACTCCTACGACCAGTGGGGCGTCGAGCTGGGCAAGCAGCTTGCCAAGCAGATCACCCCGGCCTTCCACGACGACGCCGCCAAGGCCGAGCAGGACGCTTCGACCCAGGCGCTCATCGAGTTCTATCGCGCTCATCGCAAGTAGTTTTTACGGCCGAGTTGGCTTATGGCTGAAAGGGGCCCGTATCCGTTGGGATACGGGCCCCTTGCTATTTGGATAGGATGGAATGTATCGGGAGGCGCCTCGACGGGCATCGCAATCGTCGAAGGCGCGCCGTTCATGTTTGGGACAATATGACATTTTCCCGTTGTAAACAGCGCCGCCGTGGGTGTTCTGTATGATGACTCAGGCAAGGTTGTTCAATGACAGGGAGGCATATATGGCAATCAAAGCCATCGCAATGGATATCGACGGTACGCTCACCAACGACCAAAAGGTCATCAGCCCGCGTACGCGCGAGAAGCTGCTCGCGGCGCAGGAGTCGGGCATTAAGCTCATCTTGGCTTCGGGCCGTCCCGCATGGGGGTTGCACGCCTTGGCGCAGGAGCTCGACCTTCAAAACCATGACGGTCTGCTAGTTGCCTTTAATGGCGCGCACGTGGTCGACGCTCAGACCGATGAGGTCCTTTTTGACCAGGCCATGCCGGCTGACGAACTGCACCGTCTGATTGATCATCTGCAAAACTATGACGTGATCCCTATGATTTCGCTCGGTCGCGATTTGCACGTCGAGGACTCGTACCATTGCATAATCACACTGCCGGACGGTTCGCAGAAGAATATCGTCAAGTATGAGCGCGATGCGTGCGATCTTAAGATTCGCGAGGTCGAGAGCTTGCATGAGGTCGTGGACACTTATCCCGTGGACAAGCTGCTGACGGCGGGTGATCCGACCTACCTGCAGGCGCATTACGAGGAGATGTATGCGCCCTTTACCCAGACGCTTTCGGGCATGTTTACGGCCGACTGGTACTTTGAGTACACGGCGCCCGGTATCGACAAAGCCCGTGCGCTCGAGGGTGCCCTGCCCAAGCTCGGTATCGATGCCAGCGAGGTCGTCTCGTTTGGCGACGGCCAGAACGACAAGTCCATGATTGAGTGGGCCGGCACCGGTGTTGCCATGGGCAACGCCGTCGATGAGGTTAAGGCAGTTGCCCAGATGGTAACCGCCAATAACAACGAAGACGGTATTGCAGTGGCGCTGGATAAGCTGCTGGGTTAGAATCGCCGATTAATGCATGGTTTGGGCGCCTGCTTGCGGGCGCCCTTTTGTTAGGGAGGGTGCCGTGTCCGCATTTCCGTTCGACGCCGTTATCTTTGACATGGACGGTGTCATTGTCGATACCGAGTATTACTACCTGGGCGAGACTGCCGCGTTTGCCAAGGAGCTTGGGCTTAACCTGACTCAAGAGGAGTTGAATGGGCAAGTCGGTACCTCGCATCAGTTCTTCCTGCATATGCTGGTCGATTGGTTTGAGCGCGCCGGTAAGGGGCATTTCACTGGCGAGGAAGCGTTGGCCCGTTGGGATGAGTGGGCGCATAAGCGTCCGCGCGACTATCAGGCTTTGATTAACCCGGGCGCCGTGGATACGATTCGAGAGCTGCCGCGCCGTGGCGTTCGCGTGGCGCTTGCCAGCTCGTCTCCCATGGATAGCATCGAGGAAGTGCTCAACGCGTGCGGGCTGTCGGATGCCTTTGAGTATGTGGTGAGCGGCGAGCAGTTTAAGGAGAGTAAGCCCGAGCCCGACATCTACCTGCATGCGCTGGACCTGCTGGGGCTGCCCGCGAATCGCTGCTGCTGCGTTGAGGATTCGGTGCCTGGCATCACTGCCGGCAAGCGCGCCGGTCTGACAGTCATCGCCAAGCGCGAGGAGCGCTTTGGCTTTAGTCAGGACGCCGCGGACAAGATTATCGACCAGCTGCCCGAGCTGCTTGAGCTTTCTTAGGGGGTCTGTTGGAGGCTCTTTAGGGGTTCGTGGACAAAAAATGCCAAATATGAGTACTGTCACTAATTTAGTAACAGGGAAATTATGCTTTTAAGGCCCTGGTTGAGCGCCTGGGGGCGATTATAACCTGTTAAATATGGCTTTAGCCATGCTAAAACGCCTTGATAATGAACAGCTGTACATTATCAAGGCGTTCTTTTGTCACAATATAATGCTACTAGCTTTGCAGCAGTACTCATATTTGGCGTTTTTTGCCCACCGGGGTCAGTTGAAGTCAAATATGGAGTGCGAATTTCCTAAAACGGTTGATTCGACGCTCTCCTCGGCGCAGTTTTTAAGTTCGGCGATGTGCAGGGAGGCGCTTTTTAGCGATGTGATGAGCTGTCGCGCGCTTGCATCTGCTTGCGGTTCGGCTGGAGCGTCGGTTTCGAGCAGCAGACGGTCGAGTGGGGTCTGTCGGGCGTATTCACGACCGCGCTTGGTAGCGAGCATCCGCTCGTTCACGGAAAAATAGCAGCCTGCGTTTCGCGCACGGTCGAACTCGTTCGAGGTGCCGCTAAACCAGTGGAAGATGATGGCGGGGGAGTTGGGGCTTGGGGTGAGTAATCCATATGACTCAAGGGCGTCCAGTACGGTTCCTGCCGAACGAACAGCGTGAATTGATATCACGCGCCCGGCGAGAGGGTACTGCACGAGTGCATCGCAGAGACGGTCAAGTGCCTGTATTTGAAGCGGTTCGCTTCCGGCAAAGCGCGCGGAAAAGTCGAGTCCTACCTCGCCGATATAGCGCTCTTGGTCAGCAACTTCGCAAAGCAGATTGACTTCGGCAGGACCGCAGCGGCCGTCGGCGAGCCACCAGGGATGGAGGCCGGCGCCCGCGATAATGTTTGGGTATCGGCTGGCCCGCTTTTTTGCTGCCGCGAAGTCGCGTGGGTCGACCCCGCAGTCAAAGAGCCCCAGACCCAACGCCGCCGACTCACTGGCTGCAGCATCGGGGCTGAGCATCAAATCAAGATGACAATGCGTGTCAAAGAATCGCGGTTCCATCGCAGGGCATCCTGCTAGTCCAAGCGCTGGCCGTCGGCGCGCACGCGCTCGCACCCGCGCCCGCTGATCTGGCGGATAACCTCGCCGGCAATCATCTGACCCATGATGGGCGGCATAAAGCTGGCGGTACCCAACTCGGTACGCTCGTGGATGTTGGACGGGTCGCGGGGTTGGGTTTTAACCGATTCCTCACAGCTAAACAGCACGTGCAGGCTCTTGATTCCGCGCTTCTTACATTCTTTGCGCATAATGCGGCTCATGGGGTCGCGCACGGTGTCAAAGATGTCGGCAAAACGCAAGCATTCGGGATGCAGCTTGTTGGCCCCGCCCATAGAGCTAACCAAACGAATGTCGTGATCTTGAGCATATTTGGCAATGGTGAGCTTGGCCGAGATGGTGTCGATGGCGTCGACGACGTAGTCGAGCTTGCCGCCCGTCTGCTCAAAAACGCTCGTAAAGAACTCGTCGATATTGTCGCTCAGCAGATATTCAGTTCGCTTGATGACGGTGGTGGCGGGATTGATATCGTGGATCATGGCTTCCATAACATCGACCTTGCGCTTGCCGACGGTGCTGTGAAAGGCGATGGACTGGCGATTGATATTGCTGGGCGCGATGATGTCCTTGTCCAGAATCACAAAATGCCCGATGCCGCCGCGGGCAAGTGCCTCGCAGCAGTTAGAGCCCACGCCTCCGCAGCCGAGTATCAGCACCGTGGTGTTGGCGAGCTTGTCGAGTGCCTCGCGGCCCATGATGATCTCGAGCTTGGTGTCGCGTGTCTCGACGAGTGCAGCAGTTTCGGTCATAGACATCCTCCGATGGGGAAGCGAATCGTGTTTTAGCTATCGCCATTATAGGTATTATCGCGATTCCATTTGAGCCCTAGGGGCTTGTTGAAATGAGGCAGGGATTCGCATAAGATGAAGCAGATGGCACCCGTTGCAGCGGGTTAGCCAACTCCCAAACACGTTTGTAGCGTGAGAAGTGGCCGTCTTCGCATTACGCGGGGGCGGCTATTTCATTCGACCTCCAATGTGGATGCCGAGCTCCACAGCCGCGATTACAAGCAACAACAACGTCAGGACATCGTTAATACTCATAGTCCATCTCCTTCTTGGGAAGAGGGAGCTGGCCCATCTGCTTCTGGACCCATTGTATCTAAAAACGAACGAATGTTCTATACATAACATTGCTATTAGATAATTAGACAAACATCTAAATATCAAGTATAGTGTGCACGTCGCGAGAGATAGCGAGAGGAGGTTCTATGCCGGGAGAAGGTTTTAAGGCGCTGGCTGATCCAACGCGGCGGCGCATTTTGGAACTGCTGCGCGAGGGCAATTGCACGGCGGGGGAGCTTGCCGAGCATTTCGATATCAGTAAGCCGTCGCTGAGCCATCACTTGGCGACGCTTAAAAACGCCGGGTTGGTGACCGACGAGCGCCATGGCCAAAACATCGTATACAGCTTAAACACCACCGTCATGCAGGATTTAATTGGCTGGTTTATGGGTTTTACAAACAATGAAGGTGATAAGGATGAATAACGAAAACAAGGGCATTCACCCCACAGGGGTATCGTCGCGCGTGTGGATTGCGCTGGTCGCTCTGTGCGTCGCCAATGTCGTAGCGCACCTCATGGTGATGCCGAGCTTGCCTGCGCAGATTCCCACGCACTGGGGCGCGAACGGCGCTGTCGACGGTTGGGGTCCTAGCTGGATGGCCTCCGCGCTCGGCGTGCTGCCTCTGGCGCTTCTCGCAATGTTCTGCGTGGTGCCGCGCATCGATCCCAAAGGTGAGGCATATCGAACCTCGGGTAAGTTCTATCAGGGCTTCGTAATCGCCTTCACCTTGTTCATGTGCGCCATAAGCTGGCTGGGAGAGCTTACGGTCTGGGGCGTGGTGCCGGCGGTCGGTTCGGTCAACGTGCTGATTTCCGGTGCTGTCGGTTTGCTGTTCATCGGCGTAGGCAACTACTTGCCGCGTGTGAAGCAGAACTATACGCTCGGTATCAAGACGCCCTGGGCGCTTGCCGATCCCGAGAACTGGCGCCGTACGCAGCGCTTTGGCGGTGCCTGCTTTATGGTGCTGGGTGTTGGCCTGATTGTGATGGGCGTGGCGGGCAGCGTGCTTTCGAGTGAAGTCGTCGCCGCGGTGATTGCGGCTCTGGCGTTTGGTTCGGCCGGAGCTGCCTACGCCTATTCGTATCTGCTGTGGCGTAAATCGCAGCGAGCCGTTCGCTAAGGTTGCGGAAAACTAGCGTACGCAGTTCATAGTATGTTCCGGGGGACTTTTCCCAGGTAGTATTAGGGGGTGTGGGCAACCATGCCCCTTTTTCGTTAAGTTTCAGAGCTGGTTTTCTCATTTCGTTTCCACTAAAGCGAATCAAGAATAGGGAAACAGCAGGTAGAAAGGATAGGACAGACATATGGCGGAGTTTATCTACCAGATGTATCAGGCTCGCAAGGCCCATGGCGACAAGGTAATCCTTGACGACGTGACCCTGAGCTTCTACCCCGGTGCCAAGATCGGCGTCGTGGGTCCCAACGGCATGGGCAAGTCGACCCTGCTCAAGATCATGGCCGGCATTGAGGAGGTCTCCAACGGCGATGCCAGGCTTACCCCCGGCTACACCGTGGGCATCCTGCAGCAGGAGCCGCCGCTCGATGACGACAAGACCGTCATCGAGAACGTGCGCATGGCGTTTGGCGATATGATTGCCAAGGTCGATCGCTTCAACAAGATCGGCGAGGAGATGTGCGACCCGGATTGCGATATGGACGCCCTCATGGCCGAGATGGGCAAGCTCCAGGACGAGATCGACGCCGCCGACGGCTGGGATATCGATTCCAAGCTCGGTCAGGCCATGGACGCCCTGCAGCTGCCCGATTCCGACATGCCGGTCAACGTGCTTTCCGGCGGCGAGCGCCGTCGCGTGGCCCTGTGCAAGCTGCTACTCGAGGCTCCCGACCTGCTGCTGCTCGACGAGCCCACGAACCACCTGGACGCTGAGTCGATCCTGTGGCTCGAGCACTTCCTGCATAACTATCAGGGCGCGGTGCTTGCCGTCACACACGATCGCTACTTCCTGGATAACGTTGCCGAGTGGATCTGCGAGGTCGACCGCGGTCACCTTTATCCCTACAAGGGCAACTACTCCACGTATCTGGAGACCAAGGCCGCCCGTATCGAGGCTCAGGGTAACCGCGATGCCAAGCTCGCCAAGCGCATGGAGGCCGAGCTCGAGTGGGTGCGCAGCTCGCCCAAGGCTCGCCAAGCCAAGAACAAGGCCCGCCTGGCTCGCTACGAGGAGATGGAGGCCGAGGCCCGCGCAAGCCAGAAGCTCGACTGGACCGACATCCGCATCCCTGTGGGCCCGCGTCTGGGCAACAAGGTGCTCGAGGCCCATCATCTGCACAAGGAGTTCGATGGCCGTGTGCTCATCGACGACCTTTCGTTTACCCTGCCGCGCAACGGCATCGTGGGCGTCATCGGCCCCAACGGTGTCGGTAAGACCACGCTGTTCAAGGCGATTGTGGGTCTGGAGCCGCTGACTTCGGGCGAGCTTGAGGTGGGTGAGACCGTCAAGATCTCCTATGTCGACCAGAACCGTTCCGGCATCGACCCCGATAAGAACTTGTGGGAGGTCGTCTCGGACGGCCTGGACCACATGATGGTCGGCGAGACCGAGGTTCCGAGCCGTGCTTATGTGGCGAGCTTTGGCTTTAAGGGCCAGGACCAGCAGAAGCGCGCTGGCGTACTCTCCGGTGGCGAGCGCAACCGTCTGCACCTGGCCCGGATGCTGAAATCCGGCGCCAACGTGCTGCTGCTCGACGAACCCACCAACGATATCGACGTCAACACCATGCGCGCCCTGGAAGACGCCCTGGACAACTTCGCCGGCTGCGTGCTGGTGGTGAGCCACGACCGCT
>URQD01000015.1:0-37595 GCA_900549905.1 uncultured Collinsella sp. | reverse complement strand
GCGAGCCGCATTCACGCCAATCTGACGTTCAATTTCGAGGGCGCGACCAGAAGGTCAGCGCCCTCTCATTTCACGTCACCTTGGCGCAAATGCGGCTCGCTCGCTGTTGGTGACTGGCATCGGGTGCGTCGCTGGTGACATCTGGCACTTGGACAGACAAAAGGCCCCGTCCCAAATTTGCTATCCCGCTCGCAACTTATCTTGCCGATGGAGTTGTCGTCGTTTCGTTCGTGTGAGTCGTTTCGGCGCCGTCGTCTTGTTCGTCCTCGTCCTTTTGCGCATCGGCGATGGTGGAGGCAGCCGCAACGATACCGCGCTGGGGCGCGACGCCCGTCTGGGTCTGAACGCCTTCGACAACTTCTGTGCCTGCATGCGCGAGCTCGGGCGACTTAAACATTGCGTCCAGATTGGCCCCGCCGCCGGCGTAACCAAGCGCCGCGAGCGCGATGACAACCACCGCAACAACAACTGCAATCGGCACATATCGATGCCAGCCAGCAGGATTGAGCCCACTGCGGCGAGCCGCACCGCGGCTGATATAGCCCAGCGTTCCGTCGTGCTTGAGCTTAGAGCCCACCACGCGCTTGCGCCCCCGCAGCGACGACTCGGCCTGCATGGCCAAGCGAGCGCTTGCCGAAGGATAGCCGTATTTGGTGCGCTTGAACGAACCGTCGAACCCCGACGCGTGCTTGCCCCACGTCCGGGACGTCGTGCGGCGGTTAACTGGAGCCGCGCTCCGTCTATTCCGGTTTGGTTTTGAAGTCTCCGCCATACGCCCCCGCACGCCGTAACGCAATCGAAACATTACTGCTTTGGACTGTAGCACACGCGCCGCACGCGGTCACGGGCGCCTCGCTCAGCGGTCGTCGTCCTTCAGCAAGCGCCACAAGGTCGTGCGGCTTATCCTCAGCACCTCGGCAGCGCGGGTCCGGTTGCCCTGAAGGTGGCCCACGACCAGCCGCGCGATGTCGCGTTCGGTATCGGCCAGTGGACGCAGGATATACAGGTCGCTGTCGAGCGTCGGGGCGCCAAAAGTTGCGGTTTTGATGACATCCTCCTGGGCGAGCACCTCCTCCGCCACCGCGCGCTCCGCCACACCCGACCCTACTAATATATAGAGTCGTTCCGAGGCCTCGCGAAGCTGCAGATAGTTACGTGGCCAGCGATAACAGTTGAGCGTCGAGGCGGCCTCCTCGGACATACTCGGGGCGGCAGTTCCAAAGACATCTGACAGATACGACAAATACTGCGCAACCTTTTTCGATGCGCCACCCTGCTCGGCAATCGCAGGCGCCACACTTACTGCGCACGCCAAGCGCTCGGTTACAAAAGCGGCCTGATCGCTTTCGCCACCGCCCGGCATATCGTTTGCCGTCAGAACCACATGGCAACGCGTGGCCAGCGCCGTGTCGGTCATCGTAGAGACAAGCTCGCGCAGACGCTGCGGCGAAAGTGCATGCCAGCCGCCAATACAAAGGGTCAGCCTTGCCTGGAACAGCGGCGATTCCGAGCTTTTGAGCAGATGGCGCCAGCCGCGATCCGCGAGCTCGTCAAGTGCCACGGACACAAAGGGTTCGTCAGCATAAGGCCCATCCAGATAGAGGCGTTTTGCAATCTCTGCCTGGCCAGCACCCAGCTCGCCCTCTAACATGAGGGGCACGCCGCGGGCATAGCTTTCGCAGACGGGACCAGCGACCGCAGCGGCACCTTCGACAATGCCGTACGCGCTTGCCTCGTAGCGCGCCTCGACCTCATCTGCGTTAAGCCACTCAATACCCGCGTGTGCCGCCACACCGTGCACCTCGCGGACCACGACCACCCAAAGCGCGCCGTATTCCTTGGAGACCGGACGCACCGTGAGGCTCAAGCGCCCTCCCGCATGCCCCATCACCAGGCGCGCGCCGTTGCCCACGCGCCCCAGGCGCTCGGCGACAAATGCCGCGACATCTTGCTCGAGCGCGGCATCATCCATGGTCGATATCGCCACGTGTCCATGCCCATCGATTGCCAACGCCGAGGCCCCGGCAGCAGCCAAGGCCTCGATCAAGATTTGCAGCTTGGCGTCACTGTTCATATTGCGCCCCGTCCTCGGCGCCACGCCGCCACCGACGGCCGCGCGGGCGAGTGTTTCAAAATTGAACGATATTGCTCACCAAACACTATAGGGCAGAAGCCACCGTCCTGCGAGTATATGAGTTGCCCCGCATCGCCATCCTGGCGGGGCGATAAGAGCTCTTCGGGACCTATAAACCTGCGGAAAAGCCATACCCGCAAGAGCTCCTATCGCTCCACCGCAGGCATGCGCTCGCCAGCACGCAGCATGCAGCACGCAAACTGGCTACTTCTCTACCAGATTCCCAGCACGTGCTGCACTCCCAAGCTCATGCACGCAATGCCAATCCAACAGCAAAAGCCCAGCGCGATGGGCTTGCCGCCCTTTTTGACCAGCTCGACGATATCGGTATTAAAGCCAATAGCCGCCATGGCCATCACGATAAAGAACTTCGAAAGCTCCTTGATGGGCGCCGTAAAGGACGCGGGAAGCTGAAGCACCGTGGTGATCACGCTCGCCAGCACAAAGAACAGCACAAACATGGGAAACGCGCGTTTAAGCGAGAACGTGCTTTTAGCGTCGCCGCCGGCCTTGCGCGCCAGATGCATCTGCCAGCATGCGAGGACCAACGTGATGGGGATAATGGCCAGCGTTCTGGTGAGCTTGACCACCGTGGCGCTCTCGAGCACATTGGCGCCGGGATGTATGCTGTCCCAGGCGCTCGCCGCAGCCGTTACGGACGAGGTGTCGTTGATGGCGGTGCCGGCAAACAGGCCAAAGCCCTCGTCTGTCAGCCCGAGCATACCGCCGAGCGTCGGAAACACGAGCGCCGCGATAACGTTAAACAGGAAGATGACCGAAATGGCCTGGGCAATCTCGCGATCGTCGGCATCGATGACGGGCGCGGTCGCGGCGATGGCAGAACCGCCGCAAATCGACGAGCCCACACCCACAAGCGTCGCGATCTTACCCGGCACGTTCATAACGCGGCAGAGCACAAAGGCAATGACAAGCGAAGTCGAGATTGTCGCCACGATAATCGGCAGCGACTGGGCGCCCTTGGACAGAATCTGCGAGAGGTTCATGCCAAAGCCAAGCAGGATTACCGCGTACTGCAAGACTTTTTTAGACGTATAGGTGACGCCGGCGGCGAGCTGTTCGCGACGATTCTTGGAAAAGACGAGCGCCAGGACCATGCCAAAGAGGATGGCGAATACCGGACCGCCGACCACCTCAATTTGTTTGCCGAGCAACGTCGCGGGAATGGCGATGATCAGGCAGAACAAAACGCCTTTCCAGCGCTCGCGTACGATATTTGCCAGTTGCATATGGGATTCCTTCTTTCTATTTCACGTTTGCGACGGCTTATGATACGGCAACATTGAGCGCAGCCTTGCGCAAACACAGACTAAGATGCCGCAATAGTTCTTGGGCAACAGCCGAATTACCCACCGCGGAGAGCTGATTCGCGGCATAATTAACAACTGACATATGAGTTTGATAGAACAGTTGCGAGGCGCTATGGAAGAATCGATGCACGTCGGCGAGCAGGAAACGAGCCTACAGGACCAGTCCTACCACACCATTCGACGCAAAATCGTCTACCTGGACTACAAGCCGGGCGAAAAGCTGGGCGTCAAGCAACTTTGCGACGACCTGGATATGGGGCGCACGCCCGTGCGCGAGGCTTTGGTTCGCTTGGCGCAGGAAGGCCTGGTGCGCACCGTGCCCCAGAGCGGCACCTACGTCTCACCCATCAACCTCACCCTTGCCGAGAGTGCCTGCTACATCCGCGAACATCTGGAAAAGCAGGTGATTGTGGAGTGCTGTGCGCGAGCCACGTCGGCCGGCATCGAGCAGCTCGACCGCGCCATCGTGCTGCAGGAAAAAGCCATGGCCGAAGAGGATCGCATCGGCTTCTTTTTGAGCGACAACCTCATGCATCACATGATTTTTAGCATCGCATGTCGCAGCACCGTTTGGTCGTGGCTCGAAGAGACCAATGCCGACCTGGAGCGCTTCCGCTGGCTGCGCGCCGCCACGCAGGTTCTCGACAATCGGGACATCGTGAACGAGCACAAGCAGATTCGCCGCGCTATCGCCGGTCGCGACCCCATCGAAGCGAGCTTTTTGGTCAGCAAGCACCTGCACATGATGTTCCGCAACCAAACCGAAGTTCTGGACCAATTCCCCGAGTACTTCGAGACCAGCAAGCTTCGCTAACCTGCCAAAAAGGGACAGGTTTATTTTGGCAGGTTTTATCTGGGCAAATGCAACAAGGCCCGGCTCCGTCTTGATGCGGAGCCGGGCCTTAGTTGTTAGAACGACGGAACTCGATTATTCGACCGTGACGCTTTTCGCCAGGTTGCGGGGCTGGTCAACGTCGCAACCGCGCAGGATGGCTACCTCGCGGGCAAGCAGCTGCAGCGGGACGCTCGCCGTGATGGGGCTGAACACGTCGCGGACGGCCGGCACGCGAATGATGCAGTCGGCAATCTTGTTGATCTCCTCGTCGCCCTCGGTGGCAACGACGATGACCTTGGCGCCGCGCGCCTTGCACTCCATAAGGTTCGACACGGTCTTGTCGTAGGTGGCACTCTTGGTGGCCACAGCGATGACAGGGAAGCCCGGGTCGATCAGGGCAATGGGGCCGTGCTTCATCTCACCGGCGGCGTAGGCCTCGGCGTGCAGGTAGCTGACCTCCTTGAGCTTGAGCGCACCCTCGTAGGAAATAGCGGCACCCATGCCGCGACCCACGAACAGCGCGGACTGCGCGTCCTTGCACAGCAGGGCGGCCTCATGAACGGCCTCGGTCTGGGTATCCAAAATCCACTGGATCTGCTCGGCCGTATCGGAAAGCTCGCGGAACAGCATGCGCGCCTGTTTGGTGGTCAGACGGTACTTAACCTGCGCCAACAGCAAAGCCAGCAGCGTAAGGCTCACGACCTGGCCGATGAAGCTCTTGGTCGAGGCGACCGCGATCTCCTTGTTGGCCTTAGTGTAGATGACGCCGTCGCTCTCACGCGCCACGGGGCTACCAACCACGTTGGTGATGCCGAAGACCTTGGCACCCTTGATGCGCGCGTCGCGAATGGCGGCAAGGGTGTCGGCCGTCTCGCCCGACTGGGACACGGCAACGACAAGCGTCGTCGGCGTGATGATGGGATTGCGATAGCGGAACTCGCTGGCCGCCTCCACCTCGGTGGGGATGCGAGCCCAGCCCTCAATGAGATTCTTGGCAATGAGTCCGGCGTGGTAGCTGGTGCCGCAAGCGATCACGTAGACACGGTCGATGTCGTTGAGCTCCTCGAGCGAAAGGCCCAGCTCGTCGATATCGAGCTCGCCGGCGGGGGTCATGCGGCCCACCAGGGTATCGCGCACAACGCGAGGCTGCTCGTGGATTTCCTTGAGCATAAAGTCGGGATAACCGCCCTTTTCTGCCATGTCCAGGTCCCAGTCGATGTGGGTGACCTTGGGCTCGATAACGTTGCCGGCCTCGTCGGTGTACTCGACGCCTGCGGGCGTAAGCTTGGCAAACTGACCGTCCTCGAGCACCACGACATCGCGGGTGGCGTCGATGAGCGCGATCACGTCGGAAGCAACATAGGAACCGGTTTCGCCCACGCCGACTACGATCGGGGAATCCTTGCGGGCCACGGCGATCACGCCGGGCTCGTCAGCGCACACGGCGGCCAGACCATAGGCACCGACCACGTGGGTGCAAGCCTCGCGCACGGAGGCCATCAGGTCGTGCGTCTCGACATAAGCCTCTTCGATCAGATGCGCGAAGACCTCGGTATCGGTCTCGCTCTTAAAGTGATGGCCGCGGCCCTCCAGCTCTTCGCGCAGCTCGGCGAAGTTCTCGATGATGCCGTTGTGGACGATGGCGATACGACCGTCGCAGCTGGTGTGGGGATGGGCATTAACGACGGAAGGTTTGCCGTGGGTGGCCCAGCGGGTGTGACCAATGCCGCAGGTAGCGTCGCTGTCGATGTTGGAAAGCTCGCTCTCCAGGCCCGCGACCTTGCCCACGCGACGGATGACGTCGAGGTGCGCCGCGGCGCCCTCGCCCACCTCGAGCGCGACGCCCGAAGAGTCATAGCCGCGATACTCCATACGCTTAAGGCCCGTGACCAGGATGTTCTTTGCAATATCAAAGCCGGTGTAGCCGACAATTCCGCACATAGGACAAATCCCTTCGTTCGCGTGACTGCAAGACGTCCACGCACAAGGGGCGCTGAGACGTACAACGTTCGAGTATTGTACTCACGCAAACGCAAGCTGATATACCAGAAGTGGTATCTCAACTTAGATACCACCCGATGCACACACGTCCAGCCGGTCCAAACCACCACAATGGGAACAGGCACCTTTGTGGTGGTTTTGGGCGTCGCGGCGGCCTATCCCGGCGAAAGATCTCGATCTGTAACATCTGCGCCGCAATAAGCCGGCTTAGTGTTACAGGTCGAGACATTACGGTTCGGTCCCAGCACTATGTCTCAATCTGTAACAGGTGGAGGCGGTTTTGCCGTCCAGATGTTACAGATCGAGACAATTGAAGGCCCGGGCAGCTCAAGCCACCACAAAGGTGCACTGTCCCCTTTGTGGTGGTTGCGCCGGCAACGGCGTTTCCCCAGATAAACCTGCCAAAATAAACCTGTCACTTTTTGGTTGGTTTAGGATGCTACAATCTGGCTTGTACTTGAAACGCATCAAAGGGGCCGCTATGGCAAAGGTTAAAATCAGCGACGTCGCGCGCGAGGCCGGGGTTTCGCTGGGCACGGTTTCCAACGCGCTCAACCATCCCGAGAAGTTGCGCCCCGAGACCCTCAGGCTCATCAACGAGACCATCAATCGCCTGGGCTACCTGCCCAACCAAAGCGCTCGTCAGCTCGCGGGCGGCGCCACCAAGTCCTTTGGCCTGGTGCTCCCCCGTCTCGACCACGGCTTTTCGCTCCAAATCGCCAGCGGCGCCCACAACGAGGCCCGCAAGCACGGCTACGATCTGCTCATCGCCAATGCCGATAACGACGATATTCTCGAGGATCATTACCTGCGCTATTTTATGGGCACGCAGATGTCCGGCGTCATGGTTCAGCCCATGGCGTCCCCCGACTGGCACCCCGCTATGACCAAGATGCCCGTACCGATCGTCTATCTGGACATCCATTGCTCCGAGCCCGGTTACTACGTGGCCGCCGACAACGAGGCACAGGGGCGTATTATCGCCGAGCTCGCCATCGCCCGCGGCGCACGCCATATCACCGTTGTGGGCCGAGCGGCATTTATGCAGCTCACCCTGCGCGTCCTTGGCATCCACAAGGCACTTGCCCTGCATCCTGATATCAAAATTGAGGTCATCGATGCCGGGGAGTGGAATACCGCAGCCGACGGCTACAGCATCGGTACCCAGATTGCCGAACGCCCTGCTGACGAGCGCCCCGATTTTGTCATCGGCCTGACCGACGTATTGGCCTCGGGCGTTATCTCGGCGCTGACCGACAAAGGCATTTCCGTCCCCGGCCAGATTCTTGTTGCCGGCTGCGATGGCAACCCGCTTGCCTGGAGCGGATCGGTCCCCCTCACCACGGTGGCACCCCCAGGCTACGAGATTGGCCGCAAGGGCATTCAATTGCTCATGGAGCAAATCGAAAACAAAGCCCCGGCGAAGACCAAGCACGCCCGTATCGGTTCCGCCGCACGCATCGTCACCGCGGTCACGGCCGTCGAGGACATCAACCGCCAAGAGCTCGTACGCCCGTTTTTACTGGAGCGCGCCAGCACCCAGGCAAGCAGTCACACCGAAGCCACCGCCATCAACCTCGGCGCCTACCTTTAGCACACGGCCTTGACCGCGGCCGGCAGATCGAACAGCGTATCGAGCACAGCCTCGCAGCCATCCACCACGTCCTGCGGCAGCGGCACGATGTCGGGAACGGCGAAGACGTGGCCCGAGACGCAGCCGTTGCGGGAATCCTCGACCACGGCGCACTCCTCGGGAGCAAAGCCCGCGCGCTCGCAGGCGAGCAGGTACATCTCGGGATCGGGCTTGCCGTGTACGACGTCCTCGCCGCAGGTCACCGTCTCAAACTTATCAAAGAGGCCGACCATCTTAAGGTTGCGCTCGGCGGTAACATGGCGCGACGACGTCGCAAGACCCACGTGATAGCCCGCAGCCAGCAGCTCGTCCAGGCACTCGGCGGCACCGCCCTTAAGCTCCAGATCGGTCTTGACCATCTCGTCGCGAATCTCCTTGTGACGACGATAGATCGCCTCAGCGGTTTCGCGGCCGCCGTAATGCCCATCAAGGATCTCCATGACATCAGGCAGCGTGCGGCCGATAAACTGATGGATCAGCGCATCATCAATCGCGAATCCCAGCTCGGCCGCGCCCGCCTTCCACGCCTTGATACCCAAACGCTCGGTATCGACCAGCGTTCCGTCCATGTCGAAAATAACGGCCTTGATCATATCGGTCCCCCATCGCTTCGCGCTGCTGTACTCCCGCAACTTTACCGCACCTGTAAACTTGTATATAACGTATATAGCATATTGCACTTTCGTTACATAGATAGAAGTCTTATGACAAGCGGCTCGGTAGGATTATAGTTTTCGACCGAGTACTCAACGGCAAGGATCGATTCATGCTTTCAGACACCACCGCACCTGCAGAGGGGCTTCAGGACAAACTCACAGCGCTCGAGCAGCTGCTTTTGGCATACGGACGCGTCGCCATCGGCTTTTCCGGTGGCGTCGACAGCAGCTTTTTGGCCGCGGTCTGCGCCCGCATCATGCCCGCCAGCACGCTTCTCGTTCACCTCACCACGCCGCTCATCGGCACGCCCGAGCAGGCTTCGTTTGAGCGGGCGGTTGACGGGCAGGCCGATGAGGGGCCGCATTTCAAGCTCCCCGTGCTCAACCTCTCGGTCGATCAGCTGCAGCTCCCCCAGGTAGCCTGCAACGACGCCGACCGCTGCTACCACTGCAAGCGCGCCGGCTTTACCGCCATCGTCAACCACGCCAAGTCGCTGGGCTTTCCCACCGTCATCGACGGCAGCAACGCAAGCGACCGCGGCGACTACCGCCCCGGCATGCGCGCCGCCCAGGAGCTCGGCGTGCGCTCGCCGCTTATGGAGGTCGGCTTTACCAAGGACGAGGAGCGCGAGCTGCTACGCGCCTGGGGCTATCCTGTCTGGAACCTGCCGGCAGGAGCCTGCCTGGCCACGCGCGTCCCCACGGGCGAGGAGCTCACGCGCGAGAAGGTCGATGTAATCCGCACCTGTGAGGACTACCTGCACGACCTTGGCCTGGACCAGGTCCGCGCACGCCTCGTCGGCGGCTGCATGCATATCGAGGCCGCGCCGGCAGACGTCGCCAAGATCGCCGCCCTCGGCAGCACCGCGGTCAACGACGAGGGCAAGGCCCCGCTTCCCGCCGCCATCGAATCTGCCCTGCGCAACCTAGGCTGCGATCATATCTCCCCCGAGGTCACCCCCTACATCCACGGCAACATGAACCTTTAAGTTACGCCGTTTAACCTACCAAAAAGGGACAGGTTTATTTTGGCAGGTTTTATCTGGGGAAATATCGCGGAACCATCGCCTCTCTAGTATCCACCTAACTTCGAGAGACACTAGAGAGGCGACTCGGCTGCATCTACCTCTTCCGATAGCGGCGGTTGCGGCTCGTCGATGAACCCATTACTTCAATGAGTCCTTTATCCGCCATTTTTGGCAGATGGTAACGGACGGACGAAATCTTGACCCCCGATGCAACCGCTATTTCTCGCGCCGTCATATCCATTCCGGCGCTGAGAGCCTCCAGGATCCTATCCGCCGTCGAAGCTGACGATTCTCTGCTCATATCGATAATTTCAAACGTGTCTTTGCCACACTTTGACAGGACATGTTTATCGACAAGGTCCCCGCAGATCAGGCGAATGTCATCCGAATCCCACTTCAAAGCCTCTCGTATTTTTTGAACATCGCATACGCACCCATGCTCCCGCATAAACATGAGCAATGTTTCCTCGCGATGCGTCAGTTCGGTGTCCACATGGCCCTGAATCCACATGCGGTTTTCAGCAAGCTCCGCCCCGTGCCGGGAAAGCAGCACCGTAAACGAATCGGCCTTAACGATAAATTTCGGCCTGCCAAGCGAACGAGACTCCATCTCGCGAATCATAGCCGGGATGCCAGATCCCTGACTTTCCGCAACAGCCCCCTCAGCATGCTCTAACGGCGTCGCCCCCATCAGACTCATGAGCTTTGGGTTTCGACAGCGCGATTCCCCGTCCGCAAGATTGTCCAACGTCTTTCCGCCCCAAAGCCCGCCGGGGTTTTTGATTTCTATTCTGTCTGGGTAGATATCGACGCTCACGGCCTGCCCCACAAACATGGGCGAATACTCTCGATGGATACAGGCATTCGCCAAGGCCTCGCGCAAAACCTCCTGGGGTACTTCCCAATCTTCCCTTCTACCAGCGCCTCGCACTATCGCCGCTTTGCGCAAGTTTCGTCCGATCGCAGCGAGGGCATCTTCGATGCAAGCCGGAATCGGGCCATCGCACAACTGGCGGTCAATAAACCGGGGTTGCCCAGGAGCAGATTTTTCCACATCGGAATGAACGGCGACATCGATCATCAGCTTAGGATAGAACTGCTGGGGGTAAATTCCCGCCGACAGCAGCCCCGCGAGCTTCACAGCTCCATCCTTTGTAGTGATATTGAGTCTGGCCAGCTGCTTTTCCAGCGTATCGGCCCCGCGCAAAACGCGCGGGGTCTGCAGCCGGCGATTTGCGATAATGGACCGCACGACATCTGGATCCAAATCCTCGACTGTTGCCTCCGAAACCACCGTACCGTCTGCATCACTCGGAAGCAGCGCGCTCTGTAGCTCATATAGCTCAGCGGGCGACATCTTGATATCTTTATCATCCACGCGCTTGTAGCTACCGTTCTGCACGCCGCGCGCGCCGATATAGCATGGCTTCGCTTTGAGCTCAAGTTCAAAGATGCGCACCAGAAGTACCTGGAGCCCGTCGACCTCGCCTCGATCAAGCTCATACCGCGGCGCATGGGTCACCACCGCCGCTGAGCCTCCGTCTCCGATACCCGAAACAAACTGGTCGCGCACCCTGTCGATAGCAAAGTTGGCAGAAGGAACAAATCCTTCGGCTTCGTTCAGGCCCAAAATAATGAGCCCGCCCGCAGTGTTCGCAAAAGCACTCACTGTCTCCCATACGTCTGCACTCAATTTATTCGTGCAGGCTTTAACTTCTACCGATGCGTCATCGGTCCCCCGCCTGCGAAGGCGCTCAACGATGAGGCCAAGAGGTTCATCCAGCAGCATTGGCATTCCGTCTCTCTAAAACAATAGATTTATCTCTCTAGAGTTTAGTATATCTCTCTAACTTTAGAGAGATAAGCGCCTAATTTTAGAGAGTTATTTAGAGAGATGTATCAAATTCACTGCTAGATTATCTAAGGCCATCTCTCTAACCGACTTTCTCTTTAGAGAGACGTTTAGAGAGACGAGCGCATCTCTCTAACCATGTGCTCCGCTCTTTAAAGCGTACACATCCCAACCGTGCCATAAGTTGCGGCGGGCATTACCCCGCCAACCCGCCAAAAGAGGACGGGTTTATTTTGGCAGGTTTTATCTGGGAAAACGCAAGCGAGGCCACGCCGAAGCCACCGTCATCAGCCTCGGCGCATACCTTTAGCGCACGGCCCTGACCGCCGCCGTCAGATCGAACAGCGTATCGAGCACGGCCTCGCAGTCATCTACCACGTCCTGCGGCAGCGGCAAGATATCAGGCACAGCAAAGACATGGCAGCCGGCCGCGATGCCAGAGACGCAGCCGTTGCGTGAGTCCTCGACCACGGCACGTTCCTCGGGAGCAAAGCCCGCGCGCTCGCAGGCGAGCAGGTAGATCTCGGGATCGGGCTTGCCGTTCAGGGTATCCTCGTTGCAGGTCACCGTTTCAAACTTGTCAAAGAGGCCGACCGTCTTGAGGTTGCGCTCGGCCGCAACGCGGCGCGACGACGTCGCAAGACCCACGTGATAGCCCGCGCCAGCAGCTCGTCCAGGCACTCGGCAGCGCCGGCCTTAAGCTCCAGATCGGTCTTGACCATCTCGTCGAGAGCATTCCTGTAGCGAGCTTCGACCGTCTCGACGATTTCGCGGCTGCCGTAATGCTCCTCAAGGATGTCCCTGACATCGGGCATCGAGCGACCGATAAACTGATGGACCAGCGCATTGTCAATCGCAATCCCCAGCTCGGCAGCGCCCACCTTCCATGCCCTCATGTCCAAACGCTCGGTATCGACCAGCGTGCCGTCCATGTCAAAAATGACAGCCTTGATCATATCGGTCCCCTTCGCCGGCTTGTATTGCCGCCACTCTACCACGCTTTCCAACTTGTATATAACGTATATAGCATATTGGGCTTTTGTTACATGAATCAATAACCCACCAAAAAGGGACAGGTTTATTTTGGCAGGTTTTATCTGGGAAAACGGTCTGCGGCGTCTCCTGCTAGACTGGTAGATTCGCAACCGATTACCCAGGAGCCCCCATGTCACGCAAGTCCGCCTACAAGCAAGTACTTTCCATCGGCACCGCCGTGGTGCTGGGATTTGCGCTGTTTACGGGATCGCTCGACGGGGCGCCCAAGCTGCTGTCGCCGCAAAGCGATGAGCAGGCGGCGGCCCTGGCCGAGAAGCAAAACGAGAGCCCCAGCCGCACCGATGACGAGGCGGACTTGGTCGCCCGGCTCGAATCGGGAACAGCGAGCTCCACGGATTCCGAAGGCGGCCAAGACGCCGGCGATGGCTCCGAATCGAATGCGGCAGGCAACGGTGATAGCGCCCCCGCCGACAGCGCCGCCACCCCCATCGACGAGGTCGAAAATCCCGATCTCGGCCGCGCGCGCGGCGTATACCTCACCAGCATTCCCGACTATGCCGGTAACCCCTACGTCGCCCTTCGCGCTGATGGCACGCACCCGCTCGGCACACCGTCGTTCACGCTCGATGAATACGAACGCGCCACCGAAGAGGGCTGCTTCAAGAAGTTCTCCAAGCTCGACAGCCTGGGCCGTACCCGCAAAGCACTCGCCTGCATGGGACTCGAATCGCTCGGCAAAGGCAAGCGCGGCGATATCTCACGTATCCATCCTGCCGGTTGGCACCAGCAGCGCTACGACTTTATTCCGGGTCAAAGCCTCTACAACCGCTGCCACCTCATCGCCTGGTCGCTCTGCGGCGAGAACGCCAATCGCAAGAATCTCCTCACCGGCACGCGCTATCTCAACGAAACGGGCATGCTGCCGTTTGAAGAGCAGATCCTCGGCTACATCCGCGACACTGGCAACCATGTGCTCTACCGCGTCACGCCCATGTACAACGAAGAGGAACTCGTCTGCCGCGGTGTCCGCCTCGAGGCGCAATCGGTCGAGGACCACGGCAAGACACTGTGCTTCCACGTGTACTGCTACAACCTGCAGCCGCATGTGCAGATTGACTACGCCACCGGCAAAAACCAAGCCAACGGGGACTAACCACAATCCATAACCCAAGGCAAAACCACCACCGAGGGACGGCCCCTTGGTGCTTTTTTCGACAACGGCAATGCCGCATCCTGAACCGAATAGACTCCGCACGGCCTCTATCCCCTACAGCATCGCGCCAGAGTCGCTGATTTCGAACAGGCGCCCAAGGCAGCAGAAGCCGCACACTAAATACGTAATTTATTCTTTGCAATTACAATCTCAATAAGTTAACGCTGCAGAACAACGTAAAATAAAGGTAATTTTGCTTCAAAGTAATCAGGAGATACTGTGACCAATCGCGTCAACGACTCATTTATTAAAAAGGACTGTGCCACCCCCATCTATATGCAAGTGGTCGAATATCTGCGCGAGAACATCGCCTCGGGAGCTTGGGAAGAGGCATCCAAAATCCCGTCGGAGGTCGACCTTATGAGCACGCTCGGCGTTAGCCGCGGCAGCATCAAAAAGGCCATTTCAAAGCTTGTTGATGAGGGTCTACTTGAGCAAATTCAGGGAAAGGGAACTTACGTTAAGTCCAAAGACATCTCTTTCCCCCTTACTGAAGGCCTTATCTCTTTCTCCGAGTCTTTAAGCGAGCAGGGCCTTTCTTTCGAAACCAGCATTCTCGATTGCAAAGTTTGCAAATGCGATGAAGACATCTCCAAGCACCTCGGCATTGCCGAAGGCTCCAATTATCTCCATCTTGAGCGCGTACGCAGCGTTGAGGGCGAGCCCGTCATGTTTATCGAGAATAACATCAACATGGCGCTTGTCCCAGGCATAGAGACGGCCGACTTTGTCAACGAGGGCCTTTTTGCGATTATCGAGCGGCTCTCTGGCCACCAGATCGAATACTCGAAGACCTCCTTTGTGGCAAAGCTCGCAGACACCCAACGCGCGAATGCGCTCGGTCTCTCTACGCAATCCCCACTTCTTCAGCAGCTTCAAACAGTCTACCTGGACAATGACTCCGCAATTGAATATGCGCGCGTGTGGCTTAAATCCAGCAGATTTCAACTTGGCACCGTTTTTCAGCGCCGCCATTAAACCTCTTGGGCGCGACAGCGTTGCTCCCAACAAGATTCCAAAACGCAAGAAGGCGAACCCGTGGGTTCGCCTTCTTAGTAAGCGGATTTAGTCCAGCGCGTCAAACAGCTCTGTAAGCAACGCCGTCCTGTCATCCGTAATCGCCAGGGCGCTCGAAATGCCGGTACCCTGCGCGCCAAGCCCGATCAGGCGACGAACATCGTCTCCACACCTGATTCCCGCCCCCTCCATGATAACGATGTCGGGATTAATGGACCGAACGGCGGCAATGGTCTCTGCGATGTAATCATCACCGCTTGTATGACCCGTACCCACCAGGCTGCTCGGCTCGCAAAGAATCACATCCGGGTTCATTGCTGCAACCGCCTTGGATTCGGTGACACTATCGGCCGCAACAATGGTTAGAATCTCAAGCTCACGAGCGCGATCAATCGTTGCCGCCAGCTTGTCAACGGCCAGGGGGTGTGCCGTGTGATTAAGAAAGACAGCTCGAACTCCCGCGCTCTTAAGCGACTCAAGAGGCGTCAGTCCCATTCCCTTTCCATCGCCGATGAGATCGGCGTGCTGCGCCGTTGGAATTGCAAATTTCAGATCCTTTGCAACCGCGCAGAGCTCAGGAACGGGGGCGGTCCAGAAAATCGAATGATTTCGCCCTTTTGCAATCTCATCCGTAAGGTGGGCCGCTGCGATCGAATCGTCGCCAAGCAGATAGGTCTTAGGACTGACCGTAAAAAGTGGCAGTTTTAAATCGGAACGTTTCAAGGGAACACGTCCTTTCCGACTAATACATGGCCTGCCAAACCGAGCGAGTTAGCTATTAAAGCTGATCTCAATGCCGGCCTCCAGTTTGGGAAGCGTGCTGGGCGCCACGAGAACAGTTCCGGGAAGCAGCTCTCGCTCACCATCGAACGCAATGGTCAGATGACCGAGTCCTCCCATGTTCTCATTTGCGGCCTCACCAAACTCCTTAATCGTGTGGACCTGGTCGCCGATAGAGATAGTGCCGCCCTCGACGAGCACGCTATTCTCCGTGGGGACCCCATCGTGAACGACGCAAATGTCACGCAACTCCGCAGGAGCAGTCGGGCCAAACAAGACCACCATCTTCTCGTTGAGAAGTTCCTCAACAAACGAGCCAATCTCAGTGACCGTAACCTTGTACATTTGATTTCTCCTATCTTAGTTACGCTGCAGACGCAGTCATCGACCTGTCAATAACACGAATAGCCTGGGCAAAAGCATCGTGATAGCTTTCGTTGGCCAAATGGTCCAGAGCCGTTTCGATATTCAGCCCCAGCATCTCGCCCATCTCCGAAAACTCCGGTTTGAGGGAGAGGCCCTTGAGCTCATAGCAACCGGTAATCACGCCGTCATGATCCGTCAGAATCATCACAAACGCTTTTCGGCTAAAGCTAACCTTGCACATACCCGTGCCCAAGTATCCCTCATGATCACGAGCGTGCTCATGGATAAGGATGCGAACCTTCCTCCAATAGCGATACTGGGTAAATGTCCCAGCAAGCCACACAAGGATAAAGAAGGCTATTGTAATGAGCGCGTTGAGCATAGCAGGCCTTTCCCTCTCAAAGCATTCAGTTTACAGGCCGAAGGACAGTACGTAGGCAAGAACAATCTGGATCGGGGTAGTGATCAGCTTACCAAACAGGAACGCAGGGTAACCGATCTCGATCGTCTCGGGCTTTGCCTCCATGAGGGTCATGCCAACGGGGGCAAAATCGGAACCAACCTGGCAATTGACAGCAAAGAAGCCGGGAAGGGCAAAGTTGGCAGGAATCGTGCCGTTGGCGATCTGGTTGCCAACGAGGACGGAAAGCACGGAGGCGATGATTGCGCCCGGGCAGATCAACGGCGAGAGGAACGGAATCGAGCAGAACATGCCGATCGCCAGCATGCCGGGCAGCGAGCCCGCGAGAGGCGTAAGGACGCCAGCGAGAACATTTGCGAAGCCGGTATAGTTGATGATGCCGATCAGAACCGAGACGAACGCCATGAAGGGGATGATGTTGCGGATAACATCGTTCACGGTATCGCGCGCAGCCTGGTAGATGATGCTGATAACGCGGCCGACACCGGTGCCGATCTTGGAGACAACGTCCATGAAGCCGTTAGACTCCTTGGATGCGAGCTCGGCACGTCCCTCAGCGATCTTGGCGTGGACGTTTTCCTTCGTCGTCTCCTCGTGTGCCTTCTCGGCCTTTACCGGCTCAGCGGGAACATCGGCCGCATCGGCAAGGACGATGCAATCGGGATTGACGTCAGATGCAAAGAGATCCTCGGTGATGAACTGGGCCAGAGGACCAGACGGAGAACCGGGCTTGATGTTCAGCGTCTTAAGGCCCATCTTGGGATAGGTGCCGCAGCGAGCCACGCCGGCGCAGTCGATGACAACGGCGCATGCCTGATCGGTCTCGATCGGGTCCTTAAACTGGTCGTGCGCCTCGGCGCCGGTAAGCTCCGCAATGCGAAGGGCGACCGGGCTGATGCCACCCAGGGTCACGCTCAGAACATAAGGCTTCTCGGCCGTGGGGGTAATGATGAGGGGACCGCCCCAACCGTTGCCGCCGTGGGACGCCTTTACGCTTTTGAATTCACTCATGATTTAGACTCTCCTTTTGCGCTGAACTACTAGGCGGCAAGCTTAGCTTCGTTGCGCTTCTTCATGATGAGGTACAGCTTCTCGGTGACAATGCCCTTGATCAGGCAGACGATTAGACCAACAATGAGGAAGCGGATAGCAAGCTCGGAGGAGTTCTTTCCCAGTGCCTCGTAGCCGGCCGAGATACCAAGCCAAACAAAGAGCTCGGAAGAGTTAGCGTGCGGGAAAAGACCAACGATGGGGTGCATCATGGACACGACCGCATCGAAGAATGCGGGCTTGTAGTCCTCCTCGACAAACACACCAAAGGTGTATGCCATCGGATTGCAGAGGAAGAAAGTGCAAAGGAACGGGATGAGGGTATAGCGGAGAACTGCATACTTGGTGCACTTCTTCATGAACCCATAGACACGCTCCTCGCCGATCAGCTGGATGACTGCCTTGATCGTAAGGATCAGGCAGATCAGCATGGGGATCATGCCCGTAATAAACGAGGCAAACTGATCACCAGCCGCATTAAACAGGCCGGTAAAGCCCTCCGCAAGGAAGATAAGGAAATCGTTTACTGCTCCCATTTTCATTCTCCTTAGTTAATGTTCGTTACTTCTATCGTTCTACCTGAGCGCCCCCTCCTCCTTTTCAATCGGCCATATACGCTCATGGTTGTCTACGGTTGTCTATATCTTACAAAGGGACCGCTCTTCGAGTTGCCTTCTCGCATTCCTTTCGGTGAACGGTAGATTTTACAAGACAAACGGCTACGCGCTATTTAGCTCATAGATAATTTGGAGTGCCTCGAATATACGCATATACCTGCTAAAACGCGCGTCGTAGAGCTCATGGGCCCTGTCGTTTTTTTCAATGGAATCGAGTTTTCTGCAGACCCCTGCGGCAACCGCCGTCAAGTCTTGGCCGCAAGAAGCCGAGAGAGCCAGCAGCGCCGCGCCCTGACCGGCACCGGAGGATTCCATCCGCACCATATCGACCCCCAACACGTTGGAGAGCGTTTGCGCCCAAAAATCGTTCTTGGCCCCTCCTCCAACGAGCCTGATGCTGCGCCACTCTTCCGAATGGTCCACGGACTCCTTGAGCTCCCTTAAGGCATACGCCGTGCCCTCCATCAGAGCCCTTTCGAGCTCGGAACGAGTCGTGTCAAGATCAAGCCCCAGAAAGGCACCGCGTACCGACGGGCAACCGTGCAGGACTTTTTCTCCCGATAGATGGGGGTAGAACATGAGATCCCTCATGTCGTAGAAGGGGTCCTCGACGGCCTTGTCCTCCAAATCGTAGGACTCACTGCTTAGAATCTGCCCGTACCACCATTCCTTGGCACCGCCGCACGATCTGATACTCAGCTGAATTTGGGTCTTAAGGGTATTTCCCCACTTGAACAACACGGGCTTGCCAACAGCCGGAAGGTCAACTCCCTCAGATGAATACATCAGCACGCCGCTTGTTCCAAGTGAGATGGTGGGGACGCCCTCCAAAAGGCATCCCGTGCAGATCGCTGCCGCGGGATTGTCGCCCGTTCCCCTCACGATCATGGCACCTGCGGGAATTCCCGTCTCGCTTGAAGCTCTCTCAACCACGGCCCCAATTACGGCATCAGAAGGCTCGACAACGGGAAGCAACGACTCGGGGATTCCAAAATGCTCGCAGACCTCACCGATCCAAGCTTGCCTCTCGTTATCGTAGAGCCCTGTTGTCGAAGCCCCGCAATAGTCCGTACCAGCACGCCCGCCAAACTTGAGAGCAATCCAATCTGAAACCGAAAGAAACACTTCGCTCTTTGAAAGGCCCTCAGGATTATTCTTAGCTATCCATGCAAGGTTAATCGCCGGAACCCCAGTCGAAAGAAAGCTGGCGACCCTAGGATAGCCCGCAGACAGAGCCCACTGCTTCTCGGTAAAGACAGCGTCAATCGTGCGCTGGTCGTTCCACATTATGGCGGGACACGTTGGCACCCCATCGGCATCGATCAAGACCGTCGTGTGCATCTGCCCGGTAGCACCAACGCCTTTTATTAGAGACAGGTCAACTTTCTCTCCAAGCAGGGAGCATGCAGAGCAAATGGCGATCCACCATGTCTCGGGATTGATCTCCCGCCAACCGGGATGAGGCTCAGAGCACTCGTAAGCCTCGCTCGCAGTCGCGACAACTTTTCCGCCTTCATCAATGCACGTGAGCTTCACCGATGACGTGCCCACATCGACACCAAGGTAGAGCGCACCCATTATCGCCTCATCCATGTTCGTAATTCCGCGCTACTCAGCGATGCCGTTGATGGCGTGCGCCGTCTTGTAAGCAACGTCCGCAACTGCCTTACGTGTATCAATCAGTACCTTGGCGAGATTATGCTCGTTGTTGTTTGCCTCGTACGCCTTGCCAACCGTCGTGATGTAGGCCTTGCGCAGGTCGCTTGCGATGTTGATCTTGGACATCTTGTGTGGCTGCATAGCGTGGATGGTCTCATAGGGAATGCCCGAGCCACCATGAAGAACGAGGGGACACGGAGACACCTCGGCAAGCTTCTCAAGCAGCGGCAAATCGATGCGCGGCGTATCCTCAAGGCCGTGAACGTTGCCGATAGACACGGCCAACAGGTCGCAGCCCGTGCGCTCCACAAACTCGCAAACCTGATCGGGGTCGGTCTTAAGATCCGCCTCGGAAACATGATCGTCTTCTTTGCCCTTGATGGCACCGAGCTCAGCCTCAACGGGCACGCCGTAGCAATGGCAGTAGTCAACTGCCTGGCGCGAGAAGCGAATGTTCTCCTCAAAGGGCAACGCGGCACCGTCGATCATAACGGAGGTAAAGCCGGCCTGAACCGCCTGTCGAACATCCTCGAGCGTCTTGCCGTGGTCAAGATGCAGACACGTGGGAACGATATAGTCCTCCGCCGCGCGTTTAACGATAGAGGCGATCATGCCGTAATCGGAAAGCTTAACGTTGGTAGGGGCGATCTGGAGGATGCCCGGCATGCCGGCCTTCTGCAATCCGTCCAAGATACCCAGGGTCATCTCCATATTGGTCGTGTTATATGCGGGAAGGAGCCATCCGTTCTTGCGTGCAATCTGGATCAGCTCAGTCGAAGTTACAACTGCCATGATTCCTCCAACCGGGTTACGGCAATTCGAGTTGAGTTTACGTTCCAGATACTTATATAGACGTCTATGTACCTGTTTATAGACGACTATATACCTTTTTGATTCTTGCGCATAGCATTAAATGTCTCGAATTAGAAAAAGGGCTGCCGAGAAACAGTCGACAGCCCATCGTTCAACCTGTTTACCCCAATGTTCCGCTTGCCAGCATGTCGACAACATCATTAAGGTTCAGGACAATCGCCGTGGCTAATCTTTCCATCTCTTCTGTTGGCTCGGAGAGATCAGGAACCATGACGGTGTGAAAACCTCCTGCAAAGCCCGCGCGCACCCCGTTATAGGAATCCTCCAAGACGAGGGATTTTTGCGGCGGCACCCCTAGCTCGTCCGCCGCTTTTAAAAAGACGTCAGGATAGGGCTTGGCATGCTCGACCTCGATACCAGAAACGATCGAATCAAAATATGGAAGTATTCCTCCCCTTATCAGGTTGGCCTTGATCATCTCCCTGCTCGACGAGGAGGCAACCGCCATCGGAATCCCTTCAATCTTGAGATACTCGAGAAGCCTATCCAATCCAGGTTTTTTCTCTGCGCCATGGGCCAATGCTTCATGGGCTATTTCGTAAAAACGATCAACAAATGCCTTGGGGTCGACTTCGTCACCATACCATTCGCGAATAATGGATACGGCCTCGGCTCCATTGGTTCCGCGCATGGCGTCCGCAAGGCCCTCCATGCACTCAACCCCAAACTCGATTGCGGTCTTAGGCCAACAAGAAGCCCAGATAGGCTCGGTGTCAAACATAAGCCCATCCATATCGAAGATAACCGCCTCGTACATATTGCCTCCCTGTTCAAGTAGACGTCTATATACGTTTATTCTAGCAAAGGAGGACTTTTCTCTACTGCAACGGCACAAAAAGGTGCCCGCCCCACAGATGCTGGGGCGGGCACCTCGCCCGCCAAAAAAGCCGCCACAACGGAACTACCCCATCGCGGCGGTTTTTTATCGTCTAGTTACTTAGCGCGGCCCTCCTCATAGCGCTCGACCAGCTTGGCCTGAACGTCATAGGGCACCTGCTCATAGCCCGCGGGCTTCATGGTAAAGTCGCCCGTGCCGCGCGTGATGGAGCGCAGGCGCGTCGAGTAATCCGTCAGCTCGGCCAGCGGCGCCTGGGCAATGACCACGGTGTCTCCGCGCTCATCGGTCTCCATGCCCGTCACGCGACCGCGCGAGGCCGAGATGTCGCCCATCACGGCGCCGGCGTAGCTCTCGGGGATCGTCACCGTGATTTCCTCGATAGGCTCCAGCACCGCTGGATCGGCATCGGCGCATGCCTTGCGCAGGCCGATGCGAGCCGCCGCGCGGAACGCCATCTCGTTGGAGTCGACGCTGTGATACGAACCGTCGTACACAGCCACGCGAATGCCCGTGAGCGGGTAGCCGGCAATAATACCGTCCTTCATGGTCTCCTGGACGCCCTTGTCCACGGCGGGAATCAGCGAGCGCGGAATGCGACCGCCCACGACCTCGTCCACGAACTCATAGCCGTCGCTCGTGCCGTCGGACCCAATGAGCGGCTCGACGCGCAGCCAGCAGTCGCCGTACTGACCGGCACCGCCGGTCTGCTTCTTGTGGCGACCCTGGGCGCTCGCCGTGCGGCGGATGGTCTCGCGATACGGAATGCGGATCGGCACGCTCTTGGCGGCGACCTTGGTGCGGTCCTCCAGACGGTTGAGCAGCACCGAAACCTGTGCCTCACCAACGGCAGAGATAATGGTCTGGCCAGTCTCCTCGTCGCGGTCGATGCTCATGGTCGGGTCTGCCTTGCAGGCCTTCTCGATAAACGTGTAGAGCTTCTCTTCGTCGCCGCGATTCTCGGCCTCGATGGCGATGCGGTACTGAGAGTTGGGGAACTTAAACGCCGCAGCCTCGACCTTACCGGTAATGGAGAGCGTATCGCCCGTCTCGGCCGCCAGCTTGGGCGCCACGATGATGTCGCCGGCATAGGCGTGACCGACCTCGGTCATGTCGCGACCGCACATCACATACAGGTGAGCCAGACGGTCGCCCTTGCGCGTACGCGCGTTGATCAGCTCAAGACCCGGCTCAAGCGTACCCGTCAGCACCTTGATAAAGCTGATGCGACCTTGTTGCGGATCGGCCAGCGTCTTAAACACAAACGCCACCGGACGGTCATCGTCACTCGAGATCTTAAGCGAATCGCCGTCGATGAGCGGCATCTCGCCGTAGTCCGTCGGCGCCGGGAAGTACGTGGCGATATCGTCCATCAGCGAGTTGACGCCCTGCTCCTTAATGCAATCGCCCGCAAAGACCGGCACAAAGATGCGCTCAGCGATCGCCTTCGACAGCAGGCCTTCAAGCTCCTCCTGCGTCAGCGTCTCCTCGCCTTCCAAGTACTTCATCATCAGTTCGTCGTCAGCCTCGGCCACCAGCTCGCACAGATGGTCATGGGCTTCCTCGGCCTGGGCACGATACTCCTCGGGAATCTCCGACTCAACGGCTTCGGCGCCGTTGCAATGGCGCGCCTTCATGCGCACCAGGTCGATGATGCCGTCGAAGTCCTCGCCCTCGCCCCAGGGAAGAGTCACGGCGCCCAGGCGCGTGCCAAAGCGCTCCTGCAGCAGGTTCATTGTGGTCGTAAAGCTGGCCTCGGAGCGCGACAGGCGGTTTACGAACACCGCACGCGCCAGGCGCAGGTCCTCGGCGGCATACCAGAGCTTAACCGTCGTAGGCTGCGGGCCCGCCTCGGCGTCGACCACAAACAGAGCCGTCTCGCAGACGCTCATCGCGGCAAAGGCGTCGCCGATAAAATCGGGATAGCACGGGGCATCGAGTACATTGATACGTGCGCCCTTCCAGTCGATCGGCGCAATGGTCGTCGAGATGGAAAATGCACGCTTTACCTCTTCGGGGTCATAGTCGAGCGTGGGCTTGGTGCCGTCGTGGCCGCCCAGGCGGGCGGTCTTGCCGGAAAGGTGGAGCATGGCTTCGGCGAGTGAAGTCTTGCCCACCCCGCCTTGGCCTACGAGCACCACGTTCCTTACGTTACCGGTCTTGGGAGCACCCATGATGACCTCCTTGCAGGGCCGCGCGCAATGCGCGACGCCAACGGGGAGAGTTCGCGGTCGGTGCCGTCCCGGAAGCAGCATGGTCGGCAGCCGAGCCGACTCACCCTCCAAATGTCCTATGCCACCACCCTACCCTCACGGGCGGCTGTCCATGCATACCTTTCGGCACACGTATGAATACAGGCGGCGAGAGGAAGAGACAAGCTTGTGAGGCAATTATTGAACCCCGTCGATGTAAACAAAAAGCCGCCACAGACCGTAAGACCTGTGGCGGCTTCGCCTCAATTAATAGTTGAGTAAATACCTGAGCCTATCCCTCGATACGGCTCAAGAACTCACGCGTGCGCCGCTCGCACGGATGGTCGATGACCTGCTCGGCAGGACCCTCCTCGACAATACGACCGCCATCCATAAAGACCACGCGGTCGGCAACATCGCGCGCAAACTGCATTGCGTGGGTCACGATCACCATCGTCATGTTCTGCGCAGCGAGGTCCTTAATGACACGCAGCACCTCGGCCGTCAGCTCGGGATCGAGCGCCGAGGTCGGCTCGTCAAAGAACAGGATCTCCGGGTCGAGCGCTAGGGCGCGGGCAATACTCACGCGCTGCTGCTGACCGCCCGAAAGCTCACACGGAACCTTATTCTCGTTGCCCATAAGCCCCATCTGAGCAATCAATTCATACGCACGAGCTTCCGCCTGCTCGCGCGGGCGCTTAAGCACGCGGATCGGCGCGTCGATGATGTTTTTCATCACGGTATAGTGCGGGAACAGGTTGTAATTTTGGAACACCAGGCCGAATCGCGAGCGCGCCTGCTTGGGAACATCTCCCTTCGCATAGACCGCGCCCGATCCCACATCCGTCGCAACCGCAAGGTCGCCAAACGAAAGCGAGCCACCGTCGAGTGTCTCGAGCAGCGTAGCGCAGCGCAGCAGCGTGGACTTACCGCCACCCGAAGGCCCGATAATCGCCACGACCTCACCGCGCTTGACTTCGAGTGAGATATCCTTGAGCACCTCATTGCCGCCAAACGCCTTACGCGCGCTTTCGATTTTCATCACTGAGTTAGTCATGATAATAGTCCAGCTTCTTTTCGGCAGCGCCCAGCAGCATCTCGACCACAAAGTTAAAGACCCAGTAGATCAACGCCGCAATCGCAAACGGCACCATGCTCACCTGCGAAGCGACCAGCGCCTTGGCGGTCGAGAACATCTCACCCACGCCAATGGCAAACGCCAGCGACGTGTCCTTGACCAGTGTGATGATCTCGTTGCCCATCGCCGGCAGAATACGCTTGGCGACCTGCGGCATCACGATATACAGAAACGTCTGCAGACGCGAGTAGCCCAGCACCTCGGCGGCCTCATATTGACCGCGCGGAATCGACTGCAGGCCCGAGCGATAGATCTCGGCAAAGTAGCCGGCGTAGTTGATGATGAATGCCACGACGCACGCCGTCCATTTGGAATCGGGCGTGAGCGAGATGCCAAACACGTAGTACGGGGCAAAGTAGATCGCAAACATCTGCAGCATAAGCGGCGTGCCGCGCATCACCGAAATATAGATGCGCGCAATCCAACGCAGCGGCGCGACCTTGCTCATGCGCATAAACGCCACGGGGATTCCCAGCGGAATCGACCCGAGCAACGTCAGCACAAACAGCTGCAAGCTGACCAAGAATCCCTGGCCAAGCATCTGCATCATGACCTGAATAGACAACCCAAGCTCTCTTTCACAGTAACGGAACAGCGAACCCAATGCTAAAGCGGGTTTTCCAGGTGCCCGAGTTTGCCGTGAAAGAGGAGCGCCGCGTACTAAATGTACGCAAGCGACGGTTTGAACGGCAAAATCGGGTGCCTGGGAAAGCCGCTATTTGAGCACCCAGTTGTCGAAGGAAAGACCGTAATCTGCGTATTTATCGCAGAGGTCCTTGACCGTGCCGTCCTCGTAGAGCGCCTTGAGTGACTCGGTTACAGCATCGGCCGACTTGGTGTCGCCCTTCTTAAAGCCGACGGCGTAGTGCTCGCTGGACAGCGGCTTGTCGAGCTGCGTATAGGCATCGGGCTTGGCGGCCAGCTGATACTGAGCGATCGAGAGGTCACAGACAACGGCATCGACCGCACCACTCTCGAGCTGCATAAACGCCGTGTTGTACTCACCGATGGTATCGAGCGTGGCAAACGTCGCGGCCAGATCCTTCTGGTCGCCCTCGAGCACATCCTGCGCAGCGGAATCAGTCTGGGTAATCACGGTCTTGCCGGCAAGATCGTCCCAGCTCTTGATACCCGCGTCCTTCTTGACCACCAACACCTGCTCGTTGAGCATATACGGCTCGGAGAACGTGTAGTCGTCCTCGCGGCCCTCCATGGTAAAGCCGTTCCAGATGCAGTTGATGGCGCCGGAGTTGAGCAGCGTGTCCTTGGCATCCCAATCGATGGCCTCGTAATCGACATCCCAGCCCTGCTTATCGGCAACGGCCTTGGCAAGGTCAAGGTCAAAGCCCGTGTACTCGCCGTCATCGCCCACAAAGCCGTACGGAGGGTAGGACTTGTCAAAGCCCACCACGAGCTTCTTGGACTCCGCGGCACCCTTCGTATCCTTGGCCGCGGCAGAGCCAGCAGCGGAGCCCTTGCCGGCACCACCGCCGCAGCCGACAAGACCAAGGCCAAGCACCGTGGCAAACGAGCCGGCTAGACCAACAAACTGACGACGAGACATATCGGTATTCATGGTATTCCCCCTTGTTGGCACTTTAGTTAGGTAAAGTGAATCATGTAACGTTCAGCATCATACACTTTACCTTGATAGAGTACAAGGGAGGATTTGCCCGCCGGGTGCCGGGGCAGGGGTTAAGTTTGCTGCTCTACAGTCCTGCTCACGACGGAGAGCACATTAAGTGCTCTCCTGTTCGTGCGGAACTCGCGACAAACTTAACCCCAGCCCCGGCACCCGGCGGGCAAACGTCGTTGGGCTTATCACTAACATGAAATGGGTGCTTGCATATCGTCCGCTAGCTTGGCACGGTACAATGCTTTCAGATTTCAATTTGTAAATTAGTGGGGTTAATTCATGGCAGAATCTCGTGCGGAGCGTAGGGCTCGTCGTGCTTTGATCGAAGCGACTGAAGGGTCGGAGGAGAAAAAATCTTCTAAGAAATCCAAGTCGTCTCAGGATGCGAAGGGTAAGGCTAAGGCCAAGCGTCCCGGCTCTCGTCGGAGCGAGGACAAGGCATCTCAGACTCGCACCAAGCGCCCACATAAAGATTCGGTTTCGCCTGCGCGAAAGGCCGTGGATCCCAAGTCGCCTTGTTCCATCATGCGGGCTTGTGGTGGATGCACGGCGCTCAATCGTCCTTATAAGAAGCAGCTGGCGGCCAAGCAGGCTGCTATGGAAGAGCTGTTTGCTGAGCTCTGCGAGCGCGAGGGTATTGCCGTTGATCCCATTCGCGGTATGGGTGTTACCCTGGGCGACCCGGGTAAATATCCTGCGCCGCGTGGCTTTCGTCATAAGGCTGCCACTCCCTTTGCTCCCGGTAAGGAGGGCGCTGTCCGTTGCGGTTTCTTTGAGCGCGGCACGCACAAGATCGTTGCCGTACCCGAGTGTCCTGTCGAGACGCCGGGTGCCCGTCAGATTCTCAACGGCATCGCACGCGAAGCTGAGCGGCTGCATATTCCCGCGTTTAATGAGGACAAACATCTTGGCTTGCTTCGCTATGCCGTCGTCCGCCGCGGCTGGCGTACCGACCAGGTCATGGTTACGCTCGTGACCGCCCAGCGTGACTTACCGCATGCACAGGAGTTCTTTGAGGCCGTCGCGGCACTCGATCCGCATATCGTCACCGTTGCCCAAAATATCAATGGCCGTCCCGGTAACGCCATCTTGGGTGAGGAGACTTGTATCGTCTATGGCGCCGAGTGCATGCGCGACCAGCTGCTCGGCTGCGAGTTCGACATCTCCCCCACCGCGTTCTACCAGACCAACCCGCAGCAGACCGAACTGCTCTACCGGCTCGCCATCGAAGGCATGGACCTGCGCCAGGGCGATGTGCTTATGGATGCCTACTGCGGCAGCGGCACCATCGGTCTGTGCGCCGCGAAGGATGCCCAGGACAGGGGCGTCGGCATTATGCTGCTCGGCGTGGAGCGCAACCCGGCGGGCATTGCCGACGCACGTCGCAATGCCGAGCTCAACGGCCTTACCCGCAGCGCCTGGTTTATGGCCGACGATGCCACCGACTACATCCTGGACGCCGCCGATAACAACGAGCGCGTCGACGTCCTTTCCATCGACCCGCCGCGCGCCGGCTCCACCCCCGAGTTCCTCGAAGCCGCCTGCGCACTCAAGCCGCGCCGCATCACCTATATCAGCTGCAACCCCGTGACCCAAGAGCGTGACCTGCACCAGCTCCTCGACGGAGGCTATCGCCTGCTCAAGATCACGCCGGTCGACATGTTCCCCCATACCGACCACACCGAAACCGTAGCGATCCTCGAGCGCCGCTAAGCCGCCTTGGCAGATTTCTGACCATATCCCAAAACCTACTGGCATAAGAAAAGGGCGGCCCGTCTGGACCGCCCCCTTTCGTTGGATATATGAGCCCGTTACATGCTCTTGCGCAGGTCACACACGCCGGCTGCCGCCATCTCACGCAGCAGCGTCTCGCGGTCGCGCGTCACGATCAGATCCAGCGGGAAGTGAATCTCATCGAGCATCTTGCGCGCCTGGTCGAGCTTGCCAATTGCCATACCAATGTGCGCGTCGGTCGAGACGCCAATCCCCACGCCCAGTTCGGCGCAGCGCTCGGCAATCTTGCGACAAGCGCCCCAATGCTCGGCATCGGTACCATGCTCAAGACTATGGTTGTTAATCTCGATAATCTTGTGCTTGGCCTTTGCCGCCAACAACACCTCATCGATATCAAAGGAAACACCCGAGCGACCCGTGTGACCCAGCATAAACACTTTGGGGTGCTCCAGAGCATTGATATACATCTCGGTCGTCTGGGCGAGCGTCGCGCCTTCAGCGAGCTGCGGATTATGCACACTCGCAACCAAATAATCCAAATTGCGCGTAACCAAATCGAACAGCGAATGCTCACGACTATACGAATCGCCGGCGATATCGAGCGAAACGGGAATGTCCTCGCCAAACAGGCTTCCGTCCAGCGAAACGATATCGGCCTCGGCACCACGCAGCACCAGTACGCCGCTCCAAATGCGCGGCCAGATATCCTGGTTAATAAAGAACTGGTAACTGCGCAGGTCATTGGGGCAAGGTGAAACCATAGAGCTCAGATGGTCGGCAGATCCGAGCACCTGCAGGCCACGCTCTGCCGCCCAGTACACATTCTCCTCAATGGTCGAATATGCATGCGCAGAGAACATCGTATGAGTATGGATATCACAGGAAAGCAGGTAGGGCATCGGATCTCCTTATCCGGCATGGCCGTCGCGTATATTCATTGTACGCATAGCCTTCGATAGTCGTAAAACCGCTCCATCCCAACGACACAACGTACATGACAACGGGGTCCGGCTTAACACCAAACCCCGTTTCACGTAAAACATTACAGGCAGAGCGCTTTGCTTTTAACGATACTCGTCTGCCAGCTGCTTCCAGGCAGGTAGCGAATTGATAATCGTCTCGTAACTCACACAATAGCCAAGGCGGAACCAACCCGGCATACCAAAGCTGTCCGAGGGAACCGCGAGCAGCTCGTACTTCTTCGCGCGCTCGCAAAATGCATTTGCATCGGGCTCGAGCGCCTTCACCCACAGGTAGAAAGCACCGTCCGGCTCAACATAGGTGTAGCCGTACTCCGCCAATGCATCGGTGAGCGCCGTGCGGTTGCGTGCATAGGCCTCAACGTCACTCGGCTCATCGATGCAATCGATAATCACGCGCTGGAAGAGCGCCGGTGCGCACACAAAGCCCAGCGTACGGGCGGCACCCGCAACAGCCGGCATCAGACGCGCCGCCTGCGGGTTGGTGTTGGGAACCAAAATCCAGCCCACGCGCTCGCCCGGCAGCGACAGCGACTTGGAGTACGAATAGCACACGACGGTGTGCTCGTAAATCGAGGGAACCCAAGGCACCTCGGCACCGTATACAATCTCGCGATACGGTTCGTCCGAGATCAGCATGATCGGATTCTCGGGGTCGCGCTTGGCGTTGATCTCGCGCAGAACATTGGCCAGTCGCGTCAGTGTGTCGCGCGTATACACGGCACCGGTCGGATTATTAGGTGAGTCGATGATGACGGCCGCCGTCTTATCGGTGATCGCGTTGAGCACATTACCCACGCTCAGTTGGAACGTTTCTTCATCGGCAGACGCCTCGACACACGTACAGCCGGCCTTCTCAATCCACACGCGATACTCCGGGAAGTACGGGGCGATAACAATAACCTCGTCCCCCGGATACGTAACAGCATTGAGCGTACAGGTGAGCGAAGCCGCCGCGCCCACGGTCATAAAGACATCCTTGCCCTCATAGCTCGTGCCGAAACGGCGATTGAGCGACTCAGCCACGGCGGTACGGCACTGCGGCAAACCCGGTGCAGGCGTGTATCCATGCAGCTGGTCGCTCGGCAGCTCCAAGGCCTTCTTAATGGACTCAGCCACGGCGGCAGGCGCCGGAACGCTCGGGTTTCCCAGCGAAAAATCGAATACGCTCTCTGCACCGATCTGTGCCTTGCGCTCAAGGCCATAGCTAAAAATCTCACGGATGATGGAACTTTCCGCACCGCGAGCAAACATAGTTTCGTTGATCATCTGTTCCCCTTTCGCACAGGCGCTATTGTACGCTTTAGTCGGGCAAAGTGCCGCAGCAATGTTGATTGGGGACAGACGGCCCCATATCGCTCAAAAGAAAAAGCCTCCGCAGGTTTCCCCGCGGAGGCTTTCGCCACAAAGACTATTTGTCGTCGTCGGTGTCAGCGCCGGCATTGACGGCACCGTCATCGCCGGCATCATCGGATGCGGTCTCTGCATCTTCCTGCATAGCCGCCTGCGCAAACGCCGCGGCGTCCGCCGCAAGCTCCTCCTCGCTCATACGAGGCGCACGCTTCTTGGTCGGCATGCCGGCCGCCTTGGCATTGCGCTCCTCCTTGGCCGCCAGGATATCGCCCTCGCGCTCAAGATAGGCATCCCACTCGTTGTCGAGCAGGGCGTTCACGGCGTCGCCTTCGACGGTCTCGCGCTCAAGCAGCACCTTGGCCATCAGATCGAGCTGATCGCGACGGGCATCCAAAATCTCGACCGCACGGCGATGGGCCTCGCGCATGATGCGCTGAACCTCGATATCGATGCGGCGCGCCGTCTCCTCGGAGTAATCCTGGTGATCGGCGTAATCGCGGCCCAGGAACACCTGATGTTGCGCCTCGCCAAACACTTGCGTGCCCAGCTCCTCGCTCATGCCCAGGCGCGTGACCATCTCGCGCGCCATCTTGGTTGCGCGCTCCAGATCGTTGCTCGCGCCCGACGTGATGTCGTCGCACATGAGTTCCTCGGCAACGCGACCGCCCAAGAACACGGCGAGCTCGTCGAGCATCTCGTTCTTGGTCTTGAGGAAGTGATCCTCCTGCGGAAGCTGCAGCGTGTAGCCCAGAGCCTGGCCGCGGCTGACAATCGAAATCTTATGAACCGGATCGGAATGCTCCAGGATGTGGCCCACCAGGGCGTGACCGCTCTCGTGGTAGGCAATCGTGGTGCGCTCGGCCTCGGTCATCACGCGACCCTTGCGCTGCGGACCGGCAATCACGCGCTCCATCGACTCCTCGACCTCGTCCATCGAGATCACGGAACGATGGCGGCGGGCAGCCAAAAGCGCAGACTCGTTGAGCAGATTTGCCAGATCGGCGCCGGTGAAGCCAACGGTCATCTGGGCGAGCTTCTCAAACTTCACGTCCTCGTCCATCGGCTTGTTCTCGGCATGCACGCGCAAGATCTGCTCGCGGCCCTTCACATCCGGACGGTCGACCGTAACCTGACGGTCAAAACGACCGGGACGCAGCAATGCCGGATCCAGGATATCAGGACGGTTGGTCGCGGCGATCAGGATGACCGACTCGCTTTCCTCAAAACCGTCCATCTCAACCAGCAGCTGGTTGAGCGTCTGCTCGCGCTCGTCGTGACCGCCGCCCAAGCCAGCTCCGCGCTGACGTCCCACAGCATCGATCTCGTCAATAAAGATGATCGACGGGGCCTGGGACTTGGCCTCCTTAAAGAGGTCACGCACGCGGCTGGCGCCGACACCCACGAACATCTCGACAAAGTCAGAACCCGAGATGCTAAAGAACGGCACGCCCGCCTCGCCGGCAACGGCCTTGGCCAGCAGCGTTTTACCGGTGCCCGGAGGGCCCACCAGCAACACGCCACGCGGGATCTTGGCACCCAGCTTGCGATAGCGGTCCGGGTCGCTCAAGAAGTCACGAATCTCTTCGAGCTCCTCGACCGCCTCGTCCACACCGGCAACGTCCTCGAACTTGACCTTGGGGCGCGTGGCCTCGTTGGTCTTGGCATTAGTCTTGCCAAACTGCATGTTCCTGTTGTTGGCGCCCATCATCTGGCGCATAAAGTAGAACATAATGGCGATCAGGGCAATCGTCGGTAGCACGCTCATCGCCAGGTCGCCCCAAAAATCGGGATCGTTGGTGTTGACGATGTACTTGGTATCGGGGTGCTCCGCCATAAGCTCGGCAAGCGAATCGGAGCCGACATAGGTCGAGGAGAAGCTCTTGAGCTCGCTCGTATCGCCCTTGTCCTTTTTTGTCTTCCAGTAATGACCCGCCACGCTTCCGTCTTGAACCGTATAGGTCAAATCTTCGACGCGATCCTGCTTAATGGCGTTGACCATCTCGCTCGTCGCGAGATTTACGGTATTGCTGGAATTGGCAAAGCCGGAGCCCATGTTAAAGAAGGCATAGCCCAGAAGCGCGCAAGCCAAAATAAAATACAGCCAGCCCGTACGCGTGGGCTTCTTGCCTCCGGGCATCCCCGGGATCTTAGGTTCCCGGGGAGTCTGGGAATTGTTATCGTTACGGTCGTCGGGCATCTTACGAATAAACCTCCGGTTTCAAAATGCCCAGATACGGAAGGTTGCGATAGCGCTCGGCATAGTCGAGGCCGTAGCCCACCACAAAGGCATCGGGGCAATGGGTTCCAACATACTTGGGCGTGACGGCCGAGGTACGGTCCTCAACGTCCTTCCACAGGAAGGCGGCAACCTCCAGAGAAGCGGGCTTGCGGCTCTCGAGGTTCTTCATCAGGTACTTGAGCGTCAGGCCCGAGTCCAGAATGTCCTCGACGATCAGCACGTCGCGACCGCGGATGTCGATATCCAGGTCCTTAATGATACGCACGATACCCGAGGACTTCACACCGTCGCCATAGCTCGAAACAGCCATGAAATCGATGTTGGTCGGCAGCTCGATCTTGCGCATCAGGTCGCCCATAAAGACCACGGCGCCGCGCAGGACCGCAATCAGCACCAGATCCTTACCCGCGTAGTCGCGAGTAATCTGCTCGCCTAGGCGAGAGACGATACCGTCGATATCCTCCTGCGTAAACAGAACCTTCTCGATATCCGGATGTTGAGAAGCCATGACAACCCTTTCTTGTGCTTATCGCCCACACACCGCCGTATGGACGCGAACTACACATTCTAGCAGCGCACGGGGTATATTTACCAGCCCGTGCGCCATCAGCGCGGGAATACCGTCAACGTCGCACAGAATAGTAGGCGCAAGGCACTATTCCGCATCGACCACACGAAGCAGATATGCCGCCCGCGTTGCGGCCGTGCATTTAAAACGCTCGTCCGTGCGAACGCCTGCGACCCATACCACGGCACCTCCCGGAGCCGTTCTCACCACAGGAACGCCTGCGCGCTCAGAAACGGGAATACGAGCCTCGTTGAGCAGGTCGGATACCTTCTTACTTCGCCCACTCATGCCCAACGGACACATCACATCCCCCGGTGCGGGACCGTCTACCCACAGACGCGCCAAACGCGCCTCGGCGGGAATCTCCCCGCGCGAGCCGGCGAGCATCCGTTCGCTATCGCGATCGGCAAAGCCCAGCGTCGCGGCATCCACCATAGCGGCCGCCCCTCCGGCACCCGCGAGTTCGCGGGCACGGCGCACGATATCACACCCCGGCTCGACGGCCATCGGCTCTGCCACCAGGATGCGGCCCGCCCCCAGCGGCAATCGACCGGGAATGGTGACCCAATCGGCAACTAACCCCTCGCGCGCCGCCGGAGCCTTGAATGACAGCATGCCAAACTCCACGCGCGCATCGATTCCCGCCGGCAGCGTGACCGAACCCGATCCTTCGGCGACACAGGCGAGCACGCGCTCCACATGCCGCATCTCCGGACGAGCGTCGGGGTCGATACGCTTAATTGCCAGTCGCACCATGCGCCGAGCAATCACTACCTCGGCCGCAGCCAGTCGGCGAGCGTCAAGGACCAGTGCACCCGCCGCCTCCTTACGCAGGCAGCTTCGAAACGCCTGTGCGGAAAGCTGGGAAAGAAAGGCGTCCTCATCGCCTAAGATCTCGCAGGCGGCGCCAATCGTCTTACAGACGCTCGCGTTCCGCTGCGCCACCACCGGCATCACTCGATGGCGCACGTAGTTGCGCAAGTACGACACGTCCTCGTTGCTCTCGTCCTCTCGCCACGGCTGACCATGCACCTGCAGATAGCCCACAAGCTCACCATGGGTCAGGTCGAGCAAGGGACGCACCACGATATTCCTCCGGCGAGGAATGCTCGATAGACCAGCGGGCCCCGAACCCTTAATCGCGTTCATCAAAAACGTTTCCGCGCGATCCGAAGACGTGTGTGCGGTGCAGATACGAGCCGCCGTTCGCGGTGCCCCCGTCTGGGCGCAGAGCTCGCGAACATACCTCCGCGCCGCGGCATAGCGCACCTCGCGAGCAGCCGCCTCGATATTGCCCGATTCATCATCAAAATAGGCATGCTCAACACACAGCGGCAAGCCATATTGTGCGCATAGGCCGCGCACAAAGGCCTCGTCGCCATCGGATGCCTCGCCGCGCAGATGATGGTTCACATGCAGCACGTGCAGTCGCTCGCGCGCGATGGGGGCCACACCACGCCCATCCAGAATATCCAACTTTGATGTGCATGCCATAAGGAGCAAAGCCGTCGAGTCCGCACCACCTGATACCATGAGCACCACGGGAGCAGCCGTCTGCCGCGTTGCTAGGGCCCTATCATCAGCCCACGATGCAGCATGGTGTCCATAATGCTGAGATACCGTTGGCATTTGCTTCCTCCTCTATTCGTTCGCACCCATTGTATCCTTTGGAATCTTATGTCTCGTCTGCACCTTCATATCCTTGGCAGCGGCTCAAAAGGCAACTGCGCGCTCATCGAAGGCCCCCGGGGGCTCATCATGATTGACGACGGTCTTTCTCGCCGCGAGACATTAAAGCGCATGGCAGAACTGGGGCTCTCGGCAGTCAACGTCTCGGCTCTTCTCATCACTCATGAGCACAGCGACCACATCAAAGGTCTCGATGTCTGGTGCAAGCACTGGCACGGCCCCCTCTATGCCAGCAGGGGCACACTTTCGAGCAAAGAAAATCTTTCGTATCTGTCTGTCGAGGAGTTCGATCCCGGTGACACCCTATCCATTGCCGGCATCCACGTGCAAACCTACTCAACATCACACGATGTCATCAATCCAGTCGGCTATCGATTCGACACCCTCGATGATTCTATCGGCTTTGCCACCGACACCGGAGAGCTATCGAGCCAAGCCATGAACACCCTCAAAGATTGTCGAGTCCTCGCGCTCGAAAGCAACCACGATGTGACCATGCTGCGCGAGGGAGAATATCCCCGCTTTCTTCAGGAGCGCATCCTGTCTGCAAGGGGGCACCTCTCCAACGACCAAGCCGCCGAAGCCGCGCGCGAACTCGTTACCGATCGCACCGAACAGCTCATTGCCATGCATATCAGCCAAGATAATAATCGCCCGAGCCTTACCGTCAAAAGCTATGCCAAAGCTCTAGCCGCAACCTTGGATGACGAGGTCGGCAGCTCCGCCACCCTTTTCCAAGGATCGCGAAAACTCTCGATACGCCCCGCAAGCCAGCATCGGCCAGCAACCATTCAATAGACTGTTCTAGACAGCAAAAGGGGCCGGGAATCGCTTCCCAGCCCCTTTTGTTGTCTTTTAATAGCGAAGAACACCAACGAAGTTAGTCGATGGAAATCTTCGTAACGTTCTTCTTCTCGACGATCTTGGGAACCGTAACGGTAAGGATGCCGTCAGCGTACTTAGCCGAGAGGCCCTCGCTCGAAGCGTCCTTTAGATACACGCCACGCGTTGCGCTGTACGAACTGAACTCCTTCTGCAGGAAGTTCTTGCCCTCGTTCTCCTCGTCTTCCTCGACATTCACGCTAATGGACAAACGGCCCTCGTTAAGCTCGACATCGATATCGTCCTTGGCGACGCCGGTCAGATAAGCCTTGACCTCATAGCCATCGCCCTTATCCTCAACGTCAACGGGGAACGCCTTTGAGGCAATCGAGCTGTTCGCTAGGTCACTCATATCATCAAACAGATCGAACAGCGAGCTAGCAGAGGGACGAACGCCAAAAACCGAACGATAAGGAACCATGCTTGCCATGTTTACCACTCCTTTATAGGACTGCCGAGTCATCTTCTAGGTGACTGGGACTTCTTTTGACGCTCTTATATATGCCCACCCGGTGCTCATATATACACCGACTATAAAGTTATTTGAGTCAGGCACCATAAGCATATCTAAGTGTATATGACTCAGGTTTTTGGAAGGTTAAGGTTCTTTGAACCAGAGCTTAAATAACGAGTATGTCCACAGCTACAAATAGCAAGGGGCTTACAATGAGCGCATACACGTTGTTGGTAACGAGCTAAAGGGCATCATGGACGACCAAAACCAAAACGATATGTTTATGCCGACACAGGGGGAAGATACTTCCACGCAGCCGCCACGGTTCCATCGCCCTCACATCTCGCAAGAGCCCATTAATGATCCAGAGCCCGAGTATGTGACGAGAAATCGATATCAAACGCTCGAGGATACCCAAACGGGACGTAAGCATATGGGCGTCGCATCGGGCGATCCCGTATATCTGAAAGATGCACCGTTATCAAAAAACAGCGCAATCAATGACGACCCGACGGAAACGCGCATAACTCGGCAGCAAAGAGGTCCTCGACCCAAGCAAACCTTAACGCATTCGGCTCGTTATCTCGAAACGCCAAAACAAGGGAAAACGATCTTCGTTTCATCAAGTAAACGACGCAAACAGCATCGACTCCAATTCCTGCTTTTGATCATTGTGGTCATAGCGGTTGCCCTTGTGATTCGATGTATTGTCTTTAAATAAAAGCTCATCACCCGTAAGTCCAACCGGGTTACAGGTGAAATGCGACTTTATTTTGAAGTGTTAACGCAAAAAAGGGGGGAGGCCGCGAGGCCTCCCCCTTCTAAGCTCGATGACGGCTCGGTGCCGTCCACCGGTCAGCGGCGCCCTGGCCTCCCACGGGCTGTCCCCGCAGTACTCTCGGCGCGATGGGGCTTAGCTTCCGGGTTCGGAACGGGACCGGGCGTGCCCCCCATGCTCTGGCCGCTGACCGGTGGGCGGCGCCCACCGTTACGGTGTCCTGGGTCTCATCTACGTGCCCTGGGGGCCGCATGGCGCATAGGAAAGGTGACTCGGGGGCATCCTCGTGCCCGGACCGCGCATGAGCGCTCAGTCCCGCGGGCCGCGAGGTGCGGTTCCGGAAGAGCTCGGGCGATTAGTGCGGCTCGGCTGAGGCTGTCGCCAGCCTTGCACCTGCCGTCTATCGACCAGGTAGTCTACCTGGGCCCTTACCGGAAGGAGAACTAATCCCTGGAACGGCTTCCCGCTTAGATGCCTTCAGCGGTTATCCGCGCCGCACGCGGCTACCCGGCCGTGCCGTTGGTCGACAACCGGTTCACCGGAGGTGCGTCCACCCCGGTCCTCTCGTACTGGGGGCAGCCTCCATCGATTCTCCTGCGCCCACGGAGGATAGGGACCGAACTGTCTCACGACGTTCTGAACCCAGCTCGCGTACCGC
>URQD01000014.1:0-39540 GCA_900549905.1 uncultured Collinsella sp. | reverse complement strand
GAGCTCGCGCGCCGTGGCCACGTTCGCCTTGTTGCCGTGCACCCCGCGCGCGAGCAGCGCCTCCCGCCTCTCGACCAGCCTCCGCACGCCCTTGGCGGCATGCCTCCGGGCGCCCCGGTCCGGGGCCTGGCCCTTGGCGAGGTCCTTCGGCCGCCCCGAGCACGTCAGGTAGTGCCACGCGGCCTCGACCAGCGTCTTCCTCAGGTGCTTGTTGCCGGCCTTGGTGATCGCGCCCCTGCGGTCGCTCTCCCCGCTGGAGTGCTCGGAGGGCGTCAGGCCGACCCATGCGGCGAACGAGCGGGCGTTCCTGAACCTCGAGAACTCGCCGGCCTCGAACACGAGGTCGGCGGCGGAAGCGGTGTCGACGCCCTTGAGGCAGCGCAGGGAGTCGACCCTCTTCCGCCACCTGGGCTTGCGGGCCTCGGCCTCGACGAGCCCCTCGAGCCTCGCCTTCTCCTCCGCCGCCCGCCTGACCGCGTCGACGTAGTAGGCGAGCACCTCCTCGTCGGCCCCCTCCGCGAACCTAATCGACTCGATCCAGGACCAGTGCGCCCGGGTCCAGTTGCCCTTCCTGCGGCCGGTGGGCGTCCTCTCGTCGAAGACGAGCCCGTGCCTGAGCAGGAACTTGGAGAGCCGCTGCTTCGAGCGCGAGAGGTCGTCCCTCGCGTCCTCGAGCGCCCTGGTCAGGTCGCGGGCGGCCTCGCACTCGTCGTCGGGGACCCACACCTCGACCACGTTGCCGACCGACAGCATGCGGGCGAGGAACTCGGCGTCGTTGCGGTCGTTCTTCCTGCGCCTGTCCGCGCTGGGCTTGATCATCTTCGAGACGGCGCCGACCACGCAGTCGACACCCAGGCCGGAGAGCCTCTTCTGCAGGTCGAAGCCCGTGACCCCGGACTCGTACACGCACCTGGCCCCGGGGTCCACGGAGCGGACCCACTCCGCGACGGCGCCGGCGTCGTAGCCGAAGGTCGCGCAGCGCACCTCCCCGGTCATGACGTCGAGGGAGACGGCCTTTATCGAGCGGGCGTGGACGTCGAGGCCGACGAAGGTGGTAGTATCGAGCATGGGAGCCCCTTCCATGAATGCGGCGTGGCCGCCGCGGCTGAATTAGACACTCACCATTGTCGGCCTAATCCGCGGTCTTTCATGCAGCAGGGGCTCTCAATGTTTTATGTCCTGCTCATATCGTCTCTGCCGGCAGCTGGGGACACTCCTTGCGGGGCGTCCCCATTTTGTTTTCGTCCCGCATGTTTTGTGAAACACGGCTAACTTTTAGGCAAAGTAGTAAGACATGGGCAACTTTTGCGGTAAAGTTAGCCGTGGAAAGTATCCAAAGGCTAACTAGCAATCATCGCGAAAGGCGGCCCATGGCCCTACGTGAATCCGGAGAAGACTATCTCGAATCGGTCTACGTTCTATCGGAACGTCAGGGCATCGTGCGCTCGATCGACGTTGCGGAGTACCTCGGCGTAACCAAGGCGAGCGTTTCCAAGGCCATGGCGACGCTGGAAAGCAACGGCTATGTCGAAATGGGCAAACGCGACGTGCATCTGACGGAACGCGGTCTTGAGGTTGCCCGTCAAATGTGGGAGCGCCACTGCTTTTTTGTAGGTCTGCTAGAGGACGCAGGCGTAACGCCCGAGGTTGCCTCGCAAGAGGGCTGTCACATGGAGCACTGCCTGAGCGAGGAGAGTTTCGAGAAGCTAAGGTCGATGCTGAGGCGGGAAGATGTAGCGGGTCCAAAAACAGAAGCCTAACTGACCCACAGTAGCGCGGAGTTCACGCAAAGCGCGAACCAGCGACCGGGACCAGCGGCCCTTTCGGCCAAGTCCATTTCAGCAAAGGACCCCCGCCAGCAAGCGATGCCCAAGAACCGCCAGCTGTGTCAATGCAGGCCGGGGCCGGGCTTGGTTTTGAAAACACTCCGCAGCGCGAGGCCCGCCTTTCCGTTGCTCCGCAGGAGCAGGAAAGACGGGCCTCATGCGCGAGGACGTTTTCAAAACCAAGCCCGGCCCCGGCCGGAGGGACCACGAGCGCTACAGGTTCTTGACCCCCATCGCGCGCATGGCGTTCAGGATGGCGATGATCGCCACGCCTACGTCGCCAAAGACGGCAAGCCACATATTGGCGATGCCGAGCGCTGCCAGCACCAGAATCAGCAACTTAATGCCCAGCGCAAAGATGATGTTCTGCCAGACAATCGCCATGGTCTTGCGTGCCACGCGGATTGCGCGGGAAATGTTGGACGGCTTGTCGTCCATCAGCACCACGTCGGCGGCCTCGATCGCGGCGTCGGAGCCCATGGCGCCCATGGCAATGCCCACATCGGCGCGCGTAAGCACAGGAGCGTCGTTGATACCGTCGCCGACAAAGGCGAGCTTGCCCTTGCCACTTTCGGCCGCGAGTAGCGCCTCAACGCGCTCGACCTTGTCGCCCGGCAGGAGCTGCGCGTGGAACTCGTCGAGACCGAGTTGCTTGGCCACAGACGCTGCAACCTCCTCGCGGTCGCCCGTGAGCATGACGGTGCGGTTGATACCGGCGGCATGCAGGTCGCGAATCGTTTGCTCCGCATCGGCCTTAACGGTGTCTGCAATCACGATGTGGCCGGCGTACACGCCGTCAACGAGCACGTGGAGGATCGTGCCGACAACCTCACAGTCCGGTGCTTCAACGCCGGCCGCGGCGAGCATTTTGGCGTTGCCAACGACGACGTGCTTGCCGTCGATGGTTGCCGTCACGCCGTGGCCCGCGTCGTTGGCGGAGTCGCTCACGCGCTTGGGGTCGACCTCGCCCTGGTAGGCGTCGCGCACGGACTGCGCGATGGGGTGATCGGAGAACGACTCAGCAAGGGCTGCGACTTCGAGCAGCGACTGCTCGGTATAGCCAGCCTCGGGGTGCACCGCGACGACTGAGAACGTGCCGTTGGTGAGGGTGCCCGTTTTGTCGAAGACGATGGTGTCCACGTCGGCGAGCGTCTCGAGGTAGTTGGAGTCCTTGATGAGAACGCCCAGCTTGGACGCGCCGCCGATGCCGCCAAAGAAACTCAACGGTACGCTGATCACGAGGGCGCACGGGCAGCTGACGACCAGGAAGGTCAGGCCGCGCAGGATCCAATCGGACCAAGCGCCAGTCACCAGGCCGCCGCCAAGCGCGAGCACCGCGGCAGCGCCAGTGACGGCGGGGGTGTAGACGCGGGCAAAGCGCGTAATGAAGTTCTCGGTGCGCGCCTTCTTTTCGCTGGCATTCTCCACGAGCTCCAGAACACGCGCGACGGTTGACTCGCCAAAGGGCTTGGTGGTGCGCACGTGGATGAGGCCCGTCATGTTGATGCAACCGCTGATGATATCGTCGCCGGTCTTGGCCGGGCGGGGGACCGACTCGCCCGTGAGTGCGGCGGTGTCGAGCTGGGTTTCGCCCTCGACGATGACGCCGTCGATAGGCACGCGCTCGCCGGGCTTGACCACGATCACGGTGCCGACGGCGATGTCATCGGGAAAGACCTGTTCGAGTGTGCCGTCGGCTTGCTCGACGTTAGCGTAGTCGGGCGCGATGTCCATCATGGCACTGATCGACTTGCGGCTCTTGCCCACGGCGTATGCCTGGAACAACTCGCCGACCTGGTAGAACAGCATGACAGCGGCGCCTTCGGCCATGTGCGGGTCGGTGTCGGGGAAGAGCACCATGGCAAACGCGCCGATGGTCGCGACGGCCATGAGGAAGCTCTCGTCGAAGGCCTTGCCGCGGCGGATGTTATTGAATGCCTTTTGCAGTACGTCGTAGCCGGCAATCAAAAACGGCACGAGGAACAACACAAAGCTGGCGTAGATGTTGCCGGGCTCCCCAAATGCGATAGCGAGGGCGCCGAGCTCGTCGAGGGCATAAACAACGGCAAAAATGCCCAGTGCTACCAGGATGCGGTTGCGCTTATGCTCAAGGGACTCTTTCTTCTTGCGCTTCTTCTTTTTCTTCTTGGGATCGGCGGCTGCCATGATTCAAACCTCCCATTTGAGTGTATGAACACTTGCTCATATAATTTCGCGAGCAAAGGCCGCGGCAAGCGCGGCCTCGCAGGTCAACGTATGCGCGGGTTAGAGAATGATCTCGCAGTCCGGCTCGGCCTCGGCGGTGAACTCAACGACGCGGTCCAGGACCTCGTCGAACTTGGCGTCGTCGGCCTCGAGCGTCAGCTTCTGGGTCATAAAGTTGACCGAAACGGACTTGACGCCCTCGAGCTTGGCAAGTTCGTCCTGAAGCTCGCGCGCGCAGTTGGCGCAATCGATCTCGTCGAGCTTAAACTGCTTTTTCATGGTGGGTTCCTTTCCCTGTGTTAGCGGTCTGGGTGCCGGCCGCGCTGATACCGTGGGTGATTGCTATTCGCAGATATGGCTCATGCCCTGGTTAAGCATGGTGTAGACGTGATCGTCGGCGAGCGAGTAGAGAATGTTGCGGCCGTCGCGGCGGAACTTGACCAGGTGCGACTGCTTAAGCGTGCGCAGCTGGTGCGATACTGCCGACTGCGAGGTTGCGGTCGCCTCGGCGATGTCGGCCACGCAGAGCTCGCGGCCCATGAGGGCATAGAGGATCTTGATGCGTGTGGTGTCGCTGAAGACCTTGAACAGGTCGGCCAGGTCGTACAACAGCTCCTCGTCGGGAAGGTCCTCGGGCGAGCAGGTGGTGGGGACGATCGGCTCGGTGGCCTCGATGCCAGTCTTTGTTTCATCAGCGTGGCTGCTCATTGCAACATCCTTTCATATGAACATGCGCTCATATAAATTACTTCCGATTATATGAGCGCATGTTCATATGTCAATACAATTTACGTTAACTTCGATGACTGCTTGCCGCCTCTGCGATTTTCTGCGGGTTGGGAGACATCGACGCAATGCTCGCCAACATATTTCGAGATGTTCGGCCAGCATGCTAAGAAAGCCACCTTGAGAAGCTTTAGGACTGTTCATATTTGTACTTTATCGTGTTAAATACAGCGAGAATCAGTTCTTCCTCTACGGGAGTTCCTGCAGAATCAGTTTTATCTAAAGTTATATTGAGCATTGCTGCAGCCAATCTGGCACATCGGTGGCCGAATAAGTCGAAAAATGTAGGTGGACATCCGCAGAGATCGCCTTTAGAAGAGCGAATTCTCAATTAGATCAATAATCGTGTCGTCTTCCGTGCGGTTTCCATCGATTTTTGCGAACATGTCGCATTCCCAAGGCCCATTGATTTCCTCAGCAAGGGCCCCGACGTGTTGCATGTCGTCGGGTTCTGGCACATCGTTGATGCTCGGGTCATCAGCTTGCGGATATTGGCTTGCAATTTCGCGCTTGGCGGCCTCTTCTTCTTTGAGTGTCTCCAGGACGCGGCGACCGTATTCGAAGTAGCGCCGCAAGACAAATTGACGAAGAGTTTCTTGCAGGATGGCGAAGTTATCCGGGAGTCGACCGGGCCATATCTTCTCGCGAATGCGAATCGCTTCCATGACCCGCCTAAAAGCGGACTGCTTGAAAAACGAATGACGACTAACTGTGATAACGGCATATCCCATGTTTCGCAGCGTGTTTCGGCGTTCCTCGTCAATTGATTGCTGTTCGGGCTCGTCGTGGTAAAAGCCGTTGTATTCGATATCGGTCATCGAATTATCGAGCAGCGCGTCGAGGTAGAAAACCGTCCGTCGCGTTAGGGCGGCGTATCTTTTGGGGACTGGGATCGGATAGTCCGCTTTGATAGCGCGTATGGCTAAGCCACCCATTGACTTGGGCATTGTCAGCATCATGACAAACGCCGTTTCGAGTGGGGAGCGACAGCCTTCGCGTACATAAGAAAGTGCCTTAAGTGCTTTATTAGATCCACGATACCCCGATGCCTCTGAAAAGAAGGCTCTGAGCTCTTCAACGCTGGTTAGGGCTGGGCGCTCGCGATATTGAGTTTCGTCGGACGTTCCAAGCGCGTAGGAGCCGCAGATTTCAAAGTAATACTCAACGAGCTCCGAAAGGTTGAGGTCGGCTGCTGCTTCTAACGCGCACAGCTTGATATCGACGATGTAAACGTTCGGCTCGAGTTCTAGGTAGCTTTCTGCATCAAACGTATAGCGCGTGCAGTGGCAGATGCAGCCCTTGCGGTGCCTTTTGGCATTATTGGAAAACGTCAGCACATGGATGCTTTCAGAATCGACATTCTTTCTGTTGAGCCATGCTCGCGCCGCTTCCAGGTTGGACGTGGTCGGCGCAGACACCTTGATCTTTTCCATAGGTATGGGATCGGTCGCGTGGCTTGCGAGCGAGCTGACTGTTTGGTATACAGCGCGTGCCGTGGTATGTGACAGAACGATTCCCATACGCGCATGATGGCATAGCGGACGCCATATACGCTCGAAACTTCGGGCAACGGTATTGGGGCGCGGCTTATCTTCTGCGAACGGTGGGTTTTTGAGCTGTCGTATTGAGGGGGGCAGCTTCAGCTGGGGAGGTTTCTGTCGGCTGCCCCATTTTGGTGAACTTTAGTTGCGGATTCGTAGCTTCTAAGCGTTTTTGCCGACCGCTCAGATGCCTCACCAACATAATTTGAGTTATTCGGCCTTATCCTATACGAATGGTGCGATCGCAACGTCCTATTCGAATTGATTCAGGTAGATTTATAGGGCTTGGTTGCGAAATTGGGGCGACTATAGCGCTCGATTGCGGTTCAAGGGGCCTCGACTAGTGGTTCAGCTGGCCGAACAACTCGAAAAAAGTAGGTGGGCCAACCTGCCGACTATGTGAAGCATGCGTATTTGCTCGTTTTGATTAAAACTAGGGTGCAGCCATAAGACTGCGCCCTAGTTTACTGCGTGCCGGTGCGTCCAGACGGATTGCACTGTGCCTGGCAGGCGCTCCCGCAGATGGATCGGTTATTTCGCGAATAGGTTCTTGAGGTTGAACTCGGCCTGTACCGTGCGGAGCATGAGGTCGGTGTCGTCCAGACCCAGATGCTGCTCGTTGGCGTCGGGCGCGAGGGTGCCGCGACGGCGTGCCCAGTTCTCGAGCGCGGCGGGGGCGGACTCGCGGGGGAGCGAGCGCACGTCGGCGTCCAGGCTGCGGCAGATCTGGCGCGAGTCGATGACGATGATCTTACCCGCGCGGCGTGCCTCGGCGTAGCCGTCCAGGTGGATCTTGAACCAGCTGTCCTCAAACGCGGCGTTGTGTGCCATGTACGGGTACTTCTTCATGAGCTTGAGCAGCTGCTTCTGCAGTTCCTTGTTCTCGCGGAACGGCTTTTTGCCGTCGATGTCGTTCCAGGTGATGTGGTGGATATTCGACAGCGGTACATCCTCGCCGCGGTAGATGTCGGGCAGGCCACAGTAGTGCGCCTCGGCGTCGTGCGGGATGGCGTCGCTGGTGAGTTCCATGATCTCCCAGCCGACGTTGATGATATAACCGCGTTCGGGTGCACGGCCGGTGGTCTCGATGTCGACACCGAGCACGGTGCCCTGGATGGGCTTGCGGGCGTAGGCCACGCCGAGCGCGTCGCGGTCACCGCGGATCTCGCGCATAACGGACGCGGCGGTGCGCTTTTGCATTTTGCCGATGGCGGCGCAGGTGTCGGCGTCGGACAGGCCGCGCGAGAGCGTCGCGGGCGTCACATTGCGCAGGCGTGCCTCCCCAATCTGGTCGCAAAGGTCGCGGTTGCGGTCGGCCAGGTCGCGCACGGTGGCAAAGTCGAAGCCGGGGTCGTCCTCGGCAGTAAAATACTCGGTCTCGAGCACCTTGAGGGCCTCTTCGCCCTTCTGGCGTTCGGACTCCATGGCACCGTGGTCGCCATAGATAAACATGGGAATAAACGGCTGGCGCTCGTATTCAAGTGCTTGCGAAACGTTCATAGGCTGCTCCTTGGACGGGCCGCGTCGCGCGGCTCGGGGTTACTGAGTTGTGGCGAGATGATAGTTTACCATGGGCAACTATTGGCACCGCGCCCGGGACAACTACAATACCCTAGTTGACCGCTAGGACTTTTACAATGCTGCCGAAAGACACGAAAGGTTCCATCCGTCATGGATTTACTGATTGATATTCTGCTCGACGCCGGCAAGGACACGCTGTCGCTGGTGCCGTTTTTGTTGGTGACGTATCTTGCTCTCGAGACACTTGAGCACGTTGCGGGCGACCGCGTCAACGGCGCTATCAAGCGCGCCGGCGCTGCGGGTCCCGTGGTTGGCTCGCTGCTGGGCATTGTGCCGCAGTGCGGATTTTCGGCCATGGCAGCAACGCTGTACGCCGGCCGTGTCGTGACCTTGGGCACGTTGGTGGCGGTGTTCCTTTCGACCTCCGACGAGATGCTGCCGCTGCTACTTGCCGAGCAGGTTCCCGTGCAGACTATGGCGATGCTTTTGGCTTCGAAAGCGCTTATCGCACTGGTCACGGGCTTTATCGTAGATGCCGCCATTCGCGGTCTGCGTCGCAACGCCCGCGCGCATGCGGCGATTCGTCGTACCGTGTTGGGGACCACTGTCAATCCGGCGCACGTTAACTGCGCGCATGACGACCACAGCGGCGGTGACATCATCGACGAGGTGGCCGAGGCGGGCGTGAGCGCCGACCACATCCACGAGTTGTGCGAGCGCGACCATTGCGGTTGTGATGAAGACGAGGACGAGCACGAACACGGACATGGCCACGATCACGGTCATGAGGGCGAATATGAACACCATGATGGTCACGGTCACTCCCATTCCCACGAAGGGACGCCTGTCCTGTCGATTATCCGCAGCACCATCTCCCACACCGTGCAGGTATCGGTATTCATTTTCCTGGTGACGCTGATTCTGGTTGCCGTGCTCGGGACGTTCGGCGAGTCCGCAATCGAGCAGTTCCTGCGCGGCAACGAGACGCTTGCGGTCCTGGGCTCGGCACTCGTCGGCCTGATCCCCAACTGCTCGGCCAGCGTCGTCATCACGCAACTGTACCTGGAAGGCGCGCTGCAGCTGGCCCCGATGCTCGCCGGCACGCTCATTTCCGCCGGCGTGGGTTATCTGGTGCTGTTCCGCACCAACCGCAGCGCCCGCGAAAATGCCGTGTTCCTGATTATGATGTACGTCATCGGCGCGGGCTGGGGTCTCATCCTTTCCGCCTTTGGCCTCTAAGTAGATGTTTGGGATAGGCCGTAAAAACTGGGGTATACCGTAAAATCTACCGCCATGACTTGGGCGTTGGATGCGCGTCAATCGCCAAAACAAAAAGGTAGATTTCCGGACATGTCCCAAAAATCTACCTTGGTTAGCGCAGCAGCTCGGTGAGGTTGCGTTTAAAGCGGGCGCGGTCTTCGCTGGTAAATGCTGCCGGACCGCGAGTGCGTCCGCCGGCGCGGCGCACCTTCTTTTCCTCGTGGCGAATAAACAGCTGCATGTCGATGGTTGCTTTGTCGTAGACGCGCCCCCGCACACCGATAGCGGCGGCATCGCGCCCGAGCACCATGCTCGCCAAGCCAATGTCCTGCGTCACGACCACGTCGCCCGCCTGCAGGCGTTCGACAATGGCAAAGTCGGCGCTGTCGGCGCCCACGCTCACGTCGAGCGTCGTGACCCAAAAGCCGCGTCGCGCGTGCTCGGCATCGCGCGGGTCGTCGCGGCGAATGTGTCGTTCCAGGTTTTGCGTGCTGTTGCCGGCGATAACAACGGCGACGCCCGCCCGCCGCGCGCAGTCAATCGACTCGCGCGTGACCGGGCAGGCGTCTGCATCAATAAAGAGCGTTCGTGGCATCTAGCGCACCAGTTTGCCAAATTGAATAGCGCGAACAATCAGCGTTACGCCAAACACCAGCAGCGCGGCGCCGCTAAAGATGACGAGCATCTTGGCCGACCACAGCGGATAGATAAACACGAACATGCCGGCGATGATGGAAAGTGCGCCGCTCAGGATGGCGAGGGCGCGGTTGGACGAAAGCTCGGACTCCAGAATGGACATGACACCTTCGACAATCCAGCCAAAGCCGGCCACGATAACCACCATCGTGGTGAGCGTCGCGGTCGAGAAGGCCTGGTTGCGCAGGATTATGACGCCGCCCAAGATAATGAGTAGGTTGGAGATGATGCTCGTCACGCGCCAGCCGGTGGGCAGCAGCGGCTCAAAAATGGCAGTGAACAGTCTGATGGCAGCAGTGATTACAAAGTAAAAACCCAGGACGGTCGTCAAAAAGACGAGGGACTTGGCGGGTGCAAAAAGCAGCGCGATACCAGCAATGAGTGCTAAGACGCCCGTGATGGCGTAGATCCAGCGTACGGCCTTGACGGCTTTGCCCGCCATGCTTTTCTCGTCAAATCCAAACTGGCTCGATTTTTGGTCATCGTTCTTAAAGATGCCCATAATGTCTCCTTTCCGTGCGGCGTAAGCCTTGATCGTTACAACCAGTATCGCTTAAAGGCGCTGGCGTATGGGTCGGGGAGGGCGAAACGTAACCCAAAGGTCCCGAATTGTTTCCGTTGTTCCCCACGTCGCGATTTTCTATTCAACAGGTGTAGAACATTGCAGCCCTGTTCGTTATTGCCTACGTTTTAGGTTAGATTTTCCTAAAGACAATTGGCTTGAATTGGGGGTCCCTATGAACGAAGCAGTTCCCGCAGCGCCGGTAAGCGCAGAATCGATGGCAAAGCAGGGCTGCGAAAAGCTCGGTCTGGAAGCGTTTGATGCGCTGGTCCGTCGTGCCCGTACGTGCCGTCGCTTTGACGAGTCCATGCGCGTGCCGCGCGAGTTTTTGCTCGAGGTGGCGGAGCTGGCGCACCTGGCTCCCTGCGGTGCCAATGCTCAGCGTCTGCGTTTTCATGTGGTAAGCGGTGCAGAGGACTGCGCGCGTGTATTTGACGAGCTTGCATGGGCCGGCGCGTTTAAGGATTGGCCGGGTCCTGCCGAGGGCGAGCGCCCGACCGGCTATATCGCGATTCTGGCCGAGCGCGCCGTTCCGGGCAAGCCTGCCGCTCCCATTACCGAGGTCGACACGGGCATTGCCGCGCAGACGATGATGCTCGCCGCCCGCAGCGCCACGCCCGAGGTGGCAGCCTGCATGTTCAAGGCCTTTACGCCCCGCGCGATCGAAGCTATGGGGCTCAATAACGACAAGTATGAGCTCAAGCTGATCATGGCGTTTGGCGTTCCGGCCGAGACACAGGTGATCGATGCGATCGATTCCAACCCCGACGGCTCCATCAATTATTGGCGCGATGAGGCGCAGGTGCACCACGTACCCAAGCGTCCGCTTGCCGACGTGCTGCTGTAGTTGTGCGTCGTTGCGGTGCAATCCGGCGGCAAAATCACCACAAAGGCTCCTGTCCCCTTTGTGGTGGTACGAGGGGAGGGCGTGTGGCAGATCTGTATTTGGTGCGGCATGGGCAGACTGAGCTCAATGTGCAGAGCATTTTGCAGGGCTGGCACGATTCGCCGCTTACGGCGCGCGGGCGCGAGCAGGCGCTGACGGCGCGTACGGCGTTTGCGGCGCGTGGCGTGGCCTTTGATCATGTGTATTCCTCGCCGTTGGGCCGGGCGCGGCATACGGCCGAGCTTATCGTTGGCGAGGGCCGTTCCATTGAGCTGGTCGATGACCTGCGTGAGTGGCATTTTGGCTCGCTGGAGGGCACATCAAATCGCGAGATGCCGCCGCAGCCCTGGGGCGATTATCCGGTGGCCTTTGGCGGCGAGTCGGAAGTGCAGCTTCAGTCGCGCATGGTCGCGGCGCTGTCCCGCATCATGACCAGGCCGCAGCACGACTGCGTGCTGGCGGTTTCCCACGGCTCAGCTTGCCAGGAGTTTCTTGAGTATGTGACTGGCGGGGGAGAGCTGCCCGACAACGGTGCCGTGCTTCATTTTGGCTATTGCGACGGGGCGTTTTCGCTCTTGGGTTGGTAACGAACGAAAGGACCCCTATGAATAAAGACCTGTATCTGGTCCGTCATGGACAGACGATATTCAACCTTAAGCGTATCATTCAGGGGTGGAGTGATTCGCCGCTTACGCAGTTGGGTTGCGACCAGGCGGCGCGCGCCGGCATGTTTTTACGTGCGCGCGGCATTGAGCCCGATCATGCCTACACCTCCACGCTTCATCGCACCGAGCAGACTATCGCCAACTTGTGGTCGGGCATGACGTACGAGCGCCTGGACGGTCTGCGCGAGTGGTTCTTTGGCGACTTTGAGGCCGAGCGCGTGATGCTTATGCCCGAGCGCCCGTGGCGCGATTTCTATCGCCAGTTTGGCGGTGAGGGCCAGATGCAGGTGCGCGAGCGCATGGTGACGACGCTGACCGATCTTATGCGACGCCCGGACCACGAGTGCGTCCTTGCGGTGAGCCACGGATCGGCCATCAAGGAGTTTTTGGACCACGTGAGGGGAGCGGCGGCCGACGAGCGCGAGCGCGTGCCGGGCAACTGCTCGGTGCTGCATTTCGTGTTTGACGATACGACCGATACGTTTGAACTGGTTGAGATTTTTACGCAGGAAGACTACGCGCGCGAGCTGGGGCTTGAGCCGCTCGTGGCTGCCGCGGGTCCGCAGCGCGGGTAGTTTGGGCGTGGCGGTGCGGGTCGCCGACTTACTTGCTCGATGCGAAAGGGGGCGGAGATGCATGCGCTGGCGTTGCATCTCCGCCCCCTTTTTTGTTGAGCTGCCGAGTCTTTGTGCTGGGCGTTTAGGCTCTGTTATAACCGTGAGATCTGGTGAGTGAGCAGACCCGTCGGAATCTGCGGCGCGCCGCCGCTGACCTGCGCGGTGGGGAACAGCACGGCTACAGCAAAGTTGAACGGCTCTTTGCCAGAGTAGGCGCCGGCAGTGCGGGCCTCGTCGGCCAGAATCTGCGATGCCCCAGCCAGCGCGGCAGCGTAGGTGGGGTCGTCTGCCGGCGTCGGCTCCGGTGCCTGGTCGAGCATGGCTCGGATGGCGGCAACAGCGTCCTCGCGCTTGACCTCCCACACGCGATGTGAAATGCCGGCGGGGTCGGTGACGGCGTAGAGCGAGGCGCCCTCTTTGGCGGCGCCCAGGATGATGCTCATGACGGGAGAGGCCTCGTAGGCGAGCGACACGGGACGGGGCTGTACCTTGAGGTCGGCGATTGCTCGCGCAGCGGCGAGTGCGTCGATGCTCTCGGCGGCAGCCTCGTCGCTACCTGTCAGTACGTTAACCGGGCAAATCGCCACGACACCTGTCACGCGACCCGGCTCGCCCGAGCATTCGTATACGTAATACGCCGCACCCGGGTCCTTGAGCATGAGCCCATCGGCAATGGCTCCGCGCAGAGCATCGTTGCCGCTCAGGATGCTGCCCATTGCAGGCAACGCCTCGAGCACGCGGTCCTGAGCCGGGCGGATGCAGGGAAACGGAAGTGCTTTCATGGGCGGTCCTAACGCGCGAGTCGGTTTGTTCGCGGCTTATTATGCCCCAACTTGGCCGTTCGCGTCCCAGAGCACGTTATCGGCGAGCGCGATTAGCACCTGCTGACAACGATTGATATCGGCGTGGGGCACATACTCGTTGGGCTTGTGTGCGAGCGCGAGCGATCCGGGGCCGTAGCTCATACAGTTGCGGTTGCCCGTCTTGCCAGCAATGACGGCGGTATCGGTGTAGCCGGTAAAGAAGCCGACGGTCGTGTCCGCGCCTGTCACATCGTCTGCTGCGCGCTTGAGTGCAGCTAGAAGGGGAGAGGCTGGATCGCGCTCGATGGCGGGGCGGTCGCCTGTCGCGGTATAGCTTCCATGGCAGCCGGGGACCGCGGCTTCGGCAGCGACAATGGCCTGCTCTACCATGCGCGTCGCGGCGGCCGTATCAGTCGGCGGGGTCAGGCGCATATCGACCCAGACCTTAGCGTGGTCGGGCACGACATAGGGACGGTAGCCACCCTCGATCTGTCCAAACGTGATGGTCGATGGCCCCAGCTCCTCATGTAAAGGTAGCGTCGCAAACGTGCGACGAAGCGAGCACACGACCTCGGCCATGGCGGCGACGGCGTCGGCGCCCTTCCAAGGCTGGCTTGCATGAGCCGTGACGCCGGCCATCTCGATCTCGAACCACGTACGCCCCTTGTGCGACACCTGGATCTGTCCGTCGGTGGGTTCGGTGTCCAGCACCCATTCGCGCGAGCCGACCCAGCCAGCATCGATCGCGGCCTCTGAGCCGCGCATGAAGTCTTCCTCGTCGACCGAGCAGATGAGCGAAAAGCCGCGGCGTGGCAGCGCGCCATCCGACGCCACGCGCTCGAGCGTATGGACCAGTGCGGCAATGGCGCAGGCCAGGCCACCCTTCATATCGCAGGCACCGCGGCCGTAGAGCTTGCCGTCGCGCACAACCGCCCCAAGCGGTGCGATATCTGCGTCCCAGCCATCGCCCAAGGTGACGGTATCCATGTGGCAGATATAGACCAGCCGCGGCTCGTCGCTTTGGCCCGGCACGGTGACTTTAAGGTTGCGGCGCCCGGGCAGCACTTCGAGCTCCTCAATCTGCACGGCATCGAGCGCAGAACTATCAAGTTGTGCCAGCTGCTGCTCAATGAGCCTCTTAATGAAGCGCTCAATTTCATCCTCATACGCGCCCGGGTCTGAGCTGTCAATCTTCACAAGGTCCTGCGCAAGCCGCCAGGCAAAGTCCTCATCAACCATATGCAACCTCACAATCAGTCTGCTTTCCAAACCGATTGTAAGCCTCTTGAGAGATCCGCGGCGTGCGCGCAGCGGTATTTACCGTTCGCAGGCCGAGCCAGCGCGTTTGCCGTCCAGGCGGGTTTACGAACGATGCGGTGGGTACGTACCCTTCATGGACGACATGCTGTGCGACATATCTGCCTTTCGGTATCACCGGATACCTCCACAGGTCTTGGCAATAATGCCGGACCTGCCCGATTCTGCGGACGATCCGCGCAGGGAGCACCTATGTGAGCATCCGCTCGTCACGCATTTCCTGGGCACCCCGTTACACGTGTTGGCGCAGGGCAGCTGCGGACGTAAGGGCGATCGCATTGTCAGGCATGTTTGGAACGGGGAGAGGCCGTTTGATTCCGTGCGGCAGACGGAGTTTGGCTTCGATGTTGCGTCCCCACTCTTTACCCTGCTGACCCTGGCTTCCTCGGTCTCAAACGAGCGTCTAATCATGTGCATGTATGAGATGTGCGGCACCTTTGCCGTGTGCAAGATTGCGCCTCAGGTAAAGTCGGCACTTGAGCAGGCATATGGGAGCCGATGGAGTGACGCACGGTCGGGCTGGGAAAACGTAAAGGATGTCTCGGGGAATCCAACGGACTTGTGGAAACGACCTCCCTTGATCGAGCTCTCTGAGCTTACAGAGTTCGTCGATAAGGTCCGGGGGCTCCGCGGCGCTAAATCGTTCATACGAGCCGCGAAATGCATTACGGGGGTGGCAGCATCGCCGCTCGAGGTCCAGGCTTCGATGCTGTTTGGCCTTACGAGGTTGCGCGGCGGCGAAGGGCTGCGCCTTACCAATAACGTTGAGATTCGTATGACGCGCAGCGCCCGCCTGATTTCGGGGCTTGATAGGCGCTATGCCGATATCCTGCTGGCAAATAAGGACGGCAGCCGAGAGTGTCTGGTTGAATGCCAGGGTAAAGCCATTCACGGATCCATTGAATCCAAGATTTCGGACTCCGATCGAACGACGGCCTTGCAAGCCATGGGATATCCCGTCGTTCTGATGACCTATGGTCAGCTGGCCGACTTCGATGCCTTCCGCGTGGTGATGGAGCTCATCATGTCCTATCTCGATGTGCCGCTGAAAGACAAGACGCCGCGACAGCAGGAGCTCGAACGGCGGCTTCGTGAGGAGATTTTTATCGATTGGGCGGGAATGTAGTCGCGCGGTGGGTAAACGGTAGCGCGAGCTAGAGTTCTGGTCGCAAAAAGGCTTCAATTTTGCCTTGGAGGGACCCTAAAAATGCTATCTAGAATAAGTTGTTTCGGAAAATAGACAGTCAACTTACATTCGGCACATAGAGACCGATTTTTACCTACTAAAGACCCTGATAAAGCTGTTTATCAAAGCGGGTGTGCTTAGCGACTGGAGCCTCACTATCGATTATCTGAAAAAACTTGTTCTGGGTATCATTTTAAAGTCGTCCGGAGCAACAAAATCGCCCCCCGTTTCGTGAATACGGGGGGGCGAATGGGCTTCGTGGTCTGTCTGGCAGGCTTGGCACCGGCGCTATTTAATCACGCGCACGCGATACATCGACGGAATCTGCTTGAGCGCCTCGATCGTGCTGCCGTCCAGGTGCTCATCGGTGTCGAACATGGTGTAGGCGTTCTCGCCAGCGGACTCGTTGGTCATGCGCTGCACATTGGCGTTGTCCTTGGCGAGAATGGCCGTGATCTGGCCGATCATGTTGGGCACGTTGGCATGCAGGCAGGCAATACGGCTTGCGGCGCGCGCCTTGCCCATGCTGCAGGCGGGGTAGTTGACGCTGTGCGCGATGTTGCCGTTTTCCAGGTAATCCTTGAGCTCGCTGATGGCCATGTCGGCGCAGTTGGCCTCGGCCTCGCCGGTGCCGGCGCCCGAATGCGTGGTGATAAACGTATTGGGCATCTTGACGGTCTTGGGCGTGGCAAAGTCGCAGCTAAACCAGCTGAGCTTGCCCTCGCGCAGGGCGGCGTCGACGGCGTCTTCGTCAATGATGGTCTCGCGCGCGTAGTTGATGAGCACGGCGTCGGGCGCTAGCAGGTTAATCTGCTCGGTGCTGATCATACCGATGGTGTCGGCCTTGCTGGGCACGTGCACGGTGAGGTAGTCGCAGCCGCGGCACAGATCCTCGAGCGTGCCCACGCGCTGCACCTCGCGGCTCAGCACCCACGCGTGCTCGACGGAAATGAACGGGTCGTAGCCGTAGACGTCCATGCCCAGATCGACACAGGCGTTGGCGACCTTGGAGCCCACGTTGCCCAGGCCGATGACGCCAATGCGCTTGCCCTTGAGCTCGCGACCCACAAAGGCCTTCTTGGCCTTCTCGGCGTCGACTTGGATATCGGGGTCGTCGGCGTTGTCGCGCACCCAGTTCATCGACTGCACCACGCCGCGGCTCGAAAGCACCAGCATGCCCAGGACGAGCTCCTTGACGGCGTTGCTGTTGGCACCGGGGGAGTTAAAGACGACGACGCCCTTCTTGGCGTACTCCTCGACGGGGATGTTGTTGACGCCGGCGCCGCAGCGGGCGATGGCGCGGATGCCCTCGGGCAGCTCGTAGCCGTGCAGGTCGGTGGAGCGCATCAGGATGGCGTCGGCCTCCTCGGCGGTGCCCACAAACTCGTAGCCCTCGCCAAACTCGACTTTGCCGTCTTTGGTGATGTCGTCGATGGTCTTAATCTTACGCATGGAAAAACTCCTTAGCAGGTTTTGATCTAAACAGGGTGGTTTGAGATGGCTGGTCGGCCCGCGTGCTGCGGGCTAGTTAGATCGCGGGCTCAAACTATGCTGCGCTTCGAAGTCTTTCATGTACGAGGCCAGTGCCCGCACGTCTTTCATGGTTACGGCGTTGTAGACGCTGGCGCGCATGCCGCCCACCAGGCGATGGCCCTTGACGTTTTGAATCTGGTGCTCGGCCGCGCCTGCGACAAAGGCGGCGTCGAGGTCGGCATCGCCGGTGCGGAAGGTGACGTTGGCGATGGAGCGGCTGTCGGCCTGCGTGGTGCCATGGAACAGCTCGCTGTGTTCGAGCAGGTCGTAGAGCAGATTGGCCTTGGCCCAGTTGCGCTCGGCCATGGCGGCAAGTCCGCCGGTCTGCTCAACCCAACGGAACACCTTGCCGCACACGTAGATGCCAAAGGTGTTGGGCGTGTTGAGCATGGAGTCCTTGGCGGCTTGGGTCTTAAGGTCCATGTACTGCGGCGTCTGCGCATAGGCCGGGCCTTCGGCGATAAGGTCGTCGCGCACGATGACCACAGTCACGCCCGCGGCGCCGGCGTTTTTCTGCGCGCCGGCGTAGATGAGCCCGTAGCGCTCAACGTCGAGCGGCTGCGACAGAAAGCAGCTCGAGACATCGGCGACCAGCGGCACGTCGCCGCAAGCGGGCAGCTCGTGGTACATGGTGCCAAAGATGGTGTTGTTCTGGCAGATGTAGACGTAGTCGAGCCCGCCGCCCGCGGTCTCGGCGGCAATGCGCGCGTTGATGTCGGCCATGGCGGGAATGCGGTCGAAATTGGCGTCCTCGGAGCTCGCGAGCAGCACGGCCTCGCCGTACTTGGCGGCTTCCTTGTACGCCTTGTTGGCGAAGTTGCCGGTCACGACGTAGCCGGCGCGGCCGCGGCGCATGAGGTTCATCGGGATGCCCGCAAACTGCAGCGTGGCGCCGCCCTGCAAAAACAGAACACGGTAGTTATCGGGGATGCTCAGCAGGCGGCGCAGGGTTGCCTCGGCGTCGTCGATGATCTGCTGGTACATGCTAGATCGATGGCTCATCTCGAGCACGGACATGCCGCAACCGTGGTAGTCCATCATCTCGTCGGCGATCTCGGCGAGCACGCTTGTAGGCAGCGCGGCCGGGCCAGCTGAGAAGTTGTGCACACGTGCCATCTTCTAGTTCCCCTCGTAGTCGTTTGAACGTTCGGGATACTTTAGCACAGTGGAGCGTCAGGCGCGATTGAATCACAGCAAAACCCGAGTGCGCCGCTATGATTTACAGGATGGTTACATGGGGGAGGGGTGCTTTACTCCTCGGGCAAATCCAATTCTGCGAGCGAAGGCATGAGGTTCTCTAGGCGCTTGATTTCTTCGTCGCAAATTAGCTAACCCCTGGTCACTACGACGCCAGCGTGGCGATGACGGCTTCGTCGCCGGGTTGGACTTGGGTGTCGCCGTCTGGGATGATCGTCTGGCCTTCGCGCTTGAGCATTACCACGATAAACGGGTGCTTGCCCTGCGGCACGTCGCGCAGGCGCTGACCGGCCAGGCGACCGTGGGGCGTCACGGTGACCTCGCGCAGCGTAACCTCGGCACGCTCTTCGAACGTTGGGGCGGCCATCACCAGCAGATCGCCTTCCTGGATCACGGTGTCGCCATTGGGCAGTACCGGATGCGCCCCGTCGCGCAGCACCAGGACCACGAGCATGTCCGTCGCGCTGCCAATGTCCGCGAGCGAGCGTCCGGCAAACGGATGTCCAGCGCCCACCTTGAGCTTAACGAACGACATGCCGTCCTCGTCGCGGTAATCGTTAAACGTGCGACGCACATCGCCTTCCGCATCGATCATATCGAGCTTCTTCGCCACCGCCGGCAGCAGCGAGCCCTGCACCACGATGCTCGACGCAGCAATCACAAACACCAGGTCAAATAGGTCGTGTCCGCCGGGAACGCCGGCTACCACGGCAAAGAGACTAAAGACGACCGAAGCTGCTCCGCGCAGGCCCGCCCAGCTTACGAGCGCGACCTGGCTGGGATTCGTCTTAAAGGGCGCTAGGAGCACGCCGACGGCGATGGGGCGGCTCACGAAGAGCATGAACGCCATGAGCGCCAGGCCCGGCAGCAGCATCTGCGGCAGGCGTGCGGGCGTTACGAGCAGGCCGAGCAAGAAGAAGATGGTCATCTCTGCCATCTCGGTGAGGGTGTCGAAGAAGTGCGCCATCTCGACCTTACCGGTGATGTCGCTTGCGCCCAGCACAATGCCTGCAAGGTATACGGCCAAAAAGCCGTTGCCGCCCAGGTAGCTCGGCAGCGCGTAGGCGACGATGGCCACGGCGAACAAGAAGATGGTCTGCGCGCCTTCGGCTGGTGCGTGTGCGCGCTCAATCAGACGGCTGGATGTCCAGCCGATGGCAAGGCCCAACCCCACGCCCAGGATGATCTGCTTGGTCAGCAGCACGGGAATGTCGATATTGCCGCCCGCCGCGAGGGTCGCGAGCACGGCGGTGAGCATGTAGGCGACGGGGTCGTTGGAGCCCGATTCGACCTCGAGCAGCGAGTCGGTGCCGCCCCTCAGCGAAAGGCTGTGCTCGCGCAGAACGCTAAAGACGCTGGCCGCGTCGGTGGACGCCACGACCGATCCCAGCAGCAGGCCGCCGATCCAGTCGAAGCCCAGTACAAAGTGCGCGAACACGCCGGTAATGCCGGCAGTGATGACGACGCCGAGCGTGCTCAGCAGCACCGCAGGCGCGGCGACGGGCTTGGCACGGTCGATGTTGGTGTTAAAACCGCCGTAGAACATGATGAACAGCAGCGCCGTGCTGCAGACGGTTTCGGTGAGCGCGTAGTCGCTAAAGTCGATGTGAGCCGGCCCGTTGACGCCCAACAGCATGCCGAGCGCGATAAAGATGAGCAGGGTGGGGAAGGGGAGTTTTTTGCCGACGGGCTTGATGGTCAGGCACAGAATAATAACGAGGCCGATAAAGAGAAGGATCTGGTTCATGGATGGTGTCCGCTCCTGGGTGGTTGGCGTGGCACGGTCAGTTGTCTGCGGTTATTTGTACCCAAAGATGGTGGGTTTATGGGGTTAGATTGCGGGCGTGCGCGATATCGTCATAGACGGCTGCCGTCTTTGCCTCTGCTCGGAAACCCTTTCCAGCTTTATTGCAACGGAGTACAATGGGTAACGTTTAAGTTCAACTTGAAGTTTTAGTTGCGGCACCGGGCTTCGGCCGCAATGCAAGGAGAGGCGTACCATGGCGATCTATGTGACATCTGATGCTCACGGGCACGTGCGTGCGCTTGACGAGGCCCTGTCTAAGATCTCGTTGACGTCCGACGACACGCTGTACGTGCTGGGCGACATGATTGATCGCGGGCCCGATCCGGTCGGCGTTATTAAGCTCGTGCGCTCGCTGCCTAACGCCCGCGTTCTCAAGGGCAATCACGAGCAGATCATGCTCGATGCCATCATTGGCCAGGATCCGCTCGATGCCGAGACCTGGGATATCAACGGTGGCTGGACGACGCGCGAGCAGCTCAACGACATGGAATTTGAGGCATACGAGGAGCTCGTGCGATGGATAGCCGCGCTGCCGCTCTACGCGGTGGTCGAGACCGAGGAGCGCCCGTATCTGCTGGTACATGCTGGAATCGAGATAAAGGCGGCGCGCGCGTTTTTACTTGAGCATGGCGTCGATTGTGCCGATGGCGTCGGAGCGGTGGGTGCCGATCGCGAGCTGCTGCAGCAGATGCTCGCGGTGCAGTCGTCCGATGACCTGCTGTGGATTCGTCACGGCTATTGGGATGCGCCGACGGGACTGCTTTCTGCCGAGGGCGAGGGCCCGGTCGTGGTGAGCGGTCACACGCCAACGGTGTCGCTCGGGCGTTATTGCGAGGTCGGTGGTCTTGCGGGGCTCGATGAGGAGTCGGGCCGCGGGCAGATCGTGCGCCTGGGCGGCGAGGATGCCGCCGGTGTGCCCGATCGCATCGACATCGACTGCGCTGCCGCCACCGGCTCCGAGTTCGGTCGCGTGGGCATCCTGCGGCTCGATGATGGGGCGGAGTTCTACGCGAATATTCGCCCCGGGGAATAACGGCGCAAGAGGTTGGCGCCAAAACATCGACGTTTCTTTCCCCAATGTACCAAGGTGGGCGTTATACGCCGTACGGGTTGCGGTCGCGCTCGATGCGTTGGCGGATGTGGGCGTTTTCGATAATCAGCAGCACCAGGAGTAGGGCCATGATGGCTAGGTAGCTCACCACGGCGCCCATCAGACCCAGCAGGTTGATCAGGATCACCGGCAGCACTACGCTTACGGCGAAGCAGATCAGGTAGATTTTGGTGACGTCGCCGGCATGGCGCAGCACCGTGATGATGGCGTAGATAAAGTCGATGGCCGCGGTGACGCCGCCGGCGACAACCATCAGCAGTGCCAGCGTGCGGTAGCGCTCAAAATTGAGGCCGTACATGAAGCTCATGAGGGGAATACCGGGACCTGCCATAAATGCGGCGCACACGCTGGTGATGACCACGATCAGTGCCATAACGGCAACAATAATCAGGTCAAAGCGGCGACGCTTGCGCGGATTCGTCCAAATGCTCGACAGACGCAGAAGCTGCGGTTTATAGACAAATCCGATGCTCAACAAAATGGCCTGCGCTGGAAAGAACAGGGCATTAAAGTACAGCTGATATTTGTATGCCAGCGTGCCTTCCATCACAAACTTGGGCATGCTCTCAATAAGGTTGAACAGGAACAGTGCACCAAAGAGCGGGGCGCACTGGACAAACAGGTGGCCGACCTCGCGCAGGCTCACATGGCGCGATTTTTCGGTCTCGAGCAGGGCAAGCGGCGCGGTGACCAGCACGAGCGAGGCGATGGCGGTGACACCCATGGCCATGGCCGCGATGGGCATGCTGCGCGTGAGGAACAGTGCCACGCTAAAGACCGCGATGACGCCGGCGGAACGCAGCGTTTGGCTCATGCCGGCCAAATAGAGCTTGTCGGCCTGCTGCAGGCGGCCCTCGTACACGTCGGCGATGCCGTCGATCACCTTATAGAGGTAGACGCCCAGGCCGATCGTGGCCATCTGCGCATCGTAGCCGCGGGCGCTGCTGTATACCAGGCCGCATGCCAGCGCGAGCGCTCCGCAGAGCCAGCGGTTGAGCTGGTAAGAGGCAAAGGACGTCTTTTCGTCGATGTCCGAGACCTGGAAATTGCGCACGCCGTAGTTGCACGCGATCATGATGAGCGTGCCGGTGACAAAGGCGATGGAGAATTTGCCTGCTTCTTCGGCGCCCACGAGCTGCGTAGACACGATGGTGAGCAGCGGAAATGCCAAGCCCCACACGGCGGTGCCGAGGGTGTTCCAAAGATAGTCGCGACTGGTGGCGTGCTCCTCGTATTCCGCTTCCTGCATGGAGAAGCCGCCGCCGTAGACGGCACCGAGCAGACGGTTCCACCAAGCGTTGACCATGCGGCGGACGGGGCCGGGCTCCCGATCGCGTTCGCGCCGGCGACGGCGCGTGGCCTGGCTGCTGTCGGGGTCGCCGGCGTTGCGCTGGCTCAGCTCCTGGATGCGCGCGAGCTCTTCGGCCGTGTGGGAGGCGGGGAACAGGCCATTCTCGATGCGTCCGCCCTGGGCCCTTGCGGTGCCGCTGCCCGCTACGGCGGGGTCGGCGACGCCATTGCGGCGGGCGATGGCGCGGCGAATGCTATCGAGGGGCGTGATGCTCAAAGCGGGGTCCTTTCTATTGCTGCGCTCTAGTATAGACGCGACAGTGTTCGCTCGTGTTTTTGAACAGGTTGTTCGATAATTTCGGCGGCGCCATTCAGTAGACGGCATTTGGGGACGTTCCTTATGTGCCGGCACTTTGGGAACGTCCCTAAGTGCCGGCATCCGGGGTCGCTCCTTGGTTGTTGCCTGTTCAAGAGTGTCCCCAACGAATAGTCGTTTAAAAACGTCTCCAATGACTAGGCCGCTTGCGTGCGATTTTTGACCGTTGGGCGGGCTTGCCGCCCTTGCCGCAAAAACGTTTTTGCATATCGGGTACAACGGGCTTTACGTGAGTAAAGTGCGCGTCGCGTCCACGTGTCGCGTTTTTAAAGGAGGCCCCATGCCTGGTGTTACCCCTGCAGATGTTTTGTCCAACTTTGGTGTTACGCTGGTCGAAGATCCCGCCGAGAATCAGCCCCGTCTGCTGGTCGATCTACCCGCCGCGGAGCTCGTCGAGCACGCTATCCGCCGCGAAGAAGGCCGCATGGCATCCAACGGCGCGCTGGTGATCGAGACGGGGGAGCGTACCGGCCGTTCCCCCAATGACCGCTTTATCGTCGACACCCCCGATGTCCACGACAAGATTGCCTGGGGCGCCGTCAACCGCCCGCTGTCCGTCGAGAGCTACGAGACCATCAAGGCCGGCATCGTCGACTACCTCAACGAGCGCGACGTGTTCGTCACCCGCGGCATGGCCGGCGCCGACCGCAACCACACGCGCCGACTGCTCGTCGCCTGCGAGCGCGCCAGCCAGGCACTCTTCATTAAGCAGATGCTCGCCCGCCCGCTTGCCCGCGAAATCGCGCGCACCGGCGAGCCGGACTTCTGTGTGCTCGCCGCGCCGGGCTACCAGTGCGATCCCGCCATCAAGGGCCTCAACTCCAGCGCCGCCGTGGTCATCAACTTCCAGGAGCGCGTGATTTTGGTCGCGGGTACCGGCTACTCCGGCGAGATCAAAAAGTCCATCTTCAGCGTCATGAATTACCTGCTGCCCGTCGAGGACGACGTGCTGCCCATGCATTGCTCGGCCAGTATGGACCCCGTCACGCATGAGACCGCCGTGTTCTTTGGCCTGTCCGGCACCGGCAAGACCACGCTTTCGGCCAACCCCACGCGGCTGCTGATCGGCGACGACGAGCACGGTTGGTCCGACATGGGCATCTTCAACATCGAAGGTGGCTGCTACGCCAAATGCGAGGGCCTGGACGCGTTCCACGAGCCCGAGATCTTCAACGCTGTCCGCTTTGGCGCCATCTGCGAAAACGTGGTGCTCGACGAGAACCGCATGCCCAACTACGACGACATCTCGATCACACACAACACGCGCGTGGCCTACCCCGTCGAGCATATCCCCAACGCGTGGACCAAGGGCATGGGTACCACTCCAAGCGTCGTGCTCTTCCTGACCTGCGACGCCTTTGGCGTGCTGCCGCCCATCTCACGCCTGACGGCCGATGCCGCCATGTACCACTTTGTGACGGGCTTTACGGCCAAGATCCCCGGCACCGAGGTCGGCGTCACCGAGCCCACGCCCACGTTCTCTTCGCTGTTTGGCGAGCCGTTTATGCCGCTCGACCCCATGGTCTATGCCAAGATGCTCGGTGAGCGCATCGCCGACGGCCGCACGCGTGTGTACCTGGTCAACACCGGGTGGATTGGCGGCGGCTACGGCGTGGGCCATCGCATCGAGCTTGCCTACACGCGCGCTCTGGTGGCCCGCGCCCTCGACGGTACCATCGAGGACAGCGAGTTCGTCCACGACGATATCTTTAACGTCGACATTCCCACCACGTGCCACGGCGTACCCGACGGCATCCTGGTGCCGCGCCAGTATTGGCAGAGCACCGCTCGCTACGACGAGGCCGCGCACAACCTGGCCGTCATGTTCGAGGAGAACTTCGAGAAGAAGTACTCGCACCTGCCCGAGTCCGTCAAGGCCGCCGGTCCGCACGCTCAGGTGCACGCCGACGCCCGTCATCGCGGCCGCGGCCTGTTGGGACTCCGCCACTAGCGTCGCCGCGAGTCCATATCCACCACAAAGGGGACAGGCACCTTTGTGGTGGTTTTGCTTGGGCGAATGACTCGGGTTACAATACGCCTGACATATCGCCCCCTTCTCCGGATGGGGGCAGCGTAAGCGCTCTTGTGGCGGCACCGTAGGACTTTGAAGGTGGCCGCTGTGAGGGCGCTATTTGTTTAGGTGTCCGGGCTCGGGCGCGCACAATGAAGGGAGAGCGTATGAAAAGCTTTATTGCCGAGGATTCATTTTGGGAGCTGTTTCCGCAGGCGGCGGTCGGCGTCGTGGTCGTAAAGGGCATGAAGCCCGCGGCTCAGATTTCCCAGGAGGATGTGGATGCGATCGCCGCGTTGCTCGACCGTGCCAACATCGATGCGGAGCGCCACCTGACCAGCGACACGATCAGCGAGAATGCGCCGGTCAAGGCATGGCGCGAGGCCTATCGCCTGTTTAAGACCAAAAAGGGCGCCCGCTGCTCGATCGAGAACTTGCTCAAGCGCGTGCTCAAGGGCAAGCCGGTCGGTCATATTACGCCGGCGGTGGACATCTACAACACGGTGTCGCTGACCTACGCGCTGCCCGTTGGCGGCGAGGACTTACATGCTATCGAGGGCGATCTGCGGTTGGCGGTGACCGACGGTGGCGATTCATTTCTGCCGCTTGGCGAGGAGGCGGATGATCCGACGCTGCCCGGCGAGCTTGCCTATATCGACGATGCAGGCGCCGTGTGCCGCTGCTGGAACTGGCGCGATGGCGTTCGCACGGCGCTGTCCGACGATTCGGCCGATGCGTTCCTGGCGATTGAGTGCGTGGAGCCCGAGCGGATGGGGGATTGCCAGGCCGCGATCGATCGCTTAGCCGAGCTGCTCGAGCGCTATCTGGGAGCGACGGTTGTCGTTAAGACGCTTGTGACCCGCGACAATCCCTGCGTGGAGCTGTAGCGACGCCTAGAACCTATTGATGCCCCAAACCACCACAAAGGTGCCTGTCCCCTTTGTGGTGGTTTTTATGTTGATGGGTTAACAAATGGGATATTTGGGTACGGGTGTTGCCTTGTGCGGCTAAGATGTTTACCCGTTAGCATCATGCAAGCGAAAGGCGGTCGTCTCCCATGCAGCAGAACGACGAGACACGTTTCGAGGACTTTGTCGGACTGATCAGCGGGCTCTACAAGGAGATCCAGCGCATTAAGACATCCGAGGGCGCAAGGCTGGGCCTCAAGGGCTCCGACGTTATGTGCCTGTACTATCTTGAGCGCAGCAAGGACGGCCTGACTGGTGCTGACCTGGCTCGCATGGCAGGCGTGACCCGTGCCGCCGTCTCGCGCACGCTCGCGCATCTGGAGGAGGGCGGCTACGTCGAGGTTGACGACTCGGGTGATGCGGCCGTCAAGTACCGTGCTCCGGTGCGCCTGACTGCCCTGGGCGGCGAGAGCATGAGCGAGGCCGATCGCATCATTCGCGAGGTGCTCGATACCACCGGCAAGGCCATGGGCGTGGAGCAGCGCGAGCAGATGTATGCGTCGCTGCGCACGATTCTCAACACCCTGCGCGAGATCTAGAGCCGCGCTGGCGCTAGCTTTCAGCCAAGAACTGCATAGTCCCGTTTGAGCGCGTATGCCGTGCCGGGACATTGCTGTCAAAATTCCCTGCGCGAGACCTGCGCAAGAAAGGATTCGCTATGTCCGTCCGCATTATTACCGATTCCGCCAGCGATATGTCGCCGGCGGAGCACCCGGCGCTGTCCGTCTTGCCGCTGTCCGTTACCTTTGGCACCGATGTGTATATGGATGGCGTCGACATCGATCACCAGCGCTTTTACGAGATGCTCGTGGAGCGCGACGAGCTGCCCAAGACCGGTCAGGTCAACCCGTACGCCTTTTCGCAGGCGATTGCCGAAGCACGTGAGGCCGGCGACGAGGCGGTGATTATTACCGTGGGTGCCAAACTTTCGGGGACCAATCAGAGCGCCCGTACCGCACTTGCCGAGGCGCCGGGCGGCGACGTGTTCGTCGTGGACAGCAATAACGTGACCCTGGGTGAGCGCGTGCTGGTCGAGTATGCCCTGCGCCTAGTGGACGAGGGCCAGGGCGCGGCCCAGATCGCGGCGGCTGTCGAGGCCGTCCGTGACCGCGTGGTGGTTATTGGTCTGCTCGAGACGCTGGAGTACCTGGTGCGCGGCGGTCGCCTGTCTGCTGCTGCCGGTGCCGTGGGTACGCTGCTCAACGTAAAGCCTGTTGTGGCTGCCGAGGACGGTCTGATCGTGCAGCTGGGCAAGGCGCGCGGTTCCAAGAACGGACGTAACCTGCTCAACCAGAAGGTCGAAAAGGCAGGCGGCATCGACTTTTCCATGCCGCTGGCGCTCGGCTATACGGGCCTTTCGGATGCGGTGCTCAAGAAGTATATCGAGGACAGCGCGGCACTGTGGGCTGGCCACACCGAGGGCGAACTGCCCGTTCACACCATCGGTGCCACCATCGGCACCCACGTAGGTCCCGGCGCCGTGGCCGTAGCCTTCTTCCAGCCCGTTAACTAGCCCACCTGCCAAAACCACCACAAAGGGGACAGGCACCTTTGTGGTGGTTTATGCTTTACCGGGTTGAAAGGAGCGTGCGATGGCATCTAAGGGCTTTTTTGAGCGGGTGTACGAGGTAGTCGAGCAGATTCCCGAGGGGATGGTCGCCACCTACGGTCAGGTGGCGCTGCTCGCCGGTCGTCCGCGGAGCGCGCGCTTTGTGGGCTATGCGCTGCACAGCAATCCGCGCCCTGGTCAGATTCCCTGCCATCGCGTGGTGTTTGCCGATGGCCGCATTTGCGAGGGCTTTGCGTTTGGCGGCCCCGATGCTCAACGTGAGCTTTTGCTAGGGGAGGGCGTGACGTTTGCCGATCCCAGGCACGTCGATCTGGGTGCCTGTCGTTGGCCTGCCGGGCTGTAGCGGCTCGTTCGTGTCAAAACCACCACAAAGGCTCCTGTCCCCTTTGTGGTGGTTTTAGTTTACCTGAGCTAACTTATGGAGAAGGTGTGGCGGCGTTTATTGTCGCTACAAAGTAAACCACGGCGAACTATATTGGTTTCAGCAACGGAGCAGGCAATAGGCGATGAAAAAGCCTGCCCTGTTGAGTTTGATTCGCATTCCTCCCCTCTGTGCGATTCAACGGTGTACTTCGGGAACAGGCCCGCTGGCAACTATCTGCCAGCGGGCCTGTTCCTGTTTCGGTGAGGATTCAGCCTCACCGTCTATGTTGTGCGAAGGCGCTTTGCCTAGTACACCATGCCCATGGCGTCCTGAACCTCGCCCAGGGTCTGCTCGGCGATCTCATTGGCGCGACGGTTGCCCTCGTGCAGGACGTCCTTTACGTAATCCAGGTCGTTCTCGTAGCGCTGGCGACGCTCACGGATCGGCGCGAAGTACTCGTTGACGGCCTCGGTCACGTACTTCTTGAGCTGGCCGGAGCCGCCCATGCCAATCTCCTCGGCAATCTCGACTTCGGAACGGCCGGTGCAGATGGCGGCCGTCGAAAGCAGACCGGACACGCCGGGGCGGTTCTCGGGATCGAACGTGATCATGCGCTCGGAGTCGGTCTGGCTCTTCTTGATGCGCTTGGCCGTCTCCTCGGCGGTCATCGAGATGTTGATGGCGTTACCGTAGCTCTTGCTCATCTTGCGACCGTCCAGGCCCGGCAGCAGCGGGGTCTCGGACAGCAGTGCGTCGACCTCGGGGAACACCTTGCCGTAGCGGTTGTTAAAGCGGCGGGCGATGGTGCGGGTGAGCTCGATGTGCGGCAGCTGGTCGCGACCGACGGGCACCACATTGCCCTTGCAGAACAGGATGTCGCAGGCCTGGTGCACCGGGTAGGTGAGCAGAAGGCCGGTGAGCTCGTGGCCCGAGGCCTCCATCTCGGCCTTGACCGTGGGGTTGCGCGCCAGCTCGGCCTCGGACACCAGCGACAGGAACGGCAGCATGAGCTGGTTGGCGGCGGGCACGGCGGAGTGCGCGTAGATCATGGTCTTGTCGGGGTCGATGCCGCAGGCAAGGTAGTCCATGACCATGTTGTACACGTTGTCCTGGATGTGCTCGGTCGTGTCGCGGTCGGTGATGACCTGGTAGTCGGCGATGAGTACGTTGGTCTTGGCACCCATGTTCTGCAGCTCCACACGGCCCTTGAGGGTGCCGAAGTAGTGACCCAGATGCAGACGGCCGGTGGGGCGGTCGCCGGTGAGCATGGTGAACTTGTCGGGCGTCTTGGCCAGGCCCTCGCGAATGGCGTTGCTCTTCTGCAGCGCGACTTCGTAGCTGTTCTCGTTTGGCATAATTGCTCCTAACGTATGTTCATGGGTCAAGATGATAACGCGTTTATTGGAGGGGCGGGGCGTAAGTAGGCGAGGGGCTGGCAAGGGGTGGCTTACGCGATTGATGCGATGTAGTTGCACTTGGTCAGCGATGCCTTGGCACATTCTCGGCAGCTTACCCTAGAGCTTGTGGTGGCGCTCTTCCTTACGTTCTTCGGCTGCCTGCTCCTCCTGCTTAAAGGCGGGGTCGTCGGGGGTGACGAGCTCATCCTCGTGTGTGCGCTTGTTGTAATGGTGGCGCAGCACGGGCTCAAACAGATGTAGATGCTTGGCAAAGGCCGCCGAGCCAATGGCGAGCACGGTAAAGATGAGCACGCGCATGGGCACCTCGACCTGGTTAATCGCGGCGGCGCCGGCCGAAAGCATAATGCACCAGGCGTAGATGAGGAGCACTGCCTGTTTTTGGTTGTAGCCCTCTTGGATCAGGCGGTGGTGGATGTGGCCCTTGTCGGCCTGCCCGATGCTAATGTGGGCGCGCTTGCGGCGCACGATGGCGCTAAACGTGTCGATGATGGGCACGCCGGCAACGATGAGCGGGATGATAAGCGAGGTGAGCGCGGCGGTGCGGCTCACGTTGAGCAACGAGATGGAGCCCAGCGCAAAGCCCAGAAGCAGCGACCCCGAGTCGCCCAAGAAGATGCTTGCGGGGTTGAAGTTGTAGCGCAAAAAGGCCAGGCAGGCGCCAAAGAGCGCAATGGAGAGCGCGGCGGCGTCGATGCGGCCCGAGAGAACGGCCATCGAAAACATGGTGAACGACGCGATGCCGCAGATGCCCGTGGCCAAGCCGTCGAGGCCGTCGATGAGGTTAATGATGTTGGTGAATGCCACCAGATAGATCACGGTGATGGGGTAGGCGAGCCATCCGAGCATGATCTCGCCGGGGGCAAACGGGTTGACGATGACGCCGATCCGTAGGCCGCCGATACAGGCGATAAGCGCGGCGAGGACCTGTCCGGCCAGCTTTTGCTTGGGCTTGAGTTGGAAGATGTCGTCGATAGCGCCGGTTGCAAAGATGACGGTAAAGGAGAGTGCCAGCATGGGATAGCTAATGTGAAGGCGCGGGTGCGGCACCAGGACGGGTGGCCAGCCTAGGTGCCAGGTGCCTAGGATTTGCACAATGCAGGCAACGACCAGGCCCAAAAACACCGCCGTTCCGCCCAAACGCGGGATGGGCTTGGTGTTGATGCGGCGCTTAGAAGGATAGTCGACGGCATCGAGCTTAATTGCCAAGCGCTTGACCAGGGGCACCGCGAGGAAGGTCGTGATAAAGGCCGCCGCTGCCACGCATAGGTACGGTATGTAGCTCGGGGATGAAGCCATGAATCTAAAAACCGCCAAGCGTCGAAGGAAAAGGTCAGAAGAACGCCATGCGCAAAGGGCATAGCCGAACCATAATACTCGACCAAGGGGGGGTGCATGTAATTGCACGCAGCGATAATCACGCGCTTACCAGATATTGGGATGTCGTCGATGGCTTGTCGGGATGCCGGCGGGAATCCATATGGACTGTAATGGTGATTTTCGGCAAAAGAAAACCACCCCCCACGTTACGAAAATGAACCCACCTAAAACAGGTGGGTGCCCTCATCGACCGTTCCAGCGTCCTTAACAACGAAGGATACCTGTACTAGGTACGACTGTGTGGGCTCCCTAAATAAACGCGACGGTTCACCCAGTTGCTCCGCGGGGGGCGGAATACCTACATCATAAAGCGGCACTTTGTGGATTCCAGTCTTGACATTACAAAAATCGTGTCGGACGATTACGGCGCCTTGGGCTTGGAGCCGTCCGTGCGGTCCGGGCTTTTGCGTTTGAGCTGCTGAATCGTTGTTTTGGAGCATGTTTTTATGCCGACGTCGTTGACCGAACTTTTTTCGCCCGCCTGCCATTTGTGTCCACGCCGTTGCGGCGCGGCGCGCGACGAGGGCACGCGTGGCGTGTGCGGCGCCGACGACACGCTTAAGGTTGCCCGCGCGGCGCTCCATATGTGGGAGGAGCCGCCTATCTCGGGCGAGGCCGGTTCGGGCACGATCTTCTTTAGCGGCTGCTCGCTCAAATGTATCTATTGCCAGAACCACGAGATCTCGACGGGCAATTTCGGGCTTGAGATTTCGCCCGAGCGCCTGGTCGAGATTATGCTGGAGCTGCAGGACCAAGGTGCCAATAACATCAATCTGGTGACGGCGACGCATTATGCTCACCTGCTGCCGGCCGCGATTGCCGCAGCTCGGGAGCGCGGACTGGTCATTCCAATCGTCTACAACACGAGCGGTTATGAGCGTGCGGGTGCCGTGGCGGCGCTCGGCGATTTGGTCGACGTGTGGCTTACCGACTTTAAGTATGCCAATGCGGCGCTTGCGCAGTCACTCTCTCATATTAAGGACTACCCGCGCGTGGCTGTGTCGGGTCTGGCCCAGATGGCGCGCGAAATTGAGCGCCGCGGGGGAGAGCTGGTAGACGGGGACGGGCTCATGAAGCGCGGCATAATCGTGCGTCATCTGGTGCTGCCGGGGCATGCGGACGATTCGTGCCGCGTGTTGGACCTGGTGTGGCAGACGGTGGGCGACGTGCCGATCTCGGTCATGAACCAGTACACGCCCAATGCCCTCATGCGCGAACAAGGCGGCGACCTGGCGCGCGCCGTGACGCGCGAGGAGTACGAGCAGGTGCTCGACCATGCCGACGACCTGGGCTTTACGACGATGTTTTGGCAAGAAGGCGGAGCGGTAGACGAGAGCTTCACCCCGGCGTTCGACACCACCGGCGTCCTCACCAGCGCAAAGTAGTGCGCTCGCCGATGATTTTTCTGGGACGGGGATTAAAAAATCATCGAGAGGATCGCCTGCTCGAAAAGTTGTCAAAATAGCCGCGTCCCAAAAAGACTGGGTATTGGGCGTTGACAGTTGGCGAGCCGTAGGTAAAATATCAACTTGTCTTGGGGACGTAGCTCAGTTGGGAGAGCGCTGCCGTCGCATGGCAGAGGCCGAGGGTTCGACTCCCTTCGTCTCCACCCTTGGATTTGATAAGCCGCTGACATTGTGTCGGCGGCTTTTTTTAAAAGAAAGGGCTGTACCATGGCCAAGCTTGAGTCCCAACCACTGTCTGCCGAGGAACGCGCCGAGTTGGAAGAGCTCCGCGCCGAGAAAGCTCGTCGCGAGGCCCAGGAAGAGGCACGCCGCGAGCGTGAGGAGCTGGCCGCCCTGCGTGCCGAGCGTGCGAAGGCCGAGGAGGCCGCCGCGAACGTCGCCCCCGCGCCCAAGCCCGCCGCCGCGAAGCCCGCGCCCACCGCACCTAAACCTCAGCCTAAAAAGGTCGCTCGTTCCAAGTCCGTCGAGCCCAAGCCGAGCCGTGACGAGATGACCTTTGCCCAGCGCATGGTTACCTCCAAGGAGCCTACGGGCGAGAACGAGATCCCTGGCATGGCGCCGGCTCAAAAAATCATCATTGTCCTTGCCCTCATCGCGTTTGTCATCTTTATGGGCTACACGATCCTGACCAGCATGGGCCTGCTCTAGCCCATTCGCGCTGGGTGCCATGCCCGAACACTCTGCCCTTTTCCAACCCTCAACCTCTGCACAACGCATCCGAAAGGTCGCCCCATGGCTTTGACCGACATCTCGCATCCCACCGACATTGCAATGCTCACCGATCTGTACGAGCTCACTATGGCCCAGGGCCTGTGGGAGAGCGGCAAGGCCAATGAGCAGGGTTGTTTTACCGCGTTTTACCGCGACCATCCTTTTGGCAGCGCCTATGCCGTCATGTGCGGCACCGCCGAACTGCCCGAGCTGGTCGAGAATCTGCGCTTTACGCCCGAGGACATCGACTACCTCGCCTCGCTCCAGGCCCCGGCCGGCGGCGCGATGTTCAAGCCTGGATTCCTCGACTACCTGCGCGATTTTCGTGCGCATGTAAACATCGACGCCGTGCCCGAGGGCGAGCTCGTCTTTCCGCGCGAGCCCATGGTTCGCGTCACCGGCCCCGCGCTGGAGTGCCAGCTGCTTGAGACGGCGCTGCTCAACATCGTTGGGTTCCAGACGCTTGTCGCCACCAAGACGGCGCGCGTGGTGCTGGCGGCGGACGGCCGTCCCGTTGCCGAGTTTGGCCTGCGCCGCGCTCAGGGTCCCGATGGCGGCTTGGCCGTCGCGCGCGCGAGCTACGTTGCCGGCTGCTCCTCTACGTCCAATGTGCTCGCCGGCCGCCGCTACGGTATTCCCGTCTTTGGCACGCATGCGCACAGCTGGGTGATGAGCTTCGATTCCGAGCTCGAGGCCTTCCGCGCCTTTGCCAAGTCGAGCCCCAAGAACTGTACGCTGCTCATCGACACCTATGACGTGCGCGAGGGCTGTGAACATGCCATTACGGTTGCCAAGGAGATGGAAACGGTGGGCGAGCGCCTGTCGGCCATTCGCATCGACTCCGGCGACCTCGCCAAGCTCTCCAAGTATGTGCGCAGCCGTTTTGATGCCGAGGGCCTGCCCTATGTGGGGATCTCGGTTTCTAACGATTTGGATGAGTACACGATTCAGTCGCTGCTCGACCAGGGCGCGCCCATCGACAGCTTTGGCGTGGGTACCAAGCTTGCGACCTGCTATGACCAGCCGGCGCTGGGCGGCGTGTACAAGCTTTCCGCCCGCCGTGCGAGCGAGGCAGATCCATGGACGCCGGTGGTCAAGCTCTCTGAGCAGCCCTACAAGCGCACGATCCCGGGTGTGCAACGCGTGCGCCGTTATTACGACGGCTTTGGCGGCCCGGTCTGCGACATGATCTACGACGAGGACCATCTGGCGGGGGAGGGTGCCGCGCGCGGCAATACCCTCGTGGCCGTGAATGATGCCGCCCTGGTGACCGACGTGTCCGAACTTGAGTATCGCGAGCTGCTGGTGCCGATCGTGCGCGATGGCAGTGCGGTGGCTCCGCGTGAGAGCATCCAGGACGCGCGCGAGCGCTGTGCTTGGGCGCTCGACCATCTGGACGCAGCTTTCAAGCGCTTCCTGTACCCGCAGACCTATGTGGTGGGTATGGAGCAGGGCCTGGCTCAGGTGCGCGACGAGCTCGTGCGTAAGAACATGGCCGCGGCCTCTGCCTTTCCCTGGGCTCACTAATTCCTTGGGCGGTAGGGGCGAGTCACGCTTCCCTGGCCGCCGGCTCGGCCGTTCGCTGAACAGTTGATTGGTTTGACGTATGACGACTTCTTATAAAACGATGGTGGTAAAGATCGGTTCGTCTACGGTGGTGGGCGCCGACGGCAAGGTCAACCGCGCCTTTATCGGCGGGCTTGCCGATCAGGCCGCAGCGCTGCGCGAGCTTGGCTGGCGCCTGGTCGTGGTGAGCTCGGGCGCCATTGCCTGCGGCTATCCCGTGCTGGGCTTCGACCGTAAGCCGGTCGGTGACCTGCCGAGCCTGCAGGCCTGCGCCTCGGCTGGTCAGTGCATCATCTCGTCGGCCTATGACGAGGAGTTCCATGCGCGCGACCTGCTCACCTCGCTCGTGCTGCTCACGCGCCACGACACGGCGCGCCGCACGTCCTACCTGCACGCGCGCGACGCCCTGCTGCGCCTTGTGGAGCTGGGTGTGGTGCCGGTCGTCAACGAGAACGATACCGTCACCGTCGATGAGATCAAGTTTGGCGACAACGACACGCTGGCGGCGCTTGTGAGCTGTCTGGTTTCCGCCGATCTGTGCGTGACGCTCTCGGACATCGATGGCCTCTATACCGCCAATCCGCACGAGGACCCCACGGCCGAGTTCGTCCCGGTCGTGCATAAGATCGACGCCAAGATCATCGCCTCGGCGGGCGATTCTTCCACATCGGTGGGCACGGGCGGCATGATCACCAAGATCCGTGCAAGCCGCATTCTCATGACGGCCGGCATTCAGAGCGTGATTTGCTCGGGCGAGGAGCCCGATGCGCTCGTGCGTTTGGCCCGCGGCGAGAGCGTGGGCACGCTGTTCGATCCGCCGGCGGAGCGCCTGGACATTGCACCCCGCAAGCTGTGGATTGCACTGGGCGACAAGGCGCACGGCTCGGTGACGGTTGATGACGGCGCCGCGAAGGCGCTGGTCAGCCGCGGATCGTCGCTGCTCGCGGTGGGTATTCGCGAGGTCGATGGCCAGTTTGCCGAGGGCGATGTGCTCGACGTGTGCGACCCGAGCGGCATGGTTGTCGCCCGCGGTATCGCCGAGGCCGATTCGGACGTGCTGGAGCTTGCCGCCGGCCGCCGCCAGGACCAGATTGCCAGCAACCGCCTGCTCGCAGACCTGGCCGAGAAGCCCGCAATCCATAGGGACAACTTGATAGTGTTTGCATAAAGAGAGGCAGCGCTGCGGCTCGTTTTGCCAGCAGTGCTGCCTCTCCTTTTCCGGCACTTGGGGACGTTCCTATTGTGCCGGCAGGTGGGGACACTCCTTTGCTAGAAGATTCGGCGCAGGTCTCCGCGGTTGAGGGACTCGTCGAAGAGGTGCTTGAATACCACACTGCCGTGCAGGCCGTCGTGCTCGAACTCGTTGGTTACCCAGGCGTGCGAGTTGCCCACGCGGCTGAGCGTGTCGAGCTGCAGACTCGAATCGACGTACATGTCATCGAAGTACACCGCGGCCTGGAGCGGCACCTCGTTGCAGGCCAGGCGCTGCGGGTCATAGATCTTGTCCCAGCTGGTGTCTTCCATCAGCAGGTCCATGGCGGGCTTGAAGGGCTTGAGCTCGGGCATCTGCTCGAACATCCACGGGAATATGGCCTCGCCGGTAAACATGAGCGGGCGCGCGAGGGTGTCGAACTCGGCGTGGTGTGCCTTCTCTTCAGCTGCGGCCCAGCCAATGGGCATAGTGTCACCGTCGGCGTATATGAACTCCTGCAGCGTCCAGTACAGCGGATTCGCGCGCGTGTTGGTGCGCTCGAAGGCGCGCATCAAAAAGCTGTCGGATACCGAGGAGCCGCAGCTCAGCGTACCGTCGCCTGTAACAAACGCGTGATCGATAATCCAATGCATGCGCTCAAAGCTCGGCTTCATGCCAAAGTCGCTGCCCATGAGCTGTAGGCGCTCGACCGTCATTGGCGAGCCGTCGGGCAGCACGGGCTTCTGAGCCTCGAGCGCATCGGCCAGGGCTGCCACGCGCTCGACGTCAGCGGGGTAGCGATCGTAATACTGCTGCGTCTTGGCGGCCATGCGCGGGAAGGTGTGCGCGTAGACCTCGCTGGCGCTCGCCGGCACGTGCGGAATGCCACCACAGGTAAAGCTTGCCGCCACGCCCTCGGGGAAGAGCGACAGATAGCTCAGCGTCAAAAAGCCGCCGTAGCTCTGCCCGAGCGTGACCCACGGCTTGCCGCCAAAGCCCACCAGGCGCAGGTACTCAAAATCGCGCACGATGGAGCTGGCGAGGTGACGCTTGAGGAAGTCCGCCTGCGAGCGTGCTGTATCGGTGCCGGCGGCCGTTGCGCGATCACCCAGTGCCTTGATCGTGCGTCCGTCCACGCAGCTACTGCGTCCGGTGCCGCGCTGGTCGGGAAGGACCACGCGGAAGTGCTTGACGGCCTCCTCGATCCAGCCGTCGCTTGTGGGCGACAGCGGACGCGGGCTCTCGCCGCCGGGGCCGCCCTGCAAAAACAGGAGCAGCGGCAGATCGTCGTTGATGCGGTCGGGCGCGCAAACCACACGGTAGAAGAGCTTGATGCTCTCGGGCGCGCCGGCGATGGGTGTCGGTATAGCGCCGCGGCGCATGGTGCTGCCGACGGCCAGGAGCATCGGCTCCAGGCCGCGCCAGTCGAGGGGGACGTCGATGCTGTGGTCCTCGACATACAGGCCGGGGACGTGGTACGAAGTGATGAGGGCCATGTGAGTCTTCCGTTCGTTGCGGTGTTTCGGGTTGACCAATTCTACCGCCGCGGGCGAGGCCATGCGCAAATCGGCTACCATGGTTGCAAACTTCTAGGAGAAAGGGCCGCCCATGTCGGTCGATATAGCCACGTATGTCCACGATCTTGCCGTTGCCGCTAAGGCAGCGTCGGCCTCGCTTGCCACGGCGAGCGACGAGCAGCGCCAGGAGGCCGTGCGCGCCATGGCCGCAGCACTGCGCAACGGTGTCGACTCCATCGTCGCCGCCAACGAGCTCGATATGTCCGCCGCGCGCGATGCGGGGACCTCGGCGGGGCTCCTCGACCGTCTGCTGCTGACGCCCGAGCGCGTTGAGGGTATGGCCGCCGGCCTGGAGAAGCTCGCCGAGCTGCCCGACCCGGTGGGCCGTGTGCTCGACGAGCGCGATATCAGCGAGGGCGTGCATCTGCGCCGCATGAGCGTGCCGCTGGGGCTGGTCGCCATGGTGTACGAGGCGCGCCCCAACGTGACCGCCGACGCCGCCGGCATCTGCATCCGCACGGGCAACGCCTGCATCCTGCGCGGCGGCTCGCTCGCCCAGGGCAGCTGCGTGGCCATTGCGCACGTCCTCGCCGATGCCGTGGAGGCCAGCGGGTTCGACCGCGCGTGCGTCTCCATCGTCGAGACGACCGACCGCGCGGCAACCGGCGCGCTCATGGCCCTGCGCGGCGTGGTGGACGTGCTCATTCCGCGCGGCGGGGCGGGGCTCATCCAGCGCTGCGTACGCGAGAGCCTGGTGCCGGTCATCGAGACGGGCACGGGGAATTGCCACACCTATGTCCATGCGAGCGCCGACTTCGACCGAGCTCGTGCGATCATCATGAACGCCAAGACCCAGCGCGTGGGCGTGTGCAACGCCTGCGAGTCGCTGTTGGTGGATGAGTCGGTTGCCGCTGCGTTTTTGCCCGGCATGCTTGCCGAGCTTGCTGCCGCCGGCGTGACTGTTCACGGCGACGCCGCGGCGCGCATGGCGGCGCAGAATGCCGGCGTGCTCGACTCCTTCGTGGACGCGACGGAGGAGGACTGGAGCCGCGAGTATCTGTCGCTCGATATCAGCGTGAAGGCCGTGAGCGGTGTGGACGAGGCCATTGCACATATCAACCGTTACGGCACGGGTCACTCCGAGTGCATCGTGGCCGAGGACGAGGCGGTGTGCGACCGCTTCCTGCGCGAGATCGATGCGGCGGCGGTCTACGCCAACGCGAGCACGCGTTTCACCGACGGCGGAGAGTTTGGCCTGGGCGCCGAGATTGGCATTTCCACGCAGAAGCTGCATGCCCGTGGGCCCTTCGCCGCCGAGGCGCTCACCACCTACAAGTATGAGCTTCGCGGCAGCGGCCAGGTGCGTCCGTAGCCGCGCCCTCGCCGACCCAGCGTACTAGTCTCGTTAAAAATGCCGTTGTTTTCGTTAGCGAGCCGTGCGAATCATGCGGCAGGTTGGCGTCTGCCGCCGTCGAGCGATGGCGATCTGAGGAGCTGGATACCAAATTCTCCTAATTTGTAACCGATGGGTCCTCCCAATCGTTGGCTTTGCGATTTGATGCGGGCGAAATCTCATTGATTGCGTTATGGAAGCTTGAAATATGCAACAAAAGCAGTTGATATGTCGCCTATTGCCGGGCAACTCGGCGTAAGGTGGCCGAACCCACCGGTCCCTCGGTTACAAATTAGGTATTTTGGTATTTCGAACCTGAGCGAGCGCCGCTGCACGTTCGTGTCATCCATGGCAAATTGAGGGGCGCCCGCCAAGCAGGCACCCCTCAGTCAGTTCGATGGGTTGGACAGCGGCGCGGCTACCCTCGAATAATCAATTCTACAATGCCAGGCGCTTACTCCTGGCCGAACGTGTCACGATCGGGGGCGAAGCTCTGCATGGCCTCGATCGTGCGAGCGAACAGCTCGTCGAGTTCCCAGCCGAGCATCTCGGCACCGGAGCGGATCACGTCGCGGCTCACGCCTGCGGCGAAGCGCTTGTCCTTGAACTTCTTCTTGAGCGATTTAACGTTGAAGTCCATCACGCTCTTGGAGGGGCGCATGACAACGGCGGCGCCGATGAGGCCAGTGAGCTCCTCGGTGGCGAACAGAATCTTTTCCATCTGGAGCTCGGGCTTGGGCAAGCTCGTGTTGTAGTCGCTCGTGTGCGTCTGGATGGCGCGAATGAGATCGGCGCTGCCGCC
>URQD01000013.1:0-42504 GCA_900549905.1 uncultured Collinsella sp. | reverse complement strand
CGCGACCGGGTGCCCTACCGGGAGTAGCGTCGAAGGTTGACAAAACTATAGGAACTCCCAACGACTAATGACTCGAGCGTGGAAAATCTCCCACTTTGAGCTCGCATGGGCACCAAAAGCAGGAGATTATCCACGCTCATTCTATTAGGAGTCGCAACCGCTACAACTCTACGACCTCAACGTTGCTGTAGATCTCGTCCCAGCGGTCCATGACCAGGTGGCCGGTCTTGGGATCCATGGCGTTGAGCTTACCGCAGGTATTGGCGGTCTTGAGCACCGTGACGTCGTCGGCACCAGCAGCAATGGCATGCGCAAAACCGGCGATGGTCGAGTCGCCGGAACCCGTTGCGTTCACATCCGCAATCGCGGGCGTCTTGGCGCGGAACGCGCGACCCTCATGGAAGCCCACCGAACCGGCAGCGCCCATCGAAACGACAACCCAGGGAATACCGGCAAAGCGGCCATCGGCGGCAAGCGCCTCGCGCAGGGCATCGACATCATCGGTCGTAAAGGACGTACCCAGCAGGCCGTTAATCTCGGTCAGGTTGGGTTTTACGAGCTCAGGCTTAGCGTCGGACTCCAGCGCGGCCTCCAGCGATGCACCCGAGGTGTCGAGCAGCACCTTGGCGCCCGCCTCCTCGGCGATCTTGACGAGCTCGGCATAGTAGCCGGCATCGACGCCACGCGGCAGCGAGCCCGAAAGCGTCACAACGTCCGCCTTCGCCGCGAGCTCGGCGAACTTGGCCGTAAAGGCCTCGAGCTCGGCCGGGGCGATCTGCGGGCCGCTCTCCAGCAGCTCGGTCTGATTACCCTCGTGCAGAATATTCAGGCAAATGCGCGTCTCACCGGCGATGGGCACAAAGTCGTTCTTGACGCCGTCGGCATCCATAAGCTCGGCCATATAGGCACCCATGTGGCCGCCAAGCAGACCAGTCGCGAGCACGTCGTCTCCCAGTTGCAGCAGCACACGGCTCACGTTGAGGCCCTTGCCGCCAGCGGTCTTTTCGGGCGTGACGCGGTTAACGTCGTCAATGACCAGCTTGTCGAGCTGATAGCGCGTATCGATCGACGGGTTCATGGTAACGGTCAGAATCATGTTGAACTCCTGTTCCGGGGCGGCATGACCCGCCCCAAACATACGATAGCTCGTTAAAGGATCTCGATCTCAAAGCCGCGGATGACGGTCTCTCCCGGCTTGGCCACCAGGCAGCCACGCTTGTGCTCTAGAATATCGTCCTCGTCGGAGCAGGTAGACAGGCCACCCCACGGTTCCACGGCCACAAAGTCGCCCTCGGGCTTGCTCCACACAATCAGGTATGGCATATCGGGGAACGTCAGGCGCACGCCCTTGTCCTCGGTTTTCTTGGTCAGCGTAACCACGCGGCTCTCGAGCACGTCAAAGATGGTCTCCGCGAAGTCGAAGAGTTCGTGGGTCAGCGGCAGGTTCTGGTCGATCATAGGGTTCTTGCTGCGATCCTCAACATCAATCAAGCCCGTCGAGGGAACGGCAGTACAGAGCTCGGCGGCCTCACGCTGCTCAAAACGGAGCTCGTAATCGTCATAGGACTCGCCCTCGTCGAGCGGGCACTTAAAGCCGGGGTGACCACCCACAAAGAATGGCATATCCTCGGTGCCCTCATTGGTCACCTCGTACGACACGGCCACCTTTTCCGAATCGATCGTGTAGCGAGCAACGATCTTAAACGGATACGGGTACTGCTCAAGCAACTCGGCATGGTCGGCAGAGCTTAGGCTCAGCGCAACCATGTTGTCGCTCTGCTCCTCGAGCTTCCACTCCTGCTTGCGAGCAAAGCCGTGGCGGGCGAGCTTTACCTCGCGGCCGCCCATGGTCATCGCGCGGCCATCACGAAGGCCGCCGCAAATCGGAAAGCAAATGGGTGCCTGGCCCGACCACACCGCCGGATCGCCCTGCCACAGATACTCACGACCGTTGGCTTTAATCGAAGTGAATGATCCGCCAGCCGTGCTCAGTGCCACACGAATAGAACCGTTATCAAGAACAAACTCCATAGGAGCCTTCCCTTTCGTACGCCAGCCCGCCAAGTCAATAGGGCTGATAGAAAACCGGCCCGCGCCCCCTCACAGAAACGCGAGCCGTCAATTGAAAAGCTGCAGAATGCCGGGGACCGCCAAGAGCGAGGCACTCAAGCCAAGCAAGCAAACGTGTTATCGGAGCAGCTAGCCGAACCAGAACGCTTCCCAACAACAGCGGCAACCCTGCTGGTACCCCCTACGTCAGCGAGCGGCGCTCAGGTGCCCCAGGTCGCCGCGAAAGAGGAGCGACGCGTACTTCATGTACGCAAGCGACGGTTTGAGCGGCGAGATGGGATGCCTGAACGCCGCGCAGCGTCGGCCGGTCCGGCGTTCGGTAGAACGCCGGAACCCCACTAGTCGTGATACTCGCCACGGTCCCACTTCTCGAGGAACTCGTCAAAGAAGTGCGGGTCAGCCTGAGCCTCGGCTTCGGCCTTATTGCAGGCATCGATCTTGGCGATCAGGGTATCGTGCTCGGGGGTCTTCTCGTAGGGCTCCTCCAGGAAGGCAAGCATAATGTCGGCCATCAGGAACTCGCCGGTAATCTTGCCGCCAAAGCCCACGATGTTGGCGTTGAGCTCGCGACGGGCATACAGGGCAGAGGTCATGTCGCGGACCAGGGCGCAGCGGGCGCCGGGAACCTTGTTGACGGCGTTGGTGATGCCGATGCCGGTGCCGCACAGGGCCACGCCAAAGTCGGCCTTACCGCTGGCAACAGCCTCGCCCACGGCCTTACCGTAGATGGGATAGTGCGTACGGGTGTGGCTGTAGGTGCCGCAGTCGAGCACCTTGTAGCCAGCCTGCTCCAGGCGGTCGGCCAGATAGATCTTCTCGTCCGTAACGATATGGTCGCAACCGATTGCGATGGTCTTCTTCATCAGAACGTCCTTTCGTCTGAATTCACAAGTTGAGGTAGAAGTTCGAGTTCTCGGTGGCTCTCGTTAGGCCATCTTGTTGAGCATGTCGACACGGATCTGGTGACGGCCGCCGGCGTACTGGGCGCGCAGGAACTCGCGGGCGATCTTCTTGGCGACCTCGGTGCCCACAACGCCCGGGCCCATGGTGACCATGCGCGAACCGTTGTGCTCGCGGGTCATGTAAGCGGAACGCTCGTCGGAAATGTTGGCGACGACCATGCCCTTGATCTTGACGGCGGCCATATAGGAGCCGACGCCGTACTTATCGAATGCGAAGCCCTGGGAATCCTTGTGCTCCAGCAGGTCCTTGGCAACGGCGGTCGCGGAATCGACAAAGTCCGCGGCAGGGGTCTCGGAATAATCGACGACCTCGTGACCGTCGGCGATGAGCATCTCCTTGATGGACTCCTTCATCGACATACCGTCGGCATCGGAAGCGATTACAACCCTCATGACATCCTCCTTGAGAGATACGCAGGTGCGTAGTTTCTGTTTGGAAGTGTTGAATCGCGTTCAGGTCCGGGCATCTGAATGTGCGGTTCTTCACTGTTCATGTTTATTTGAACACATTCGAACAGCGACTGCAACCATTATTTGTTTATCTTTGTTCTTTTTTGAACAAATACCGTTCACGGATGATTGGCGACCGTTTGAGCCCGGCGCAGACGTAGCGACCATGTGTTCAGCAAACAAAAGGGCGGCCGAGAACGTGTCTCGGCCGCCCTTCTTACGGTTGGTCTTCCAAGGATCGCTTTGCCGCCTACTCAGACTGTCCGCTCTTCTTGGCATGTTTGGACGGAGCCCTCAGAAAACGGCCCGTCAAATAGTTCGCCGGGCCAGAAATATCGATCCCCAGCAGCGTGTGCCCCAGCCACAGAAACGCCGCGAGCACCAGCAACGGGATAACGCACGAGGTCACGATCATCACGATGACGCCTTCGATCAGATCGGTCACCTGTTGCACCACCTTATCGGTCATCGACTTGGCACTGTCGGTCACCGATGTGAGTAAACTCGATGCCCCATCGGTCAGCTGCTCAAGCACATTCTTGTTTTCCGTGGTCTCGGATTTCTTCTCGCTCTTTGTGGAGCTCGCCTTGCTCGCTTCAGTCGCCTTTTGCTCTGTCTGCTCGATACTCACCTGATACGTCTCATCGACCTTTTGCGACACCCATACGCTCGCGGGCACAAGCGCCATGCCGATCACGGCAACCACCAGCACGCGAGTCGCCACGCGGCGCAGGACGGCGCTCGTGCTCCAGCGCCCGTGAATGCCGAGCGACACCGCAAAGAGTACCAGCGCAAACGGGATCAGGATGCCCAGGCCAACCGACCACAAAATGGTCAGCAGGTATTTCTCGAGGTAGAGCACGGCAAGCACGATGCCCAAGTTACCCGAAAGCTGCGCGAGCTGCTCGGCAACCGGCGTTCCCGTATCACCCGGCAGCGCGGTAATGCCCGCAGACAGCGCCACGCACGAGGTCGTGAGCGCCAGTACGTTGCCTTTCTTTTGATCGATGACCTCGATGGTGGAGTCCCATGTTTTGGTATCGGCAAAATGCGGACGAGCCACAAAGCCCGACAGCAGCGCCAGTACCACGAGTGCAACGATAAAGCCAATCTGCAGCTTTTTGTTTGCGCACACGACATCGGACAGGCTGGGCTGCAGCTCGGTTACCGTCGTGTGCTCGGTTATCTGGACAGGACGCCCATGAGCCATCTCGTGCGCGTCTCTTTTTTGTATTGACCCGTTATCCGGCATTTGGATGCCTCCTCATTCCGGCCTGTATTGCGGTGGAAAGTATACCCACCCATCGAAAAACCGAACGGGAGGGCGTGCAGAAGCTCCATAACGCTGCTAGTCGAATAGTGCCATTTCAAAACTATGCCGGTTTACTACGATAAAACCGATAGGACCGACCACATTTGCTATTAGCAGAAAATGACAAGCTTTCTACCTGCGGCTTTGATAACGCTGTTCTTTCCATAGTTGAAAGAATGCGATTCATCGTAGTAAACCGGCATAGTTTTGTAACCGACAGACCGAGTCGGCACCGCAGCAAACCTAATGACCCGGTTTCTTCCATCCTCAAAGGATCGAATGCATGGCAGGAGTGTCCCAAACTGCCGGCAGATAAGGAACGTCCCCAAGTGCCGGGTAAACAGAAAAGCCCTGCCGCGGGTAGCGGCAGAGCTTTTGGAAGGGGACTTGGTTGTGAGAGCTCGTTAGGCGAGCTTAGCCTCGAGTGCGGCGATGCGCTTATAGGCATCGATGGTAAAGCGGGTCTGCTTCTCCAGGATCATGGTGGTCATGAGAGTATCCTGAGCGTGAGCCATGATGAAGGTCATCTCCATCTCACCGCCGCCGGCCTCCTGCGAAAGCAGCTTGGTCTGCGTGTCGTGGGCGCCGATAAGTGCATCGCTGGCATCCTTGTGCAGCTGCTCGGCCTTCTCAAAATCACCCTCGCGAGCAGCATCGAGCGCTGCAAGCAGATCGGTCTGGGCGTCGCCCGCGTATGCGACAATCTCGAATCCAACCATCGAGATTTCTTCTTTGGTTGCCATATTGCGTTCCTTTCACATATGAACCAACGGAGAGCATCGCGTCCGGGCATACGCGCTGCGCTGTGTATGGCAGGAACATTAACATTCAAACAAAAAAGAACAGCGCAAAACGTAATTTCGAGCTATGAACGGTTGCTTTTCGCCCGTGAACGGTTTTTAAACCAATCTGAACATTCTCGAACACAATTAGCGGCAACCCAAACAGGTCCGCACCCTAGCGTACATAGCGCACCGTATCGCCCTCGACGAGCACACCCGGAAACAGCATGTGCTCCACACCGGGTGCAGCGCCCTCGGCGCCGGCAATCTTGTCGACCGCCCACATGCCGACGCGCTTGTTGTCAAAGCGCACCGTAGTCAGGCGACGATCGGGCACGATATCGCCCAAACTATCGTCAACACCCACCACGCTTACGTCCTCGGGCACGCGCCTTCCGCACGACTCGAGCCCGCGAATGCAGCCGTAGGCCATGGCATCGTTGGAAGCATAAATGGCCGTACAGGTCGGATCGTCCGCCAGAGCCTGACCGGCAGCATACCCGCTCCGTGCCGTCCAATCGCCACGGACGAGTCGCGGCGGCTCAATACCATGCGCGCGCAATGTCTCACGCCAGCCCTCCTCGCGTTGCATGCCCGAAAGCGAGCGCTCGGGGCACGAGATAAAGTGCACGGTCCTGTGCCCCTGCTCCAGCAAGTACTCGACCACCTGACGCGAGCAATCGAACTGGTCGTTATCGACTGTTGAACAGAGCGGGTGCTCCAGCATGGTAACGAGCACCGTCTGCATACCGGGCAGCGGCTCGAAGGTGCCAAAGTCCGCCGGCATGCGATTCATGATCACAACCATGCCATCCACCGGCAGCGCGCTCATGCGCGACGATGCGCTCTCGAGGGTATACGGATGCCCGTCTACTTTAGTGAGGGTGATGGCATAGCCATGTTTGTCGGCCGCGGCGGCAAAGCCCTCCATACGGTCGAGGTTGCCGGTGCCGGTAATGTTGAACATGGCGACGCCAACAGTCTTAAACTTGCCGCGGCGCAGCGATCGACCGGCAAAATTGGGGCGATACCCCAGCTCGCGCATGGCGGCACGCACGCGCTCCTTGGTCTCAGGGCGCACGCTGGGCGAATCGTGCACCGTACGCGAGACTGTCTGCTCCGAAACGCCCGCGAGACGCGCCACGTCCTTAACAGAAACCGATTTTTTAACAGCGGCCATAGGTCGATCTTTCTATGTCAACGATGCCATTGGTGGCACCCTACGCAGTCAAATGAAACGTCTTTAAGTATATCTAACGCCTCCTCCGCCATACGCTCACCACCCAAAACCTACCGTTCACCGACAATCCCGCTTCCCCGGACGGCTTTTGTCGACCAAATGTTAACGTTGCCATTGTGCAAACACAGAGCCACCGGGCGGCTCAAACGTTTACGCGTAAGGAATCGACGGTTCGCAGGCACAGGAACCACCGATTCGCGTCTTTATTTGTGCCGCAAAATGGCAACGTCAACATTTTGGCAACCGAACGCCAAAAGTTACCATCGTTGCTAACCCACCGACTCTTAGGAGCATTGCATGGAGCAACTCATCGCCATCATCGAAAAGGGCCAACCCTTTTTCAACGCGATCGCCCGCAACAAGTACCTCAAGGCGATCCGCGACGGCTTTATCTCCGTCATCCCCATCATCATCTTCTCGTCCATCTTCTGCCTGGTAGCCTCGGTCCCCAACATCTGGGGTTTCTACTGGCCCGATGACATCAACAACGCCCTGTGGAAGTGCTACAACTACTCCATGGGCATCCTGGCCATCGCCTGCGCCGCCACCACGGCCAAGCACTTCGCCGACGCCCAGAACCGTGATCTGCCCAAGAACAACCAGATCAACTTCATCTCGTGCATGTGCGCGGCCATCATCGGCTTCTTGCTCCTTTCGAGCGACACGATCGCCACGGACGCCACCAGCGGCTTCAACACCACCTATCTTGGTTCCAAAGGCCTGCTGACTGCCTTCATCGCTGCATTTGTGACCGGCATCATCTACAAGTTCTTTATCAAGCGCAACATCACCGTCAAGATGCCCGAGCAGGTTCCGCCCAACATCTCGCAGACCTTTAAGGACATCATCCCCTTCTCCGTCTGCATCACCGTCTTTTGGGTCTTTGACATCGTCTTCCGCGCTGCCTTTGGCTTCTGCTTTGCCCAGGGCGTCATCCAGGTGTTCCAGCCCCTGTTCACCGCTGCCGACGGCTACATCGGCCTCGCTGTGATCTACGGCGCCATGAGCCTGTTCTGGTTCGTCGGCGTCCACGGTCCCTCGATCGTCGAGCCCGCCATCGCCGCCGCCCTCGTTGCCAACATGACCGACAACCTGGCTGCGTTCCAGGCTGGCCAGCACGCTTCCGCTGTCCTGACCCAGGGTGCCCAGTACTTCGTCGTCTGCATGGGCGGTACCGGCGCCACGCTCGTCCTGGTCTTTATGTTCTGCTTCCTGGCCAAGTCTCAGGAGATGCGCGCCGTCGGTAAGGCAGCCATCGTCCCCGTGTGCTTTGCCGTCAACGAGCCGCTGCTGTTCGCCGCGCCTATCGTGCTCAACCCCGTCTTCTTTGTCCCGTTTGTCTTTGCCCCGATCGCCAACATCTGGATCCTCAAGATCTTTATCGACTTCTTGGGCATGAACGGCTTTATGTACACCCTGCCTTGGACCGTCCCCGGCCCCATCGGTACCATCATGGGCCTGGGCTTCCAGCCGCTCGCCTTTGTGATGCTCGCCCTTATCCTGGTCGTCGACTTTGTCCTGTACTATCCGTTCTTCCGTGCCTATGACGCCCAGAAGTGCGCCGAGGAGGCCGAGATCTCCGAGGAGGAGCTCGCCGCCAAGAACGCCGAGAAGGCCGCCAAGCTCAACGACGCCTTCCAGGGCAAGGCCGACGCCAAGAGCGTTGCCGCCGGCGCCGCTGCCGAGGCCGTGAAGGCCGACGCCCCTGCCGCTTCTGCAGCACCCGCTGCCGAGGCAACGACCGCCAGCGACCTCAACGGCAAGCGCGTGCTCGTGCTCTGCCAGGGCGGCGGTACCTCGGGCCTGCTCGCCAACGCACTGGCCAAGGCTGCCAAGGAGCGCGGCATCAATCTTGAGACCGCTGCCGAGGCCTATGGCAACCACGTCGACATGCTCCCCGACTTTGACCTGGTCGTCCTGGCCCCGCAGGCCGCCAGCTACCTGGCCGACCTGCAGAAGGACTGCGAGCGCGTGGGCAACAAGTGCGTCGCCTGCCGCGGTAAGCAGTACATTGAGCTCTCCCAGAACGGCGACAAGTCTCTCGCCTTTGTGAGCGAGCAGCTGTCGAAGTAAGTAACGCTTAGGGCCAGCCGACTATCCAAGACCGGCTGGCCTTTCGATTTAAACGATTGGATCATCATGTCCGTTAACCCTGCCAGCGTCACCAACCCGCCCGCGCAGTTTCCCGAGGACTTTGTCTTTGGCGGCGCCACCGCTGCCTACCAGGTAGAAGGCGAGACTCGCACCCACGGAAAGGGCAAGGTCGCCTGGGACGACTTCCTGGAGGCCCAGGGCCGTTTCTCCCCCGACCCCGCCTCCGACTTCTACAACCAGTACCCCGTCGATCTGGAGCTGTGCGAGGAGTTCGGCATCAACGGCATCCGCCTCTCCATCGCCTGGAGCCGTATCTTCCCCGAGGGTACTGGCAAGGTAAACCCCGAGGGCGTGCAGTTCTACCACGATCTCTTTGCCGAGTGCCACAAGCACCACGTTGAGCCGTTTGTCACGCTGCATCACTTTGACACGCCGCTGCCCCTCTTTGAGAAGGGCGACTTCCTCAATCGCGAGACCATCGACGCCTTTGTGGACTTTGCCACCTTCTGCTTTAAGGAATACGCTGACCAGGTGACCTATTGGTTCACCTTTAACGAGATCTGGGCCGACGCCTCCAACACCTACATCGAGGGCACCTTCCCCGGCGGCGTCAAAGCTCATCTGGCCGAGGCCTTCCAGTGCGAGCACAACATGATGCTTGCCCACGCCAAGGCTGTGCTGGCCTTCCACAACGGCGGCTTTAAGGGCAAGATCGGCGTCATTCAGTCGTTGGAGTTCAAGTACCCGCTCAACGAGAACGACCCCGCCGACATCAAGGCCGCCAACAACGAGCACGTGCTGCAAAACCAGTTCCTGCTCGACGCCACCTTCCGCGGGGACTATGCTCCCGACACCCTCGAGTGCGCCAACCGCCTGGCTGCCGTCTCGGGCGGCGCCATCGAGATCCTGGACGATGATCTGGAAATCATGCGCGAGGCTGCGCTCTACAACGATTACCTGGGTGTCAACAACTACCAGTGCCGCTTCCTCAAGGCTTACGACGGCGAGAACGACCTGCACCACAACGGTACGGGCGAGAAAGGCACCGGCCGCTGGCGCGTTAAGGGTATTGGCGAGCATGTGAACAAGCCCGGCATCCCCACCACCGACTGGGACTGGATTATCTATCCCGAGGGCCTGTTCGATCTGCTCGTCTACATTAAGCAGCGCTACCCCAACTACAAGCAGATCTTCATCACCGAGAACGGCATGGGCTACAAGGACCCCTACAAGGACGGTTTTGTGGACGACCAGCCGCGCATCGACTACATCGAGCAGCACCTGCGCTGGCTGCTTAAGGCCATGGAGGTGGGCGTCAACGTGGGCGGCTACTTCCTGTGGAGCCTGCAGGATCAGTTCTCCTGGACCAATGGCTACAACAAGCGTTACGGCTTCTTCTACGTTGACTTTGAAACCCAGAAGCGCACGCCCAAGGCAAGCGCCTACTGGTACAAGCACGTGGCGCAGACCCGTCGTCTGGACTAGCGACTTGCGACTAGCGAGATGCCCCGCTCACACAACCTGCCCCCATTCCTCAGCCGGGGGCGGCACGTCACACGGCGCGCCGCCCCCGGTCTTTTTTGTTTTTGAGCGAGTCAGAATCCGTTTGTCTCGATCTGTAACATCTAGCCGAGTTTTTCGGTCCCACCTGTTACAGATTGAGACAAACGTGGAGGCCGGGCCGAAATATCTAAATCTGTAACACTTAACCCGGTTTTGGACGTCTAGTTGTTACAGATTTAGATAAACGTGCGAGCCAATCCCTTCAATCTAAATCTGTAACAACTAGCTTGTGTTTTCGCCCCTAGCTGTTACAGATCGAGACAAATAAAATAGACCGGGCTGACAATCTCAGCCGCATGCCCCCCTTTTTGGCCGCATTCCACCGATCAGATAAAGATCGTCATATACAGAGGTAGATATATCCTATGCCCTTCAGCCCTGAGCTGTTTTGGGTGAAGAACTATCTCTTCTCCGACTCGTCGTTCGAATCGTCTGCCGAAATCGTCAAGCGAGATTGTTGAATACGATTTGGAAGATTTAACTTCAACAGGAGTGACCCGCGGTTTTCCAGCCGCGTCTTCAAAGCCGCGCGAAACAAGAAAATCAATTTCACGCGTTCTGGGCCGACTCCCCTCTGTTTTGGAAGGCTCCTGCCAGCTGTAATAAAAAAGCGAATGCCCCAGACTCTTAAGCTGCTGCGCCACGATGTTCTCGATTAGCATTCCTTTATTAATTGAAATTCTTCCAAATTGAATGTCTCTATGAACATCCATAAGGTCCGGACCATCATCAAACGCCAAGCTCACGAGCAATCCCGTGTCCGCCATATAGCATTTAAGCGAAGACGCGTCCTCGTGCAGGCGGTAACCCACGCTCGGATCACTGCATAAATAGCAACGGTTAATCAGTCGCGCATCCTCAAGCCAGATTAACGCCGACTCATATGTCTCAAAACGGGACCCCTTCTCCAAGCTGTCAAATTTGAACCGTTTATTTGCCGCAGATAATTGACCCGGAATATCGTCATAAACCGCCCGCGCACGTCTAGCGTCCGAACCTCCAAACTTGGCAATGTCCTCCCTGTACAGTGCGATAATCTGCCGTTTAACCCTGTCGCATCCTCTAAAATCATTCTCTGCCACAAAGGAGTCGACCGACTGAGGCATACCACCGACAAGCATATACTCATCAAATAATCTCATGCACGTCGCATGAACGCCGTCCGGAAGCGCGGTCCGAGATTCGCGCGCTTTACGGATCTCTTCTGCATAAAGATCTTTTCCGGTCGCCCAAAGATACTCCTCAAAATCGAGGGGCTCGAGAGGGATTCTTTCTTCCTCTGACGGTATGACAATGCTATCGACATTCTTTTTGATGGAGACAAGAGAGCCTGTCTCGATGTAATCAAATCTGCCGTCTTCTACAAGATGCTTTATGTATTCGCGCGCGATGGGAAACCGCTGCACTTCATCAAAAATGACCAGCGACTCTCTCGGTTCGAGGGCCTTACCATACTGCAGCTGAAGCATGCGTAAAAAAAGATCGACATCTTCACGATGGTTCAGAAATATATCGAGCGTGGCTTTGCTAGCAGCCGAAAAGTCAATGTACAGATAATCCTTGTATTCATTTTGCGCGAAGCACTTGACGAGCGTCGTTTTGCCAACGCGTCTTGCACCCTCAATAAGCACCGCAGTGCGCCCTTGCGAGCGTTCTTTCCACTCCTGCAGACGATCATATGCCTTCCGTTTAAACATAATCTCACCTCAGCATAATTTACGTGCTAGTTTACAAAAATACCGACCTTTAGATATATCTAATAATACAAAAATACCGACCTTTAAATGAGCTTATAGCTACAAAAATACCGACCATTGCAATGGCCGAAACACGCAATATCTCCCGCGGCACTCGCTAGCAAATGACCTGCGTGTGCTCCTCGATGGCGGCGCGGTCCTCGTCGGCAATATCCGGCTCGCACACCACAGCGTCCAAATTGTCCAGGCGGCAGAAGGTGTAGAAGTCGCGCTTGCCGATCTTGCTAGAGTCGGCGATCAGATAGCGCGAGTCGGCCTTGCTAAAGGCGAGCTGCTGGATGCGGCCCTCTTCCATGTTGGACGTAGATACGTCGCCGTCCAAGATGCCGTTGGCGCCGATAAACGCCGCATCGATGCCCAGCGCGCGCAGGGTATCCTCGGCCGTTGGTCCCACAAAAGCGGCGGTGCGGCGACGGTACATACCGCCCACGAGGCACAGCTCGCAGTCTTCGCGCGCCTCGAGCAGGTTAAACACCGAAAGCGAATTGGTCACGATACGCAGGCGAAACGTCGGCAGCATCGAGGCCATCTGCTCAACCGTGGTGCCCGTGCCCAAAAAGATGGTCGAGCCCTCCTCGATAAGCTCCACAGCACGGCGCGCAATCTGCAGCTTTTCCTCGGCATGCTTAGTGCGCTTTTCGCTGTGCGAATACTCGTGGCGCAGCATAGCGTGGGGACGATTCTGCGCACTGCGAGCTCCGCCGTGCACGCGCTCGATCTCGCCTAGGCTCGCAAGTTCTTCGAGGTCGCGGCGAATCGTCATGTCCGAAACGCCCAACGCATCCGAAATCTCTTTGACCGAGACCGTGCCCTGCTCCTCGAGCAGCTGACGAACCTTATCCTGTCGCTCTGCCTTAATCACGATGAATCCTCGCCGTTCTTTGCGCGCATATCATTCAAACAGTAACGAACAAATTGTATCAGACTCGTACGCGTCAAAAATGAACGCCCGCACAGCTCCAATCATCACTTTTTTGAGAAAAATACCCCCAGCTTTAGTGGGGTGTAGTGATAATCTCGCCTGTTCGCGCTACAGTTTGTCAGAAATACCTCGATGTTAGGAACCAAATGATCACTTCCGAGCTTTTCGGCACCGCGCCGTGCGGTACCCCCGTTCATCGTTACACCCTCGACGGGCCCGAGATCTGCGTTCGCATTATGGACTATGGCGCCACGGTGCTTGGTATCGATGTGCCCGACATTCCCGGCAACGTGCGCGATGTGGTGCTGGGCTTCGATAAGCTCGAGGATTACTTTGACAACCCCGCCTGCTTTGGCGCGACCATCGGCCCTGTGGCAAACCGCACCGCTGGCGCCACGATCGCCATCGACGGCACGGACTGGCATATGCCCGCCAACGAGGGCGCCAACAACCTGCACAGCGACCTTGAGCACGGTCTGCACAAACGTGTGTGGGATGTTGAGCTCGACGAGGTCCATAACGCCGTGCGCATGACCACCTCGCTTAAGGATGGCGAGCTGGGCCTGCCCGGCAACCGAACCTTTACGGCCGTGTTTACCGTTACGCGCACCGGCGTCTTCCGCATCGATTATGGCTGCGAGAGCGACCGCGCCACCTACGTGTCCATGACCAACCACACGTACTTTAACCTTGCAGGCCATAACGCCGGCATGGACTGCGAACATTTCTTTGTCGCCAACGCCGCCCACTACCTGCCCATTAACGAGCAGAACATCCCCACCGGCGAGATTGCTCCGGTCGAGGGAACACCGTTTGACTTTCGCGAGCTTCGCCCCGTCGCACCCGGCATGGAGGCCGACGACCCGCAGATCAAGCAGGCCCGTGGCTACGATCACTGCCTGTGCATCGATGGCTATCAGTACGGCCGCAACCTGCGCCGCGCGATGCACGTCGAGGAGATGTGGACCGGTCGTGAGATGGACTACTACACCACTGCCCCGGGCGTGCAGCTCTACACCGGCAACTGGCTGGGCGACGAGCACGCCAAGGACGATGCCAACTATGGCTGGGGCGCCGGCTTTGCCCTCGAGGCCGAGATGTACCCCGACACGCCGCACCAGCCTCTGTTCCCGCAGGGCATTGTGGGCCCGGGTCATCCCTATAGCAATGTGATCGAATATCACTTTATGAGGCACTAAGCCCACAACGCGACATATCGCACAGCAACGCCCGCCGGCACCACCGCCGACGGGCGTTTTTTCATCTTTTGGCTCATTTTCGCTGTGACTGTATGAGTGACATATCAAAACTATGCCCATTTACTACGTTTAGCCCGGGATGCTCGACCATGCACCGGTTTTTGTTAAATTCGCAAGCCGTCTACCTGCGGTTTTGTTTTTCTCAAATTCGACATGCTCGGCGATAGCCGACCAAACGTAGTAAATGGGCATAGTTTTTGACAGGGGGCATCGCGCGCATCCCTCGCAAGGGCAAAATGATCCGTTTTCCTCCGTCCCCAAGGGATCAGTTGAACAGATCGCCAATGGGGTCGGGGGCGGAACTGGGGAGATAACGGATTTCTAGCTCTATGCCGAGCGCTTGCAGCTCTTTAAAGGCGGCGGTATCTGCATCGCTTACGGCAACGGTAGACGTTGCAGAGCGCTTGCCCTCCCCTGCTTGCATATGGCCAATGCAAATCTTGGTGATCGGCACACCGCCCTTGACCAGCGTGAGTGCATCGGCGGGCGACGCCACCATGATGAGAATCCATTGACGCGGCGTTGCGGTATGAATGATGTCGATAGTCCTTTGCACCGAGAAAAACCGCGTCCAAACGCCTTCTGGCACCGCCACCCTCATTGGTGCCCATTGGCGCGAATCCGCCGCGATCTCATCGTTGACGATTAGGACAAGGTTGGAACCCACGGCTTCGTTCCACAGCTCAACGTCTTGCCCGTAAATGAAACGGTCATCGATACGCGTAAGAAGAATCTTGGGTTGAGCCATGGCTGCCCCATTCTGTTTGAGACCCATACGAGCGGGACGTCGACCACCAACTCAACAGCAGGTCAAGTAACAAATGGGCACTGCAGACATCACGCCTCTAATATTAGTGCATTTAAAGTGAGAAAAGCCGTCAGAACACTTGCGCGGATGTGCGATGTCCCGTATCATAGACAGCCGTTGACGTCTCAGTTGCGTCATCATATGGCCGCCAGCGTAGCTCAGTTGGTAGAGCACCGCTCTCGTAAAGCGGGGGTCACCGGTTCGAGCCCGGTCGCTGGCTCCATTACACAAGATAGCCGCCTTCGGGCGGCTTTTTTGTTGCCGATTTTGAGTGCGTGCGCGCCAATCCAAACATCGCCACGTCAACGGCGGCCCACTCGGTGGACTTCGGGTTTAATGCTTAGGGGCGGGGATTTACCAAAGTGAAATCTTAATGAAAAGAAACCCAGCTGCAACAATTGCCATGGTGAGGGCTCAAATTGGCCATATAGATCTAAAATAGTCACAATATACAAATGTCGAGAGATATTGGCGATATAGATGAAAAGAACTAAGGGTTTTCTTTTGCTGGTATTGATGCCGCTCGGACTGTTCTGCCTGAGTGGCCCTTCTTGGGCCAAGGCTGCCTGTCCTGAAGGTGAGCCTTAGCAGTCTTATACGGGCAGCCTGCTGATAACTGCTAAGGAGGGCGATGCCGACTCTCAGTCTGGGGTAAATCCCCTTGCCACTTTTGAGGGGGACGGCGGAACGGTCAAGCTTGACCATATTGGTAGCGGGATTTTGAGGTGGCAAGTTCTTCCGGACAAAATTGCGAACGATCCCTTCTCTTTTGCTGGAACGATTTATCTATACAAGGTTGTGAGCGGAAAACAAAAATACGTCGATTGCTATCCGACAAACGGGTCTGGAATTGCATTCACCGGCATTTCGGGACAGATTGATACACATGTACGAAAGGGAACCTAAGTGGTGCGTTGGGTTGGAGCTGCTGCAGGTCCGATATGGATTGCGGTCTTGCGCCCCGATGTCCAAATAGGTTTCTCTCTCTAGACGGGAAGTTGCTCATGGACGCCATATATGACGGAGATGACTGGGTCGATCATTATACTTGGCGCCTGGTCGGCTCGAACGACAATGGGGATGTGGTGTTTGATGGACTATGTCCAAAGCATCTCCATCCTTTTGTCTCGTCGTTAATTGAGAGTTCCGCTCGTGTTGCCCCCTACAGCTCGGCATCGCTTCATGATACGGACGTTTTGAAGACCATAAGGGAATCAATTGACGATGGCACGATGAGCGGCTCGCTGTTTTCTCGGCTTGTGGGGCTAGATGAGATTGGCTCGAAACGACTGCTTGCGGGCGAAAAAGTGGAACTCACTTATCGGTCGATGATTTCAATCCTGCGGCTAGCCGATGTTCTTCGCAAATAAATGAGGCTTCCCTATTCAAAAACAGAAAACCCCGCCAAACGTGATTTCCCTAGGGAAAACCCGTTTGGCGGGGTCCTAGCGTGATTTCCCTAGGGGAATCACGCCATCAGACGAACAGCTCAGCCGAGCAGCTCGCTACTCCTCCCAGTAGGCGTCGGCAAGCAACTTAAAGCAGATCTTCTTGACCGGCTGTGCGCCATCGCCCGGGAACTCGAGCGTGGGCATGTGGGGCTCGCCGGCAACGAACAGCGCGAATTTGTCGTCGGCAAGATCGCCGGCGATCGAGGCGTCGGAATCGACCAGATCGTAGTCGTCCTTCTCGTCAAACTCCTGGACCAGCGTCAGGCTGCCCGTAGCGACCTTAAAGGCCTCGCGACCCTCGACGTCGATCTGCAGGTCGTGATAGCGCTGATGCGTCTCATAGTGAGCCTCGGCCTCGGGACGCGTCGTGGGAGCCATGACGTTCGCAAAGACCTTGTCGCCCAGAATCGGATGGCTGCCGACCTCGAGCTTCGCCGGATCGTTCTCCTCGAGCCAGTCGATCAGCACATCGAGGCCCTTGAGCATTCCGCGGTATTCCTCGATATCGCCCAATGCACCGTAAATCATCTAAATCCCCTCTCGGATCGTTTATTTGGCAGCTACTCGGTAAATGCATTACCGACGCTGTTGCCACCCACATACGCCTCGACCAGGGTAAGGTCGGGATTGAACACGACAGCATCGGCGTCGCGCCCCGGCATAATGCTACCGCACTTGTCGTCGACTCTAACCACAAGCAAGCAACCGATGCCGGGGGCGGCGCACAAGCTCCTACAGCTCGGTCACGACAACGCCGTTGTAGACATCATCCCAACGATCCATAACCAAGTGGCCAGTCATGGGATCCATGGCATTGAGCTTGCCGCAGGTGTTGGCGGTACGCAGCACCGTCTCGTCATCCGCGCCAGCAGCAATCGCATGTGCGAAGCCGGCAATGGTCGAATCGCCAGAGCCCGTAGCGTTAACGGCGGGGATATCGGGGGTCTTGGCGCGGAACGCACGGCCGTTATGGAAGCCCACGGAACCGGCGGCACCCATGGAAACGACGACCCAGGGGATATCGGAGAAGCGGGCATCAGAGGCGAGCGCGGCGCGGAGCTCGTCCACATCGTCGGTGGTAAAGCTCGTGCCCAGAAGGCCGTTGATCTCGGTCAGGTTAGGCTTAACCAGCTCGGGCTTAACTTCGGACTTAAGGGCGGCCTCGAGCGAAGCACCCGAGGTATCGAGCAGCACCTTGGCGCCGGCGTTCTCGGCAATACCCGTGATCTTGGCGTAGTAGCCCGCCTCGACACCACGGGGCAGCGAACCCGAGATGGTAACGACAGCGGCCTTGCTCGCAAGCTCGGCGAACTTGGCGGTAAAGGCATCGAGCTCCTCGGGGGCAATCGTCGGGCCGCTCTCGAGTAGCTCGGTCTGGTTGCCGGCGTGGAGGATGTTAAGGCAAATGCGAGTCTCGCCCTTGATGGGTACAAAATCATTCTTAATGCCGTTGGCATCCATGAGCTCGGCCATGTAGGCGCCCATGTGGCCGCCGAGTAGACCGGTTGCCACAACGTCGTCGCCCAGCTGACCCAGTACACGGGCCACGTTGAGACCCTTGCCGCCGGCGGTCTTTTCGGGCGTCACACGGTTAACGTCGTCGATAATGAGCTCATCGAGCTGATAGCGTGTATCGACGGACGGGTTCATCGTAACGGTGAGGATCATTTTTAGCTCCTTATCTCGCAGGCTCCTTGTGCCTCGCGATACGAGTCGACAAAACGGAATTACAGAATCTCAATCGTGAACGAGCGAACGACGGTCTCCTTGGGCTTGGCGACAAGGCAGCCACGCTTATGCTCAAGCACGTCGTCCTCATCGGAGCAGGTCGAAAGGCCGCCCCAAGGCTCAACTGCCACAAAATCACCCTCGGGCTTGCTCCACACAATGAGATATGGGAAGCCCTCAAAGCTCAGGCGAACGCCCTTGTCCTCGCCCTTTTTGGAAAGCGTGACCTGGCGGCTCTCGAGCACGTCAAAGATGGTCTCCGCAAAATCGAAGAGCTCGTGCGACAGGGGCAGCGTCTTTCCCACCATGGGGTTCTTGGAGCGCTTGTCCACGTCAATCAAGCCAGTCGAAGGGACAGCGGTGCAAAGCTCTGCAGCCTCTTCTTTCTCAAAGCGCAACTCGTAGTCCGTATAGGCCTCGCCCTCATCGAGCGGGCACCTAAAGCCGGGATGCCCACCGATAAAGAACGGCATGTCCTCGGTGCCCTCGTTGGTAACCTCATAGGAGACACGCACGGCGGCGTCCTCGAGCGTATAGCGGGCGACGAGCCTAAACGGATACGGATAATCGCTCAGCAACGCAGCGTTATCCTCGGACGCCAGACACACAGCCAACTCGTTCTCGCCTTGGCTCAGCAGCTTCCACTCCTGCTTGCGCGCAAAGCCGTGGCGAGCGAGCTTTACATGATGCCCGGCAAACGTCATGGCACTACCATCGCGCAGGCCTCCGCAAATCGGAAAGCAGACCGGCGCCTGGCCGGACCACACGGCGGGGTCACCCTGCCACAAGTACTCGCGACCTCCGGCCTCAATCGAGGTAAACGAACCACCAGCCGTGGACACCTTAATAGAAATCGAATCGTTGGAGAGAGCGTATTCCATTGCCCATCCTTTCGAACAACTGCTTTTTGCTCGCAAGTACCCGTCTCGGCTCTGACCAATGGACAAACCCGCACGCTCATCGATGCGTCCGGTATCCCGGCCATGTAACGGGGTACCATACAGACATTGATGCAATTACAGCTGAAAGGCCTTCTTATGCGAACCATCATTCTTTATGCCTCACGCCACCACGGCAATACGAAAAAGCTCGTGGACGCCATCGTCGAGGCGCACCCCGAAATCGATACCCTCGACGTGAAAACACTCGGCAAAAACGAGTATCCCAACCTGCACGAATACCATCTGATTGGTGTCGCCACGGGCATCTATTACTCCGAGATCGACAAGGACATGGCACGCGTGCTCACTAACGTGTTGCAGCCGCAGGACAAGGTGTTTGGCCTTATGACCTACGGTGGCAAAAACAAGTGGTACGGCAAGGATATCGATGGCATCTGCCGCATGAGGCAGGCCATCTTTATGGGTGTCTACGGCTGCCCCGGCTTTGATACGTGGGGGCCGTTCAAACTCACCGGCGGTGTCCAAAAGGGGCACCCGACCGCTGAGGAAATTAAGGGTGCCGTCGACTTCTTCGACAAGATCGAAGACGAGTATGGAGACATCATCGTCGAAGAGTACGCCAAGCGCGAGAAGCGCCTAGCATACGAGAAGGAGCATCCTGCAGGAGGCCTGGTGGCCGGCGTTAAGCGTACGGCAAAGAAAATCGCTAGCAAGCTGTAACTGTAAAGGTGCTTTTGAGCGTTTAACCCGTACGGCGGGTCCGAGCAGATTCGGGCCCGCCGTCTTTTTCTTTCGTTACTCGGTAAAGGCGTTGCCGACGCTCTGGCCGCCAACATACGTCTCGACGAGGGTGAGCTCATGGTCGAACACGACAAAGTCGGCGTCGCGACCCGGCATGATGCTGCCGCACTTATCCTCGATGTGCGCGGAGCGTGCCGGCACCTCGGTTGCCATGCGAATGGCGATATCGGCGCTGGCGATGCCCCAGTCGACGATGTTCTTGACGCCCTGGGCAAGCGTGAGCACCGAACCGGCAATGCTCTTGCCATCGGCGAGCCAGCACAGGTTGTCCTTCATGATGACGTCCATGCCGCCGCTGGTGTAGCTGCCCTCGGGCATGCCGCCGCAGCCCAGGCAGTCGGTGATGAGTACCGTGTGCTGCCAGCCCTTGGCCTGCAGCAGCGCCTTGATGGCGGCAGGGTTTACGTGCTTGCCGTCACAGATGATCTCGGCGTAGGTCTCGGACGTGGACATAGCAGCACCCACGACACCGGGCTCACGGTGATGCAGCCCGCGCTGGCCGTTATAGGTATGCGTAAAGCAGCTGGCACCGGCGTTGATGGCGGCGATGCACTCATCGTAGGTGGCGTCGGAGTGACCGATGCTGGTCACCACACCCTTGGCGTTCAGAGCAGCCGCATAAGCAGCGGCACCGTCGCGCTCGGCCGCCATGGCGCTCTTAACGATGCGACCGCCCGCAGCCTCCTGCCACTGATCAAAGACCTCCTCGGAGGGATCGATAAGATAAGCGGGGTTCTGTGCGCCCACATGCTTCATGGTAAAGAAGGGGCCCTCCAGGTAGATGCCCTGAATGCGAGCACCGCAGAAGTCAGGGCCGCGGCCCTCGTCAGCCTGAGCGATGGCGGCGCAGGCATCCTTGATCTGCTCGACGCCATCGGTGAACGTCGTGGGCAACCAGCTGGTGGTACCGCGACGGGCGAGCTCGGTCGAGCTAATATCGATACCCTCGGGGTCGTTATCGGTAGTTGAGTGGTTGTAGAAGCCGTGGATGTGGGTGTCGACCATACCCGGTGCGATCCACGACCCCGTATAGTCCTTGATCTCGCAAGAGGGCTCCTCGGCCTGCCAGGCGCCAAAGACGCCATCCTCGACCATGAGATAGCCGCCCAGCTGCGGGCCCGCCGGCAAGAAGAACTTGTCAGCCTTAATTGCGTACGTGCTCATATGCACTCCTTGCTTCTAAAGCAGTTGACTGTGGTGATGCTTATACCCGATCCAAGTGAAAACAAAAAGCGCCCGCCCGCCGTTATGAGCGGACGGGCGCCCTTACAGGGGGGACGCGATTAAGCGGTGAAGGGGTGAATCGTCACGCCCTTAACCACGCGGTTGACCGTGCCAGTGGGGCTCGGCGTATCGGGCGTGTTGCCCACGCGCACGGAGTTGAGCAGGCTGATGGCCTGGGCAAACATCACGAACGGCAGGGCAAGGTAGCCCTCGGGGAGTGCCTCATAGCCCTTAAAGGTGAAGGACTCGCCCTCGTAGACGGTAGCGCCATCCTGCTGAACGGCAACGGTGTGCTGAGCGATCTCGTCGCCACCGATCTCGTTGAGGATGTCGATATCGTACTGACGGGTGTAGGCATCGTTGTTGACGAACACGAACACGAGGGTCTTGTCGTCGACGAAGGACTTGGGTCCGTGACGATAACCCATAGAGGTGTCGTAGGAAGTAGCGACCAGACCGTGAGCGAGCTCGAGGATCTTGAGCTGGCTCTCCTGGGCAAGGCCACCGAAGGAGCCGGAACCCAAGTAGGTCACGCGGTTGAAGTTGCCAGCCAGGTAATCGGCGACCTCGGGCTCACGAGCGATGACCTCCTCGCCCATCTTGGCGATGGTCTCGACCCACTCGGCCTTCTGCTCATCAGAGGCGGTGTCGAAAATAAGGGTAGAGAGCAGGGTCATGCAGGTGTAAGAACCGGTCATGGCGAAGCCCTTGTCGTTGGCGCGCGGGATGAGCAGCGTCAGCGCATTGGGGTCATCAGCGGACTCGACGGCGAGCTTGCCCTCGGGAGCGCAGGTGATGTTGAGGAACTTGACGTTGTGGACGAGCTCCTTGGCAACGGCGACGGCAGCAAGGCTCTCGGGGCTGTTGCCGGAGCGGGCAAAGGAAACCACGAGCGTGGGATCCTCGGCGCGCAGGAAGTCGCGCGGTGCGCTCACGATGTCTGTCGTGGCGATGGGCTTAAAGTCGTAGAGATCAGTGTTGCCAGCGTGACGCAGGTACGGGGCGCAGGTATCGCCAACGTAGTCGGACGTACCGGCACCGGTGAAGACAACGGACAGACGGCCCTCGCCCATAGCGCGAGCCTCGGCCAGGAAGGCCTCGATGGCCTCCTTGTTCTCGCGATAGATGTTGAGCGTATCACGCCAAAGCTCGGGCTGCTGAGCAATCTCGGCCGTGGTGATCTGGGCGCCGAGCTCGGTGAGCTCCTCGACACTCTTCTCGAACATTTCTAATACCTCTCTCTAGAAGTAATCCTCTGACGTGCAATTATACACTTCGGTTGGTTATCTGGTAGTAACCAGTTAAATACAAAGAATCATCATATGGAAACGGTGCAGACACTAATCGCTACGCTGGTGGTAAACCTTGTATTTAAACTGATCGGCACGAGCAACCGAGAGCGTATACTCCACAACCTCGTTTGACTCGTTATACGTAGTCCTAACCAAATCGAGCACAGGCGAGCCCTCGACGATTTCCAAAAGGTGGGCATCGGTGGGACGGGCTATGCTCGCATAGAACTCCTCTTCGGCCACGCGTATTTTTTGTTGAAAGTCTTGCTCAATCACATCGTAAAGCGGCTTACGCTCCAGCAGCGGTCGCTTTAGGGACAGAAATTGACGAACCGGTAGATAGCTACGTTCGACCATCATGGGCATGTTGTCGGCAGAACGAAGGCGCTTGAGCTTAAAAATGCGATCACCGATACGTAATCCCATATGCTCGGCCAGATTCTTATCGGCCTCCATCTCGCAAAAATCGAGAATCGTGGTCTCGGGGTCGCGACCCATCGCGCGCATCTGCTCGGTAAAGCTGTAGGACTGCATAAGATTGGTTGCCTTTGCCGAACGGTCGGTCACAAAGGTACCGCGACCGTGCTGCCGAACCACCAGTCCTAAACGCTCCAGTTCCTGCAGAGCTAGGCGTACCGTAGTGCGCGAGAGACCATAGCGCTCCGAAAGTTCGCGCTCGGAAGGAATCATGTCACCGGCGCGATATTCATGGTCAATCTTTTCGGTCAGAATATCGACCAGCTGATCGTACAGCGGTTGCTTACGCGCTCCGATCGCCATCCTATCCTCCCTTTTGCTCAAACTAGGCTACTACCTTGGGTGTTAAGCATTATCGGTCTGCAACACCCGAATCATTAAGAAAACAAAAGCCGCGCGCTCTTTCGAGCACGCGGCTTTTAACATACACATGGCTTAAGGGGTCGGGGTGTGAGCCGCGTAGGGACACACCCCTCAAGCTAGAGCCTTACCAGATGCTCGGCCAGAGACCAAGCGGGCCAGCGCCCAGGATGCCCAGGACGAAGAGCAGCAGAATGCCCTTGGTCGGGGTCCAGCTGTGCTTAGCGAACATGTAGTAAAGCAGCAGCGTAAGCATAAGCGGGACGAGCTTCGGGACGATGGTGTTGAGGGTGTCGGCAACAGAGAAGTTGACCGGATCCTCGGTGACGGTAGCGTAGGTCACGGACTCCATGCCGTTGCCCAGATCGGCGACGCCGCACTTGACCTCGTTGCCGTCGGCATCGACGGCGGTGAGGGCGTTGCCGTCCTCATCGGTCATGGCGATGGTACCGGCCTCAGCGGTCTCGGTATCGATGCCCTCCATACCGGTGAAGTTCTCGGCCTCCTTCTCGGAGACGATCACGGTAGTAGGGGCAAGGCCACGGGTGGTGCCGTTGGGGATCTGGAGGTTGATCTGGGTGCCACCCATGGTGACGACCAGGCAACCGACGACGAAGACGCCCATGATGGAAGCGGCACGCGTGAAGGCCTGCATGTTGGCGGTCAGAGCGTCAATAGCGCTGGTGCCAAGCTTGTAGGACCAGTTCATGAGCCAGAAGCGCAGTGCGAACTGGACGACGTTGAAGATCACCAGGAAGATGATCGGCGCAGCGGCGTTGCCGTTGATGGCCATGTTGGAGGTGATGCCGGCCGTGATAGGCACGAGCGTCAGCCAGAACAGGGCGTCACCGATACCACCGAGCGGGCCCATTGCGGCGACGCGGACGGCGCGGATCGTGGGGATGTCAACCTTGTTCTGCTCGAGCGAAAGCACGATGCCCATAACAAAGGTGACGAGGAACGGGTGAGTGTTGAAGAACTCCAGGTTGTGGCTCATGGAAGCCGCGAGGTCGTTCTTGTTGGTGTGGATCTTCTCCAGACCGGGGATGATGGAGTAGAGCCAACCAGCGGCCTGCATACGCTCGTAGTTGAACGAGGCCTGCAGGAAGCAGGAACGCCAAGCCATCTTGTTGAGGGTCTTCTGGTCGAGCTGCGGAGCAGGAGTGAGATCCTCGTAGTGCTCCGGGATCACATACTCATTAGATGCCATCTTCGAAGTCACCTCCGTCAGAAACAGCTGCACCCTTCAGCTCGGTCTGCTGCTGGAAGTCCCAGAAAGCGATGCCGAAGCCGATGAGAGCGAGGATGAGCAGAGCAGGGGTTGCCAGAGAATCGTTGGCAACGGTGATGAGCGCGAGGCCAAAGCCCATGAGGAAGAAGCCCCACATATCGCGGTTCATCATAACCTTGAGCAGGACGGCGAAGCCGACGAAGCGCATCATGCCGCCTGCAGCGGAAAGACCGGTCTGCAGCCAAGTCGGGATGGCGGAAGCGATGGTCTGACCGATGGTGGCGCCAGCGATGAAGAACAGGGTGACGACGATAGCGAAGATCAGACCGAGCAGAGCCATGGCGAAGTAGTTCAGACGCTCGATACCCTTGGTGTCAGCGTTGTGAGCCATGTTGTCCGCGGAGGACATGAGCGGCGACATAAGCGTGAAGACCAGGGTAACGCCGAGCTGACCAAGCAGAGCGAACGGAATGGCAAGGCCGACTGCCGCGTTGGGCTCGAGGCCCGTAGCGATAGCGAGAATGGCTGCCATGATGCCGCCGATGACGGCGTTAGGCGGCTGAGCGCCTCCGATCGGCATGTTGCCGATCGTCATGAGCTGATAGGTACCACCCACGAGAAGACCGGTGTTGAGGTCGCCAAGGATAAGACCGATGACGGCGCCGGTGACGATGGGCTGATAGAGAGACTCGAGGAAGTTGAACTGGTCGATTGCCGCGACGAACGTGACGATGAAGACCAGAGCGACCTGGATGATCGAGTATTCCATCTTGCTCCTCCTTTCAAAATGTATGTACGCACTTTGGATATCACGTACAGAACGTCAGGGTTTCAATCCTGACAACGTGGATCACGAGGATTACGAGAAGAGCTTGCTCGTGTCCTCAACAGGCGTGCTCGGAACGCGCCTGATCTCCAACTCCACCCCCAATTCCTGCAGCTCTTTAAACGCAGCGACATCCTCGTCGTTAACTGCGACGGAGGTGGCGACTTGGCGCTTTCCTTCCGACATGTGCATGTTGCCGATGTTTACCTTCTTTATAGGCACACCGCCCTTGACGAGCGTAAGCACGTCTTCCGGTGTTTCGGCCACGATGAAGATCTTCTGGCGCGGGCTCGCCTTGCCAATGACGTCGATGGTCTTCTGCAGGGAGAAGAAACGCGTAGCGACGCCGGCGGGAGCGGCCATCTTCATGAGGTTCTGGCGCATGGTGTTGGTCGACACATCGTCGTTGGCGACGAGGATGAGGTTGGAGCCCAGGGTGGAGTTCCACTGGGTAGCGACCTGACCATGGACCAGTCGGTTATCGATGCGGGTAAGAAGAATGTTGGGTTCTGCCATGTTGATCAGCTTCCTTTCGTTATTTGCTGACGACAGTTACTTGATCTCCTGAATCGCGTAACGCGAAACATCTACGACGGCACCGGATCGGACTTTGATCTGGACCTTTTCGCCTTCGATGCCCTTGACGGTTCCGTAGATACCGCCGGCGAAAAGAACCTCCTGACCCGGCTTGAGCTCGGTGTGCAGCTCCTTGAAGTACTTCTGCTTCTTCTTCATGTTGATTTGCGACCAGATGGTGTAAATCAAGCCCATGATGACAAGCAGGCCTAAAAGGGCGACCGAGGAGCTCAGGATGTTGGCTCCGAAATCGGCCATTAGATGCCGTCCTCGTCGCCGAAGATATCCTCTTCGTCGGAGCCGGCAACGGATGCGACCGTCTGGGCGGTGACGCCCGTCTGACCAACGGTCACGGCCTGCTCGCCAAGCTCGGTGAGCGTGGCGTTACCGCGGAGGAACAGAAGCTCAATAACCATGGGAAGGTTGGTGCCAGTCAGAACCTCGACGTTGTCGACATCCTGGGCAATCATCATCGACTGATTGAACGGAGTACCACCGAGCAGGTCGGTAAAGACGAGCACGCCATCGCACTCCTCGCGCATGGCGGTAATAGCGGCGCGGAGATCCTCACCGTAGGAAGCAGCCTGGTCGCCCTCAAAAGGAACGACGGTAAAAGCGGGCTGATCGCCGGCAACCATAGCGATAGCACTTGCAAGGCCGGGTGCGAACTGTCCATGACCGGTAAGAATAAAGCCAACCATTCAAATTTCCCTTCCGAAGGTGTGTACGATCTGAGTCCGATAATTTTCGGAAGCCAGCGGGCGCTCGCCCTTAAAGCTTCTTAGAAAGCGTTCTTTGAAGACCAGTGGTTTCTAAACTGGTAGTAACCACGTGACGTGTTGTTGTCACTATATCACCCCAGAAGAGGTCGCTTTCGCTGATTCATACAGTAAAACGTTTTTGCACCGTTCACGGTGATAAATCGACCGTTTACCGCTCATTAACACTTCTACCTGCAGTTTTGAAACCGTTTCGAAATGCTTTGGCAATCGATCACAACTATTTTCGTGTCTAAACAACACAGGGTGGCTAAATATAGCGTGTAGAAAAAGTGCAGGTCATTGTGAAGATTTGTGAATTGGTCTTTTTGACTTAATACCAGTTAGAACCAGTTTAGAAATTATCGGTGAACGGTAGTTTTCGACCGTTCACCGGAGAATTTCAATCGTTTGCAGCCTTTTTCCTAGATGAATTGGGGAGACTCGATGAAGCACTTGCGCGGTTGCAGGGTATTTCAATACTCGTCCATCCCCCGCGTTCCAAACTCCCATTCCCTGAATATGCCATAGCTCTCGCTATTCGTCTCACAAACATTACTTACTCTAATCTGTAATTGTTTATCGTTTATCATTAAGTATGATATAAGATACAAGTATCATCCAAGACATTGGTTGGAGGAGCTATGATCCGCTGGAACGTATCCAAATCGAATGAAGCCATCGACCGTGAACAGGCAATAGCCAAACTGAGGAAGCTCACTCGCTACTGCAAATGGGGCACAATCTGCACCATCGTGGCGCTCGCTCTGGCACTCCTCGCAGTCATTGCAATCGAAGATCTAGTCATATTGCCTAGCCTCTCCCAAGGGTTCTGTCTCCAATCCGTAGAGCTTGAGGCTAGCGAAGGGCCAATTCTCGCTCTCGTCGGCACCAATGAACAGACTCCTCTTATGCTTGTCGCGCACGACGGTCATACTGCCATAGGGAGCGCCATGATGGCATGCCTCGCGCTTGCCATCGCGCTAAGCGCATACAGGTTTTTCTCCGCCATTGAAAAGGCGGGCAGGCCCTTTGACCTCGAATGCATCCGCATACTACGTCAAATAGGACATTTGTTCCTTATCGGCGGCGCTGCCGTGAAACTTTTTGGTGCCATAGTCACAGGGCTGATACTCTCAGGATTTGGCGGTAGCTTTACGGATGCGCTTGGCGGGCAGCATCTCGACCTCTCTATGCTCTTTGCAGGCCTAATTATTAGCCTGATTGCCAGCATCTTCCAGTACGGGTGTATCCTGCAAAAACAAGATGACGAGTTGCTCTAGGGGGAATCCATGATTATTCTGCGGCTCGACCGCATGCTTGCCGAACGCAAGATTTCATCCAAAGAGCTTGCGGAACGCGTGGGTATCTCCCAGGTCAATATGTCGCGCATCAAGACGGGCAAGGTTTCTGCCGTGCGCTTTTCAACTCTTGACGCGATATGCCGGGCACTCGACTGCCAACCGGGCGATGTACTGGAATATATGCCTGACGATGAAGCCGATAACCTCTTTGGACTTAAAGATTAATAGACATAATTTAGCCACCAGCGCCTAAACGCAATAAGCCCGCTAGAACGACATCCGTTCTAGCGGGCTTAATCAGATATATCAGCTTCGCGCTCGGTAGCTCGGGCAAATCTTACGCAAACAGGCCGTAGATGCTGATGTTGGCCTTGGCGTACAGGCCGTTGGCATACTCGGTCCACTTGGAGCTGGCGCTCGAAGCCTGCGAAGAATACTGCTGGTAAGCAGTGTAATAGGCAGTCATGGCCTGCTTATAGGTGGCGCTATCGGCGGTAAAGGCATCGTCGGCGAAGGCCTTAGCATAGGTGCTGTCGGCGTCCTTCCAGGTGCCCTTCGAGCTATCCCACTCGTCGCCGGCAAGTTTGATGATGTAGTCGGCGTAGTCCTTGCTCGCGGTCTCCTCGTTGCCGTCAGCAGGCTCGGTCGGGGCGGTCGGCATGCTTGCAGAGCTATCGCCCACCTTCTTCTTGTAGAGCTTTTGCAGCGTCGCGGACTGACGGACGATCTGCTTGGCCTGGTCCTTGGACACGCCGTACTGCGTGGCCATGGTCTTGTAGTCCGAAGTGCCGATGGAATCCTCGGCGTACTTCTTCATCTCCTTAGAAGAGACGGTAATGCCCTCGTCCTCGGCAGCGTCGAGCAGGATCTTGTTGCGCACATAGGACAGGATGACGTCGACAGAAGGAGCGGTGTAGTTGCCATCGCTATCCTTGACGGTATCGAGGCTGTACTGGCTCTCGATGGCCTCGCGCGCGGTGATGTCGCTCTTCTTGCCGTTGTAGCTGTAGCTCGCCACGGTCGAATCGAGCTGGTCCTCGGTCAGGGTCGCCGAGCCGACGCCCTTGCCGCCAAAACCACCGTTGCCAATAAAGAAGCCGACCACGGCAGCGATCACGACTGCAACTACAAAGGCGGCAATCATCGTCTTCTTGTGCTTGCAAGCGTGGTCGTCCACGTCGGAGTCGCTGTCCTCATCCTGCTCCTCGGGCATGAGGTTCTCGTCAGCGGCATCCGCGGCAATCCGAGCCTCCAGTCGGGCGTCCTCCTCCTCGGCCGTCGTGCCGGCGGCAATGTGCTCGGCAGACGTACCGGCGACCAGGTAGATCTTCTCGTCCTCGTCACCGTCGGGTCCTTCGCCGCGCTCGATGATCTGGATGCCGTCGATCTCGTCCTTCTCGTCCTTCTTTTGAATCAGACCCATATCGGTTACTCCTTGTTAGGAAACATAGTCCCCAATAGAATACGCCCGACAGAGCGCCGGGCGTATTGATTCTTAGGTTATACGCAAACACTTAAGTACTATTTAGGCGTTTGCAGTGTGCATGCCTTAGGCCAGGTGCGCGATAACGGCATCGGCAAATGCCTGCGTACCCACAGCGCCCTCAACGGAGCCGGTCTGGGCACGACGCACGTCACCGGTAACCTGCTCGCCCTCGTCGAGCGTGGCAGATACGGCGGCGCGGATACGATTGGCCGCATCGTTCTCGCCCAGGTGATCGAGCATCATCGCAGCAGACAGAATCTCGGCCGTGGGGTTGGCGATATCCTGGCCCGCGATATCGGGTGCGGAGCCGTGCGTAGCCTCGAAGATGGCACAGTCGGCACCGATGTTGGAGCCGGGGGCCATACCCAGGCCGCCCACCAGGCCAGCGCACAGGTCGCTGACGATATCGCCGTACAAGTTGGGCAGCACCAGGACATCGAAGTCATTGGGGTTCTGGACCAGACCCATGCAGGTGGCGTCGACAATCTTGTCGTTGAACTCGATATCGGGATAGTTGGCGGCCACCTCGCGCGCAACGCGCAGGAACAGGCCGTCGGTCGCCTTCATGATGTTGGCCTTGTGCACGGCCGTCACCTTTTTGCGGCCGCAGCGGCGGGCGTACTCAAAGGCGTACTCCACAATACGGCGGCTCTTGGCGATAGAGATCGGCTTGATCGAAATCGCGGAATCGGCGGCGAAGGTCTTTTGGCCCGAACGCTCGACAAGCTGCGAGAGCTCCTCGACCTCGGCAGCGCCCTCATCGAACTCGATGCCGGCGTAGAGGTCCTCGGTGTTCTCGCGCACGATGACCAGGTCGACGTCGCGGAAGCGCGAGCCGTCGCCCGGCTGCGACAGGCAGGGGCGCACGCAGGCGTACAGGTCGAAGTGCTTGCGCAGAGCGACGTTAACGCTGCGGAAGCCCGTGCCGACCGGCGTGGTGATGGGGCCCTTGATGGCAACCTTGGTCTCGGCGACCGCATCGAGCACACGTTGGGGCAGCGGCGTGCCAAACTCGTCCATGACGCCGGCACCGGCCTCCTGGACGTTCCAGTTGATCTGGACACCGGTGGCCTCGACCACGCGGCGCATGGCCTGCGTAATCTCGGGACCGATACCGTCACCGGGAATCAGGACTACATCGTGCGCCATAATCTGTTACTCCTCGTCTTCGGCGTCGTCAGATTTTTTTACGCTAGCACGCTTCTTCTTTTTGGAGAGATCCAGGCCAAAACGTTTAACAAGCATTTCGCAAATCTCGCTCGAACGGGCCTTGAGATAGCTGCCCTTACCGTTCTCGGCATCAAACTTAAGGCGCAGCGCAAGCTTCTCGGCAACCTCGGCGTCGATCTCGCCCTGGCAAAACTCGTACAGGCAACCGAGCATGTCGCGATACTCAAGGTCGCCGTGGTAGCACTGGATGGCCTCGTCCAGGATGGGCCAAGCTTCGCGCGAACGCTCGACGCTCGTGGCACCCCACACGCACAGCAGGCGGAAGGCGGCATAGCGCAGCGTGGAGGAGATCTCGTCGAACAGTGCGGTCTCGGCGCCCTCAAAGGCATCGCCCAGCTGCTCGGGGCAGGTGGTGGCGAGCGCCGTCAGGGCATCGAGGGCCTCCCAGCGGGTCTGCGCCTCGGGGCGGTCGAGCGCCTCGATCAACGCGGGCACGCAGGGCACGACGCGCTGCGGATCGCGCTCGGCAAGCAGGTGCAGCACGCGGGCGGCAAACTGGCGGATGCGGCGCGTGGGGCAGCCGAGCTCCTGGACCAGTCGATCGACGGCGTTCTCGTTCTCCTCTGCCAGCTGGAGCTGTGCCAGCTCCTCGTCGGTGAGCTGTTCGTCTTTGTTTTCTGCCATAGTTACCTCTTCTTTTTATTTCTTGGCGTGCTTGCCAGCACCCTTGCTGTCATCGGTGACCGAGATGAGCTGTCGGTCGGCCGCGCCATTGCGACGTGCACGGCGGCGTTCCTCGGCATCGCCCGCGTCGGCGGCGGCTCGATGAGCCTTGTTGACGTTAAAGACCTCGTCGTGCTTGCGCCACGGACCGACGGACTCGCCAAAGCTCATCTTAAGGCCGGCGATAAAGCCACCGAGCCAGCCGATCGGCGCAAACTGCACCAGCGGGAACAGCGAGAACACCCAGGTCAGCAGGACGACTGCCGCCGCTCCTGCAAAGTTGGCAATCCAGTAGTCGCGCTTGGTGATGACACGCTTTTCGCACGCCCACTGGCCGCACAGAAAGCCGATGTAGATCGCAAAGAGAAAGAGCACCAGCGCAAGCACCACGAACGTCCAGCTCATGGGCGCTACTCCCCGTGATGGTGGCCGCAGCAGCACTCGTGGCCGTCGTCATGGCCGTGGCCGCCGCAGCACTCGTGGTCCTCGCCGTGGTGATGGCCACAACCGCACTCATGGTCCTCGCCGTGCTCGCCGCAACCGCAACCTTCCTCGTGAGCGCCATGCTCCTCGGGACGATACTGCGACCAGTCCAGACCGGCGGCGATGGCATCGGCCTCCTCCTTATAGAGGACCGTGATGGCCTGGGTGCCCAGCTTGGCGCCACCGATAGCGTCGAGCATGTCGTAGAGCGTAAAGGCCACGTCGGCGCCGGGCAGCGCGAGCTCGCGGTCGTCGGCGTAAGCAAGGGCCAGGCGCAGGTCCTTAATGAAGTGCTCGACCATAAAACCGGGCTTGTAGTCGCCGTCGAGCGCCTTGGGAGCCAGGCTCTCCATGGCGCCGGACTTGCCGGTACCGCCCAAGATCATCTGGCGGGTCTTCTCCAGGTCAAGGCCGCTCAGCTCGGCAAATGCCATGGCGTCTGCCATGCCGACCATGCAGGCGCCCAGCGACACCTGGTTGGCGAGCTTGGCAGCCTGGCCCTTGCCAGCGCCGTCGAAGCAGCAGATGTTGGCCGCAAAGGTGGCAAGGATGTCGCGGACTGGGGCGATATCGTTCTCGGTGGCGCCCACGATAGCCGTGAGCGTGCCGGCGATAGCACCAGACTCGCCGCCGGTGACGGGGCAGTCAAACGCCATGCGGCCGGAAACCTGGGCGGCCTCGGCAATGTCGCGCGCCAGCTCGGGGGAGCTCGTGGTGAGGTCGATCAGCACCGCGCCCGGCTTGGTGCACGCGAGCAGGCCGTCGCCCGCCAGGTAGAGCTCCTCGACCTCGGAGGGATAGCCCACCATGGTAAAGACGACGTCGGCGTTCGCCACGGCATCTGCCGGCGTATCGGCCCAGACGGCACCGCGCTCGATAAGCGCCGCCGCCTTGGACTTAGTGCGGTTGTTGACCGTGACGGGATAGCCGGCGTCCAGAATGTGGCCGGCGATGGGGGCACCCATGATTCCGGTGCCGATAAATGCGACAGAGAGCTTGTTTGCCATGAAGCCTTTCCTTTTGGGTTGGGTGTTATTACCAGGTTGAATACTCGGTGCCAGCGTTTGGGCTGTGAGTTGGGATCGATTACGGCCGCGTTACTTGCCTACTGACCGCGCACGCGGCGGGCGATGCGGTCGGAAAGCGACGCCTTGTCGGCGCGGTTCTTACCCCAAAACGCGCAGGCCACCATGCCGGGGCCCACGTGCGAGCCGATGGTAGGACCGACGGAGCTGCGAATGATCGTGACGTCGGCGCAGCCCTCCTCCTTGCGGATGGCGGCTTCGAGCCAGTCGCCGTCCTTTTCGGCATCGGCCGTCATAATGGCGATGGGCATGGTGCGATCGGGCACATAGTTCTCGCGGAACGACTTGAGAATGGACTTGAGCGCCTTCTTGCGACCGCGGTTGACGCCGATCAGCGACAGCGAGCCGGCCAGGTCGTAGGACAGCTCGGGTTTGACGTCGAGCTTTGCCGTGAGCTGTGCCGCCGCGGGCGGAATGCGGCCGCCGGCAGCCAGCGCGTCGAAGCTCTCGAGCGTAAAGTAACCGTGGACATAGGTCTTGGCCTCGTTTGCCCAGTCGACCAGCTGCTTGGCGGTCAGTCCCGCCGAACGCTGGCGCACGGCCTCAAGCGCCAAGAGCTCGCCGGTCGCACAGGGCAGAGCGTTGTCGACCACGTACAGCTCAAAGTTGGGATACTCGGCGCGCACGGCGTCCGCCGCCTGGCACGCGGAGTTGTAGCTCGACGACAGCGCCGAGGTAAAGCACAGGTAGACCGTGGGCATACCCTCTTTGGCGCACTCGGTAAAGAACTCGATATAGCGACCGAGCGACACAGCCGAGGTGGACACGCGGGCACCGGCGCGCATGCGGTCGTAGAACTCCTTGGGTGTGATGCTCGACCAGATGTCATCCGTGCGCTCCTCGCCATCGATAATGAAGGGGAAACCCAAGATATCGACATCGAGGTTCGCGGCGACCTCGGGGCTAAAGTCGCAGCAGGTATCGACGACGATGCGGCAACGGTCCGAATGACCGGCGGATGCGGCCTTGTCCATCAAAGCGACTCCTTACGTAAAAAGGCGGCCACCCGCATGGGATGGCCGCCAACCGTTAACTCATGCAAGCTAACGTATTTTACTCGTCAAGTGTTTCGATACGGGGCTTGATGATGCCATATCCACCATTCTTACGGTGATACACCACATTGATGAGACCGGTCGTCGCGTTCTCGAACACGTAGAAGTCGTGGCCCAGCAGATCGGTCTGCACCAGCGCCTGCTCCTCAGTCATCGGGGTGACGTCGATAACCTTCTCGCGGACGAGCAGGTCGTCCTCCTCCTCGGGCAGCAGCAGGTCGGCCAGATCCTCGACGCGCTCGACCGGCGCGACATCCGCGGCGCTGGCACCGCCCTGGCGGTTGTCCACGACCTTGGTCTTGAACTTACGCAGCTGGCGGGTGACCTTATCGGCGGAGAGGTCGATGGCGGCGTACATATCTGCACCGTGCTCGGCAACGCGAATCACCGAACCGCGGGCGCGAACCGTAACCTCGACGATTGCCGGGTTGGGGTTCGAGGGGTTCTTCTCATAGCGAAGTACAACGTCGACCGTCATGGGCTCGATATCGAAAACCTTGAGCGCCTCGCCGATCTTCTCATCCACATGCGCACGCAGAGCATCGGTTACCGTCGTCTTGCGTCCAGAAACCTTGATATCCATACGTGGCTCCAATCTGCCTCGGGGACTTACTGTACTGGCTATGTACCCATTGCCGTGCATTTAATCACGCGGATTCCCAAAGACCCGAATAACGATTGCTTGATACCGCATACCGAAGTCTCGCACTTTTCTGTGGCAAAGTGCGCTATAGGAGGGAGCCGGCGACTTTGTATTTGGTCCCGAAAATTGGCTTTGAACTGCTGGTTTTATAGAGATGAAAAAGCCGGGCTCCCCTATTGGGGAAGTCCGGCAGTGCGTGTTGAAACCGTGAAGAGGTGTCCTTTCCAACGTATAGAAGACACCACCCCTAGCAATAACTAGCTATTAAGCTTGTTAATGTCGTCGTCGGTGATGGTGTCTTCCTGGCTGGACGATTTGTCTTCGGAGGATGCGGTCTCATTGTTGGAATCGGAGGATTCGCTGCCGGAGGATGTGGTCTCGCTGGACTCAGAGTCGCCCGGCTGCACGTTAGCGCCCGAAACCGTCTTAGTGGTGAGGTCGTAGGGCATCGTGCCGTACCAGACGCAGTGGACCGCCTCGAGCGTGCCGTCGGCCGTAATACCGTCGAGGGCATCGCTCACGGCACGGCACAGTTCGTCATTGGACGAGAGGCCCGCAACACCAAGCGTCGAGGGCGCCTCGAGCGCACCGACATAGGAGACCTCGCTCATCAGGCGTGCAAGATAGCCGCCGGCTGTGGAGTCGCAGATCACATAGTCGACCTCGCCAGACTCGAGCGCCTCAAAGCACTCGTTGATGTTGGAGTAGGTCTTTTGGTTGGCGGTGATGCTCTGCTTAGCAAGCGCCTCCTGCGAGGCCGAGGACATCTGGACACCCAGAGTAGACGTGTTAAGGGTATCGGTGGAAACGCTTAGCGACCCACCATCGCTGGTTTTACCGAACACGGAAGCGGCATCGTACAGGCAGGTGCCGAGCGAGCTAACGTCCCCGTCCGTGGAGTTGATCTCGCCGATAAAGATATCAGCCTTTTTGTCGCCGAGCGCGGAACCTGCCGAGGACGCATCGACAAAGGCGACCTTAAGGCCCATGCGGCTTGCGAGGGCGCGGGCAGCATCGACTGCATACCCCGTAAGCTCGCCGTCGGCGCCCTGCATTGCCTGCGGCGCATCGGAAGTATCGAGGGCGACCGTCAGGGTTCCGGGAGTGACCAGGGCATCGTCCGACACCGCCGGCGTGACGGTCTCGTACTCGATCTGGTCGATCGTGGGAGTCGTGAACGTAGACAGCGGGTTGAACGCGCATCCGCTCAGGCCCAAAACGGCAATGACCGCTGCGGTCCCAGCACCTAACCGAGCCGCGTGCATCAAGCTGCCCCTCACCATGTCCACTACCCTGCCTTCTGTGTCGTATACGATCCGTGCGTTGCGCGGAATATCGGGTTGTTCCCACCAGCTGACCTGGTATTTGACCCCACACTTGCGCACCGGGGTGTTTGCTCGGGAGGCCGCAGCCACCCTCACGACTGGCCCGCTCGCCCGCGAGGCGGTATTGCCCCAAAGAAAGTAGAACGGACGGTGCGGCTTACATCTAGGACGCGCCATGATCGCGCCGCGCGCACGCGGTCGCTTACGTGGATCCCTTTGACCGCGTCTGTCTTGGACTAGGACGGGCATTTCGTCCGTCCGCAACCACAGCCTGGTAGGAACGTAGCGCATTATAGCTAAGTTCAAGCTAAAGTTTAAGGTTAGGGGCGTCATTCGCATCGCGAGTACAGATTTCGCAGGTCAGGACGGGCTGCACGTGGCCAGATTGAGCTCGTCGCCCCCTATGGGGAGCCTCGAGACGCCCGTTTTAGGGGCCGTGTGCAAAAAACGGCAAATATGAGTACTGTTACCAATTTAGTAGCAGCGATTTTCCACCTCGTGAGCCGGTTTCGAGCTCATTTAGCCCTGCTTAGCGCCTTGATTTCCCACATTTGTTTATTATCTTCGCGATTTTTACCGTTTCTCGATCCGCAAATATCAGATTTTGCTGTTACTAATTTTGTATCAGTACTCATTTTTGCCACTTTTTGCACAGCACCTATAAACAGACCCCCTCTCAAAACCAACATCTATGCTGGCTTAAGCCCAAAACATGCTCGGAGCGTATTCAGCAGCGCGTCTTGCTTCTTCCGACGAGCCTCCACGCGGTTTTGGTACCGCTTGCCCATGCGTTGGTATATGCGCCATGCGAGTGCCTCCATCGCCTCCATGTCGCAGAGCATCTCGTTATTGACCGTTGCGACCTCGATCCCCATAGCTATAAAGCCCGTATTACGCTTTTCGTCGTGAATGCGCCCACCGCGAGACGAATGGCCCAGCTCACCGTTGTATTCCAGGTCAAACCGGGCTGCCTCTTGATACGCATCGCAAACTGCATGAGGCATCCCCGAGATTGCCTGCGCGCGGTCATCGAACTCGATCTTGTAGTCGGTCTTAAAGGGACCGCAGGCAAAACCGTCATAGGAAAACGGAAGCGAAAACAAAGCGAGCATGATGCACTCCATGGGTGAGCGCAGGTTTTCCGAAAGATAGGGACACAGACGCTGCAGTTGTTTGGCCGTGTTCCCCTTGTATACCGCGAGATAATCTGCCAGACGATCGGGCATCAGCACCGGTTCGACTTCAAAGTAGCCCACGTCTGCTGGCTGGTCCTTGTCCTTTGCAAGTTTATTCGTAACAGGCGAGGTGTAGGGAGGCAGATACTTCCCGCGGTCGCTCAGTGAAATCTTAGAGCACAGCTCCTGGGCCAGGGCAAACGCCTGGATGCAGCCGACCTCGCGCGCAACGGCAACACAAAGAGCCTCGGGAGATAGGCTGTACACCCCCGGTTCCACCTCTAGAATCGAGCCGGCGGGCAACCCGGAACACACGGACCAGCCTACGCCAGGCATGCGGCGGCGCTGCGCCGCAGATCCCACCAGCAAGCACAGATCTTCTTGCACCTCGCCACTTTTGGCTCCAATTCGCACCAAGTCAGGAAGATAGATATCCTCGGTCGAGGGCGACGACGTGCACAGCACACGGCGCTCTTCATCGGGATTAAGGTCCTTCCAGCTGATATAGCCCATCTGCCGGCGCTCGGCGCGCATCATGCGCAGCGCTGAAGCGCCTGTTAGGATTACGGAAGCCGCTAGCTGTTCGCCTGTCGGCTCGTTGCGCCGCTCAATCTTCACTGCCACAAAACCACCCCTACCAAACACGTGCGATAGCAAGGCCATCGACTGCCGCAGCGCCGGCACGCTTGAGCTCCGCCGAGGCTGCTGCCATGGTCGCGCCCGTGGTGATAACGTCATCGATAAGCAGTAGGCGGCGGCCGCGCACGTCCTCAACCGTCTCGTACATGCCTTGGGCACGCTCGCGACGCTCCTCACGACCGAGTTCGCGCTGGTCGCCATGCCCGTACTTGACGAGGGCATCGAGCAGAGGAACACCCGACAGCTCGCAAAATGGGCGCGCAATGGCCTCCATATGATCAAAACCGCGCCGCCGAAACGCTGCCGCCGTCGCAGGCACAAACACCACCGCATCCGCACCGGACAGCACACCTCCTAAGCGATCGGGCGCTACGACCTGGGCATGCAGGGCGGTGTCGTAGAGCAGCTCCGCCAGATACGGCGCCAGGCGTCGCTCGCCCGCGTCCTTGTACGCTTTAATGATGCGCGGCAGCGGATGCGCATAGACGGAGCACGCCAGGCAGCGGTCGAGCGCCTCCGCCATTGCCGAGGACGTGCCCTCGACCGAACACTCAGTGCACAGCAAATCCCCAAACGGGGCGCCGCATCGGGTGCAGCTATGACGTGGGTCGATGAGCGTGAGCGCGGCCAGGCAGTCTTGGCAAATAAGCGCACCGGCGCGCTCGCAGCCGGCACATCGCGTTGGCGACAATGCCTCGAGTGCCTCGCGTGCCGCCCGCTCGGCAAACGGCAGCAATTCGTCCGCAAACGGTAGGGCGCCGGCACCCTGCAGACGGCTCAATATTTTCAGATGGCTCTTCAAGACACAACCCTCCCTACGTTCGGTCGCAGGGAGGGTTGTTGATTCAGCGCTATGGTACCCCGACGCGATTGGGGTAAGGCGGGTTAAATCCGCTCGCGGGCGTTATTCGCCGGCGGGCGGTTGTGGTGCGGCCGAAGACGGGGTCGAGCCCTCGCCACCATCCTGGCGCGGCTTGCGGGAACGGCGACGACGACGACGCTTTTGACCTTGGTCGGCCGAGCCCTCGCCACCGCGATCCTCGCGCGGCTCGCGCTCGTCGCGAGCGGCGCCACGCGAAGCCTTGGCAGCCGCTCCCCCGCCATCTCCGGGACGACGGCGCGTGACCTTGACCTCGCCATCCGAGACCTGATCGGCAACGGAGGGCACTGAGGGCTTCTGTTGCGTGCCCGAGGAATGGCGACGGCGCGGACGCGGCGCGCGCTCATCCTCGCCACGTGACTTGCCGCCCTTGTCGGCAGGCGCATCGGAACCCGAGGGACCCTTGGAAGCGGCACCGGCCTCGCGAGCAGCTGCGGCGCGGAAGGCATCCTCGCGCTCCTCGCTCGACAGGTGACGGCGGCGACGACGCGTGGGGTTCATACCACCGCCGCGATTCTGCTGCTGGAGCTGCTGAACCTCGCGCTCGCGAGCTCCGTTCTTGCCGGCGGCTGCGGCCTCGCCGGCATCGGCAGAGCCCGCACGCTTGCGGCGGCGACGGCCACCGGCGGTATCCTCGACCTCAGGCGCCTCGGCCTTGCTGCGGCCCTTTCCGCGGCCACGGCCCTCGCCCTGCCCCTGACCGGCGCGAGCATCGGATTCAGCATCGCGACGACGGCGCTTGGGCATCGACGTACCGGCCAGACGGTCGGCGCTCGACAGGCCATCGCCCACGTCGACGCCGTTCTCGCGGTCGAGCTCCATAAGCGCCAGACGCATCTCGGGCGACTCGATGCGCTCGAGCACGTCGCGCGTCACGCAGTCGGGGCGGCAGTTGCAGCCCTGCTCGGCGGCCTTCTTTTTGCAGCCCTCCGAGCAGGTCATATCGGCCAGGTTGACCTTAAAGACCTTGCCGTTCTCCAGGCGCAGCACCAGCTGCTCACGCGGCGTGTCATATTCCTGAATACGCGCCTTGCCGAGCGGCGTATCGATGAGCGTCTTCTTTTTGGGCGCACGGCTCTTAAAGTCCTTGTACGCTTCGAACTCATAGCGCAGGCAGCACATCAGGCGGCCGCAAACGCCGCTGATCTTGGAGGAATTGAGCGGCAGGTCCTGCTCTTTTGCCATGCGGATCGAGACGGGCTCAAACTGTCCGCCAAAGCGCGTGCAACAGAGCTCCTGGCCGCACTGGGCATAGCCGCCCACCAGGCGAGTCTCGTCGCGCACGCCGATCTGGCGCATGTCGACGCGAATGTGCAGCGTCGAGGACAGATCCTTGACGAGCTGGCGAAAATCGACGCGCTCCTCGGCCGCAAAGTAGAACACGGCCTTCTCGCCGCCAAACAGGTACTCGACGCCCACCGGCTTCATCTCGAGGTCGAGTTCTTTGACCAGACGGCGGAAGTCGACCATGGCCTCGTCGCCCTGGATGGCCAGGTCGTCGGCAAGCTGCAGGTCGATGTCGCTCGCCACGCGCAGCACGGGCTTGAGCGGCTGACCGATCTCGTCTTGCGGCACCTCGAAGGGATCGGCCGTGACCAAGCCGATCTCGGTTCCGCGCTCGGTGGAGCAAATGGCATAATCGGCCTCGAGGATATCCAGGTCCCGCGGGTCAAACCACAGGTCGCGCGAGGCGTAGGTAAACTTAACGGGTACAACTAACGGCATTTCAGTGCCTTCCTGATATCGAACAGCATGACCTCGATGGCCAGCTGGGGAGTAACGTTTCTGGCGATGTTGCGCTCGGCGGTCGCGACCGCCTCGAGCGCCCGGGTGGCACCCGCAACATTCGTCACGGCGGCAAGCCGCCCGATCGTGTCGCGCACGTCTTCGTTCACGACGTCGGCCGCCTCGTCCTGAAGTGTCAGCAGCACGTCGCGCATGAGCGTCCGCGCGCTCGCCAGCGCTTCCATGATACCCGAACGCTCGCGCGCGTTGAGTTCGCGCTTGTTGCGGTCCTCAAGCTGCTTCAATGCTCCACGCGACAGGTAGTCGGCATTTTGCTCGAGCACCTTTTCCTGTGTGGACTTGACCTCGGCGAGCGGCGCCTTAACGGCGACGATGAGCGACTTGGCGCGACTGAGCACGTCGGCCTCGTCGGCGGCAATGAGTGAGTCGATGGCACGGATCATCTGGCGACGGGCGTCCTGGCGCTCGGCGCTCTTGAGGAACTCGATACCACGCGTGGGGCTTCCCGCCACGGCGACGGCCATGCGGCAGCGCGCGGGATCCTGCCCGGTGGCGCGGCTCACGGCCTGCGCGGCCACGGTGGGAGACACCAGCCGAAACGGCACACACTGGCAGCGGCTCACGATGGTGGGCAGCATCACGTCTGCCGAGGTACCCAACAGGATGAACATGACGCCCTCGGGCGGCTCCTCGAGCGTTTTGAGCAGCGCGTTGGCGGTGTTGGCGCGCAGCTGCTCGGCACGGTCGATGATGTAGACCTTTGCCTTGGCGCGGATGGGCGCCAGCGGCACGTCGTCGAGCAGCTCGCGGGTCTGGGCGATGAGGTAACCCGTGGCGCTCTCGGGCGTGTAATAGTGCACGTCGGGATGCGTATGTCGAGAGACGCGCACGCAGCTGTCGCATGCGCCGCAGCCGTCCTGCTCGCACAGGAAGGCTTGGGCGAGCGCCCACGCGGCGTCGAGCTTGCCCGCGCCGGGCGCGCCCAAAAACAGGTAGGCGTGCGACGCGCGACCGCTAGCGACGGCATTGGTCAAAAAGTCGCGCACGCGCTCTTGGGTGTCGAGCTTGGCCAGCAGGCTTGCCTGAGCGGGGGCCATGCTACTCGGCCTCCTTGGCAAGCGCGGCGGCGACGGCTTCCTGCGGAATGTCGAGGCCATACGCGCGAACCTGCTCGACCGTCTTCTCGAAGACTTCCTCGACGGTCGCAGTGGCGTCGATGAGCTTTACGCGGTTTGGCTCCTCGGCAGCAATTGCGCAAAACCCCTCGTAGACACGCTCCTGGAATGCCATGCCCTTAGCCTCCATGCGATCTGCCGCGCCACGGGCTGCCATGCGTAGCGCCGCCTGCTCGGGCGTGATGTGGTAGACGAGTGTGAGCGCCGGGTGCGTTCCCGCGACGGCCAGGTTGTTGGCGTCGCGCACCATCTGGCGATCGAGGCCGTCGGCAAACGCCTGGTAGCAGGTCGTGGAATCGTAGAAGCGATCGCACAGGACCACCTTGCCGGCAGCGAGGGCGGGGGCTATGACCTCGTGCACCAGCTGGGCACGCGCGGCCTCGTAGAGCAACAGCTCGCAGGTATCGCCCATCGCCATATTGGCGGGGTCGAGCAGCAGGGCGCGGATCTTTTCGCTGATGGCGGTGCCGCCCGGTTCGCGCAGGCTCACAACCTGGTGGCCAGCGAGCTCGAGCGCGCGAGCAAGCAGGCGCGCCTGCGTGGACTTGCCGGCACCGTCGACGCCCTCGAGCGTGATAAAGCTATGTTGAGCGGGCTCAAAAGCCATGGACGCAGCCCCTTCCTACAAGGCGCGTAAATGCGGATATATCAACCAAGCCATGATACCCCAGGGACAGGCGCGCCCCAAATCCGACCTAGTCGTTTGGGGCGGCAGTTGGGTGTTCCTATAGTTTTGTCAACCTTCGACGCTACTCCCGGTAGGGCACCCG